>JAXHSS010000129.1:0-5119 GCA_034190675.1 Pseudomonadota bacterium
GCCAGAGCCAGAGCCAGAGCCAGAGGCAGAGGCAGAGGCAGAGGCAGAGGCAGAGGCAGAGGCAGCCGAAAAGACAACAAAGAGTGTAACGACGCAAATCAGCACACCCGTGGTCACAACACAGTTGCCAGTCACGCCGCCAAAGCAGGCGGCGACCGATAGCCAAGATGAGGTCGCGGTAGGTGATCGATCAGGTGCGCAAAGTGCGACGATTACGGTGACTGATGCCCAAGCTGACACCCTGAATGAGCCGAATGAGCCAGATGAACCGAAAGAGCCGCGAGAGCTCTCTTATGTCGAGAAAATGTTGGCGCAGGAGCGCCAAGAAGCTTTGAAAAAGCGCTTAAAAGCCGAGGCACAACAGAGGCTTGAGGCCGCCGAGGCAGCGTTGGCCGCTCAGGCTCAAGCGGATGAGCAGCAGGTGGCGCAAAGTCGACAAGCCATTAACGATAAAATAATGGCGCTTTGGTCGCTGCCAAGCTCGACAGAGTCTGGTATGCGCGTTACGTTTGAGTTGAAATTAACACCAGATGGTCGGGTTTATGAAATAACCGAGATTCGGCGATCTGCTTCGGCAAATGTGGCATTTGTGAATTCGGCGAAAAATGCGATTCGGCTGGCCGAGCCGCTACCTGTTCCTGAAAGCCCGGAACTTTTCGATGAGTTTCGTCAACTAACAGTAATATTTGATCCAGAGGGCTTATTCCTATGAACCGTTGGCTACTTGGTTGTTTTTTGTTTGTCTGCGCTTTCGTGCAAGTTCAGGCGCAGTCGGAAATTGTGATTAATCAAGGCCAGCAGTCAGCCCTCGGTATTGCTTATGTGGATTTTGATGTTTCGGCAGCAGGCGGCGAGTTTGCTGAGTTTAATCGTATTTTAGAGCGCGAATTACAGCTGACCCATGAGTTTGCGCCCGTTCGTTCAGCTGCTTTGTTATCGACGCCGACTTTAGGTGAATCCATCGCATGGGGTGATTTTAAATCTAAGAATTTACCATTTTTATTGCGCGGAGCGATTCAGCTCACAGCAAGTGGCCAGCAGCGATACACCTATGAGCTATGGAATGTGCTGACGCAAGAGCCATTGATCAAAGAGGATTATCAATCGGATCATCATGTTAGACGAATGGCACAAACCATTAGCGATGAGATTTATGAAGCGATTTTAGGCATTCCAGGTGTTGCCAGTACAAAAATACTCTACGTAACGTCTGTAAAAACAGCCAGTGGCTTTGAGTTTCATCTCAATATTGCCGATAGTCATGGCGAGTTTCCTCAGCCTTTGGTCACGAGTGAAAAGCCGATTTTGTCGCCCACATGGTCGCCAGATGGCAGTCGTTTTGCCTATGCAAGTTATAGCCAAAACAAGGCGGTGGTTTTTATACAAGATTTATTAACCGGGGTGCGACAAGAGCTACCTGCATTTGATGGCATTAATGGGGCGCCAAGCTGGTCGCCTGATGGGCAATATTTGGCAATGACGTTATCCAAAGATGGCAACCCAGAGATTTATGCCTACCATATTCGTTCGGGCACGCATCAACGACTGACGGTGGATTCGGCGATTGATACAGAGCCTAGCTGGTTTCCAGATGGTCGAGGTCTGTTATTTACCTCGGATCGCGGTGGAAGCCCGCAATTATACCGTTTGGATTTGGCCTCAAAAAAAGTGACTCGCTTAACATTCGATGGCAAGTACAATGCCAAAGGTCAGGTGACACCGGATGGTCGATACATTGTTTTTGTGCATGGCAAATCGGGTCAATACCATATTGCGGTCAAAGGGGTCGATCGCCCGCTGTTTAAGTTATTAACTCAGACGCCGCTGGACGAGTCGCCGAGCATTTCACCTAATGGTTTGTTTATCGCCTATGCGACCCGTAACCGAGGCCAAAACACCCTGGCTTTTTTGGCGTTACGCAATGGCAAGATCAATTATGTGCCGACCCAAAAGGCTATTCGCGAGCCCGCATGGTCGCCGTTTCTTAATTTTTAACATTTTTTTGAATTATTTTTGAACTAAAGCGTATATCTCGGTTCATATAAGTATGAGAAGGCAGTTACTGTTTTTTCATGTTCACATTAATCTCCTATATATGTGTTGAGCGAGCCTTCGGGCTCGCTTTTTTTGTGTTATTTTTAGGCACAATTTAATCAGGTTTTGATCTTCATTTTAAATTCAGTATGATGTACCCAACCAAATCTGGAGTGCGTCATGGATGCTTTATTTACTATTGATAATTTCATCACCCTACTGATGCTCATTGCCTTGCAGGCGATTTTGGGCTTCGATAACTTGCTGTATATTTCCTTAGAGTCAAAAAAAGCGCCTGAGCACCAACAATCGATGGTGCGAAAATTAGGTATTGGCCTAGCCGTACTTTTGCGTATCGTTCTGTTGTTTGTGCTAGTTAAGTTGATCAGCTATGTAACGGATCCGTTCTTTAGCTTTGACATTGCAGGCATCGCTAAGGGAAGCTTTAACTTGCATTCCATCATTGTTTTGATCGGTGGTATTTTTATTCTATATACCGCCATGAAAGAAATTTGGCATATGACGCATATTGAAGAAGACGCTGAGCTTCAGCAAAAAGAGCGTCGCCGATCAGCGGGTTCAGTTATCTTTTTAATCGTATTGATGAACCTCGTGTTCTCATTTGACTCGATTTTGAGCGCAATTGCATTGACGGATCAATTCATCATCATGGCAACGGCAATCATCATTGGCGGCATTCTGATGATCTGGCTGGCTGATAATGTGGCCACCTTCCTTGAAAAGAACCGTATGTACGAGGTGATGGGGCTATTTATCCTCTTTGTTGTCGGCATTATGCTGATTTCTGAGGGAGGGCATTTAGCGCACTTGGTTATCTTGGATAATGAAATTACGCCAATGACCAAAGGCACCTTCTATTTCGTGATTATTGTATTAGTGCTTTCTGATATTGTTCAGTCGCGTTATCAGCGCAAGTTAACATTGAAAAAGCTAGCCAAGCAGCAACTGCTCGACAAATAAGCCGAGCTTAATCATTAATGATCTGACGAATGCTCAGATAATGTCGCGACCAATAGCGTGATTGTAGATCCGATATGATCACGCCTCGCGACGATGAGCTATGAATAAATCGGATCCCCTCCTTAACTGAAGTAATGATGCCTGCATGGGAAATGCGGCCTTTACGCTCGGTGTCAAAAAAAATCAAATCACCTGGCCTTGCTTGATCGATAGAAATGGCTCGGCCTTTTTGTCCTTGTTGGGCAGATGTTCTAGGCAGCTTGAGGTCTATGGAGCCGAAGGCGTTAATCACCAGTCCTGAGCAGTCGATCCCGGAATGGCTTGTTCCACCAAGGCGGTAGGGCGTGCCAAGGAAAAGCTTGGCGTGGGCAATCACCTGATCACGTTTAGCGCTAGTCGATAATGGACGACTCGGGCTTGGGGATCGGTCGAAAGTTGGCGTTTGTGAATAAAATTGCTTATTCTGACATCCAGCAATGGATAAGATCAGAACGCTTAATAGCAAAAAACGCATGGTTAACCAAAGGGTTGATAACTTCTCTATGCTAAGCGAAGAAACGCTCCGAGAAAAGAGGATCGAGATATTTCGCTACATGATCTTTCCTGAATGGGTTGATTTTGAACAGGATAATGAAACATGCGAAACTTTTTTTGTTTTCTCGGTCTAAGCTTGTGTTTACAAGCATGTGGTAATGCTCAGTATGTTCGCCACGGGGCGACCATGCCGCAAAGCTCTTACCCTTCTTCACCTGCAGTGCCCGCTGATGGGGGTTATTTGCCAGAAGAGTCGGTGGCGGAGGGGGATGTAGTTGAAGAGCGTTATGAGTATGACTATGGCGACTAAATCAACAAATTTGAATAATTTTCATGTTATAAGGTTATACTCGATAATAATGACAACCCAAATGGAGGTATTTTATGCGTAATCTAATTTCTCAAGTCGCAGCTGCTGCAGCTATCGCGGCCCTAACGGCCTGTGCTTCGCAAGAAACCGTAACGGATATGCCAGCTGAAACCGTCACGATGACCACAACGTCGCCAACTGTTGAGCCTAATGTGCCTACATCGCAAACTCACGCCTATGATTTTGACAAAGGCGGCAAGTATCAAACAGAAGGAGCTGCGACTTACGAGGTTTATACTGAATCTTCGGGCAGTGTTGTTGATGGCATTAGGAGCGCGGTAAATTTTGAAGAAAACCCCGCCTTGTATTCAGGCACTATCGATACGCGAACGATTTATTTCGGCTATGACGAGGACTATGTTCCACGTGCAGCCTATGAAACGCTTAAGGCTCATGTTCGCTATCTAAATGAAAACCCGTCTTTAACGGTTTCTTTAGAAGGTCATGCTGACGAACGCGGCACACGTGACTATAATGTGGCCTTAAGTGAGCGACGTGCAAAAGCGGTAAAACGCATGTTGGTGCTAAATGGCGCTGACAGTAAGCAAATCAATGTTGTGGCCTACGGCGAAGAAATGCCAGCTGTAACTGGAACCGACGAACTCAGTTGGGCGAATAATCGTCGCGTAGAAATTAACTACTAAAATTCATGGAGCGTTTTTGGTGAAAACTGCCCGTATTTGGGTGCTTGGCGCTATGCTGAGCACCTTTTCTTGGATTCCCGTTCATGCAGATCAATTATTGATCGAAATGAGTAATCAGCTGCTTGCAATTGAAAATAAAATGGCTGATTTACGCGGTGAACTTGAGGAGTCTCAATACGAAATTGCTGAGCTAAAGGCGGCGCAAACTCAGCAATATGCAGATTTTCAGCAGCAAATCGAGGCCATGAAGCAAGCACATGCCGATGAGATTGCTCAGCTCAAAGCCGAGCAATTAGAGCAAGGCTCTGAAGTGGTGGTACAAGCCACTGATACGGTGATCGTCACCTCTGTAGAAGAAGCTGAGCAAGCTTATGAGCGAGCTAAGCAATATGTGTTTGATCGAGATTATGAGGCGGCTGTTAGTGCATTTGAGGCAGTGACAGAGCTTTATCCCAACTCTGAGCAATCGGGTAATGCGTTTTACTGGTTAGGTGAGATGTATTTGGTCGTTGAGCAGCCTGATATTGATAAGGCGGCTGAATCTTTCATTAAAAGC
>JAXHSS010000013.1:0-22577 GCA_034190675.1 Pseudomonadota bacterium
CACCAATAGCGAGCGCCAAACGTTCGATTTCATTGGCGTTGTGCAAGGTTGCATTGCTGACCGTTACACCACCGATATTCACGGGCTTTAAGCGTGCTACCGGCGTAATGACGCCAGTGCGACCTACCTGAAAATCCACCTGCTCCAATACCGTGACTTCTTCTTGCGCAGGGAATTTATAAGCCGTTGCCCAACGAGGTGCTCGGCTAATAAAGCCCAACTGCTGCTGATAATCAAGGCGATTGACCTTAATCACGATGCCGTCAATCTCATAGCCAAGCTGCGCACGACGCTCAGCAAATTCACTCAAGATTCGCTCAACCGAGGCACTACCTTTTGCCGTTTGGGTTAAGGGGTTAACTCGACAGCCAAAGGTCTGTAATTGAGAGAGTACATCAGCGTGCGCGTCGGGTAGCTTAGCTTCATCGGAAACAAAGCCCGTACCGTAACAATAAATTTCCAGTGCGCGAGTAGCCGCTATTTTAGGGTCTAACTGGCGGATACTACCTGCTGCTGCATTGCGTGGATTAGCAAAGACTTTTTGATCATTTGCCGCTTGGTTGGCATTGAGCTGCTCAAATGCGGCCTTTGACATTAAAATCTCGCCTCGAACTTCCAGAACCTCGGGCCAACCTGAGCCTTTCAAACTCAATGAAACACTATCGATGGTGCGAACATTTAAGGTAATGTCCTCACCCGTTTCGCCATCGCCTCGAGTTGCCGCCTGAGTGAGAAGACCATTTTCATAGATCAGGCTTACCGCCAGACCATCTAGCTTAGGCTCAAAGGTAAATTCAAGGTTGCTCAATGGCACGCCAAGTGCATCTGCGCAGCGCTGCTGAAAATGCAGGACATCGTCAACTGAAAAGGCATTCGTCAAGGACAGCATTGGCAAACGGTGACGCACCTCGCTAAATTGACTCAGTGGGCGATCACCGACCCGCCTTGTTGGCGAGTCATCGGGGATCAGCTCAGGGTGCTGCTCATCTAGTTCTTGTAGCTCATGAAATAGTCGATCATAAACACTGTCGGGCGCTTGAGGTTCATCAAGCACGTGATATTGGTAGCTGTATTCATTCAGCTGATCAACAAGCTCACGAATGCGAAGCTTTACGACTTCTTGTGAAGCGCCACGATCGTCGCTCATGCTGGCGAGCGATTTTTTAACTTAAAGTCAGCGATGCGCTGGCGATAGTGAGAAACCGTTTGTTGAGTCAGGCTGGACTTTTGATCATCCAAAACATGCACCTCAAACTGCTCAGACATCTGCCCAGCTAGAGCAAGCATGTCATCCAGCAAGCTGCCGACATCCTCTTGGGCATTGGGCAAAGTTAAAATCAGACATAGCGCTTGAAATTGCTCTTCAGGCATTTTTCGTACCACAAAGTGCCCTGGATCCATCGCATTAGCCACACAATACAGCGAGTTGTCCTCAGTGGCATCGTAGCGATGGAAAATCTTATGCTCACCTAAGCGAAGCTGATGAGCTGAAAATAAATCCATCAAGGCTTTACCCGGCATCGGCTTGTCCGCTTGAGCAACAACAAACAATACAATTTGTTCCTGAGGCACTCTGCTCACAGAGGGCTTTGTTTGCTCGTTGCCGAGTATGGGTGATGTTTTGCTTGAGGCGGCTTTTTTACTCAGTCGGTTTTTGCCAGCTTCTGGCTTTTCACTTCGAGGTTTGGTTTCAGCTTGGCTACTCTTGGGCTTTGCTGGCCTACTTGAATTCGCCAAATCATCTTTTTGCGCTTCTGTTGATGTTTTCGAGGTGCCGTTATCCTCTGTTTCAGTATTAAACAGGCTTTTTTGACGTTTTAAAAAGGCCTCTTTTTCAGAGCTTGGTTCATTGTTTTGCTCACTCTTAGAGCTCAGCTCTTCGGCACTGTCTTCAGCCGTTGGCGAGCCGCTATCGCCCAGCTTAGCGCCCGAATTTAGCGCATCGGTGTCTTGCTCATTATCCACCTCAACAAGGGTATGAACCTGAGCGGTTTGCTCTTCATCTGTTTCACCTAATTTAGCACGCACACGCACTTCGCTAATAATTTCCGGGTTGGGCGGATCGACATCAAGCAAGTTTTGAAACTTTTTCGCCTCTTTGCTTCCAGTTTTCAGCTCGATCGCGTTGGATTTGCGAATCTTCCATACACTATGAA
Organism: Pseudomonadota bacterium; assembly: GCA_034190675.1. GTDB lineage: Bacteria > Pseudomonadota > Gammaproteobacteria > Pseudomonadales > JAXHSS01 > JAXHSS01. Next base: position 2,157 of record JAXHSS010000013.1, read on the forward strand.
TAAAGATAATGGCAATCAACGCCACTAAAATAACGATCAAGGTCAGTCGAAAATCAGACATAAAACGTTGGGATCCTATACAGCTTGGGTCATATCGATGGCTTTTTCGAGATCCACCGAGACAATCGCAGAAACGCCCGGCTCTTTCATGGTCACTCCCATTAAAGCATTGGCCATTTGCATGGTTATTTTATTATGCGTAATAAAAATAAACTGCACTTTTTTGGACATTTCTTTCACTAAATTATTATACCGCTCTACATTAACATCATCTAATGGTGCGTCAACCTCATCCAGTAGACAAAACGGTGCGGGGTTCAGTTCAAAAATAGCAAAAACCAGAGCAAGCGCCGTTAGCGCTTTTTCACCGCCTGAAAGCAGATGAATGGTGCTATTTTGCTTGCCTGGCGGGCGAGCCATAATGGCAATTCCGGTGCTCAATAAATCTTGATCAATCAGCTCAAGATACGCTTTCCCTCCACCAAACACCTTGGGGAACAGTGTTTTGAAGCCTTCATTAACAAAATCAAAAGTTTGCTTGAACCGCTGCTTGGTCTCACGATCGATTTTTTGAATGGCCGATTCTAAGATCTCCGATGCCTGAATCAGATCATCGTATTGCTGAGTTATAAAGTTTAACCGCTCGCGTTGCTCTTCTAGCTCTTCGATGGCGGCAAGGTTTACGGCGCCAATTTTACCAATTTGCCCTGATAAACTTTCCAAACTGGTTTTCAACACCTCAGCAGAGCGTTGCTCATCAAGGGCATCCACCCAAGACTGCACCTCCACTAAACTGGACGGCAAGCTCATGATTTTCTCAACGGTGGCATTGACCTGCTGCTTGATGCCCTCTTGGTCAATCCTGACCGTTTCGAGTTGCTGTTTGATCTGGTCAATCGCCTGCATCTGCGCTTGAGTCTGTTGAAGCAACTCACGGTTTTCATTTTCACGCGCTTGCAGGCGCTCACGGGCATCGGCTAGATCATCTTTAGCTTGTTCATGTGCTTCGATCGCGACTTCCAATAAGCCTTGCTGGGCGTCATCATCACTCATCAGGCTAAGTGCTTGTTCTAGTTCTTGGCGCTTATCCTCGCTACCTGCCATCACCTGCTCAGCTCGAGCAATGGCCGACTGCAAAGACTGCACCCGCAATTGCAATCGTTCAGTCTGAAAACCCAGTTGAGATTTTTGATCCTTAACGGTCTGAAGCTGCAATTGCGCTTCGCTGAGCGCCTCTTGATACTCTCGCTTGGTCTGTGCGCTAACGCCAACCTGACTTTCCTGAAGCGCCAGATGCTCCTTATTCAGCTCAAGCTCCTCCATCACAGCCGTTAACACATCCTCTGATTGAGCGCGCTTGGTTTCAAGCTCACCAAGCTCAGTGGCCAGTTGCTCACGTTGTCTTTGCTGCTGCTCTTGCCGGCTGCGAAGCACTGCAAGCTTTCGCTGAGTCTCATGATAATGTCGCTCGACTTGCTTAAGCTCCGATTGAGCGCCCTGCCTAGACTCGTTTATGGCGCTAAGTGCTTGTTTTCCTTGATCGATTCCGGCTTGCAGCTTTTCAACACCATCATTTAGGTGGGCGATTCGCTGCTTCAACTCGCGAATATTTTGCGCTCGCTCAATAACGCCCGTGGCGGGGTCTTTATCACTAAATTGCATCAGCCAGTCTTGCCCAACCCATGCCCCACACGGCGTAATCCATGACTGGCCTGATTGTAGCTGCGCTCTTTGTTCAATCGCGGTATCCAAGTCCTCACAACAACGAATAGGCGCAAGCCATGAAAGCGAAGCTGGGCACATCATCACCTGATGAATTAGACTGTCTTTAAGCTCGCTGCTAACTTTTTGATCGCCACTAGCGCCAGAGGCAGCCATTTGATCCGTTGTTTCTTTTGTTTCAATTAGGGCGATAAACTCGCGCTTGGGCAAATCATCCGAAAGTAGGCTCAAGTCTTTAACAAGGTGGCTTTTTAACCATAAACCCAGCACGGACTCCACAGCAAATCGCCAGTCATTTTCGACCTCTAACTGCTCAATAAGCTCACCGTCAAGCTGCTCATCTTGAGAATTCAGCCATTGCTGAAGTGTCGGGCTATCTTCTCGAGCCGCCTTTTGAAGCGCCACCAACGAGGCCAGTTCACCTTCGGCTTTTCTGAGCTCACTTTGCTGTTCATTTTGTTGTTTGCGGTTTTTGTCCAGCTGCTCTTGGCGCAAAAGCAATGCCTGTTGCTCATCATCTAATACCGTATTTAAGCGGGTAATTTGCTCCTCAAGTTGCGCTAGTTCGAGATCAAAAGTCGAGCTGTTGTCTTCTAAAGTATCCGTTTTGAGCTCGTTTTCTCTTTGTCTAAGCTGCGCTTCTCGTTGAGTTAAGTTGCTCAGTGTTTGCTGCTCAAATTGCTGCTTTTGGCTTAGCTGGTCAACCTGCCTTTGTGCATCACGCAATTGCTGTTGCAAAGTTTGCCATTGATCATCAACAGTGAGCAATTGCTCTTGATGCTCCTGCACATGCTCTGCCAGTTGCGCTAAGCGTTCATCCTGAATGTCAATTTCAGGCGCTAAATGTGCTTGCTGTTCGACCAGCTGTTCTAGATGCTGCTGATCCTCCATATACTGATTCTTAGCCGCCGATGCAGAGCTTAAAAGCTCATCTAAATCACGTTTTAACGTCAGCTTTCGTTCTGTGTCAAAACGAATCCGCTCTTGTAGCTGGCTGACGTCTGCACCCTTTTGATAAAACGCCGCCTGAGCCTGCTCCACGCGATCCGCTAGGCTTTGATAGACTTGCTGCTGGACGTCTAATTGTGATTTCAAAGCCGCGTCACTGGCTTGTTGGTCGGCGAGTTGCTGCTCTAACTGCTCGATTAATTCTGCGCTTGAGCTTAAAGAAAGTAGTTGCTGTTGGTAAGTTAAGCCTAATATTTCGCCTTTAACACGGCGCTCATCTTGTTTGAGTCGTTGATAGCGTTTTGCGGCCTCCGCTTGTCGTTCTAGCTTGGCGACTTGACGCGTTAGCTCATCCTTTAAGTCATTTACTCGGTCTAGGTTTTCACGTGTACGACGGATACGGTTTTCTGTTTCACGGCGGCGGTCTTTATAGCGCGAAATCCCAGCGGCTTCTTCAATGAAGGTGCGAAGCTCTTCAGGTTTGGATTCGATCAGGCGAGAAATAGTCCCTTGCTCAATGATCGCGTAGCTTCTTGGGCTAATGCCTGTGCCCAAAAAGATATCAGTGATATCACGTTTACGACAGGCTGTGCCGTTTAGAATATAACTGGATTTGCTGTCTCGGTCTAACTCACGACGGACTGAGATTTCTTGATAACCAGCGGCACTTCCACGTGCTTTGCCTTCGTGATTATCAAACACCAGCTCAACAGCTGCTCGATTCACAGGCTTGCGAACTTGAGAGCCGTTAAAGATTACATCGGTCATAGACTCGCCGCGCAAATGCTTGGCTCCGCTTTCGCCCATAACCCAGCGAATGGCATCGATGATATTGGATTTCCCGCAACCGTTGGGACCAACGATTGCGGTTAGATTTTCTTTGAAGCCGAGTTTAGTAGGATCAACAAATGATTTAAACCCAGCAAGTTTTACGTGTTTGAGCCGCATAGGAATCCAAAACCCTTTGCACTCAAAAGAGGATTAGCCCTCTTTTAAGCTTTGTGTCACTTCAACGATAGCTTGCTTACCATCGCCAAAGAGCATAAGGGTATTGTCCTTAATAAACAAGGGGTTAGGCAAACCAGCAAAGCCTGGGCTTAGCGAGCGCTTAACAACAACCACGGTTCTTGCTTTGTCCACGTTCAAGATCGGCATACCATAAATCGGGCTGCCTTTATCTTCACGTGCCATTGGGTTGGTGACATCGTTTGCACCAATAACAATTGCTACGTCCGTTTGTTCAAATGTGGGGTTAACCGTATCCATGTCTAGCATGCGATCGTAAGGCACTTCAGCTTCAGCAAGAAGAACGTTCATATGACCTGGCATACGACCCGCAACAGGGTGAATACCGTAGTAAACTTCTGCACCACGCGCTTCTAGTGTATTCGCTAAGTCCCGAACCGCGTGCTGTGCCTGCGCCATTGCCATACCAAAACCTGGAACAACCACCACACGCTGAGCATCTTCAAGCAACATGGCTAGCTCTTCAGCCGAAGTCGAGCGCACTTTACCTTCGTAAATTTCGCTACCCGCTTGCTTCTCGCCTGATGATTCAGCCATAACACCGAATAAGACATTAAACAGTGAGCGGTTCATCGCGCTGCACATGATTTGCGTCAGGATAATGCCCGAAGCACCAACCAGTGCACCCGTGATGATCAACGCACTATTGTTCATCACAAAACCAGCTGCGGCGGCAGCAATACCTGAATACGAGTTAAGCAAAGCAATAACTACAGGCATATCGGCGCCACCAATTGGAAGCACCAAGAACAAGCCAAGGATCAAAGCGGCAACGAGCAATACCGCAAGCGGCGCAAGTGAGAAGCCACATACAATCATCCATACCACTGAGCCAAGCGCCGCAGCAAGTAAGATGGCATTCACAACTTTCATACCCGGGAAGCCGATTGATTGACCTGAAATCAGCTCCTGAAGCTTAGCAAAAGCGACAAAAGAGCCAGTCAGTGTCACCGCACCAATTAAAATCGCTGCGCCAGAGGCAAACAGTCCAAACTCGCCCAAAGCATTTTGCGAGTGTAAAAGCTCAGCCAGCGCCACGCCTAAAGACGCGCCACCACCAAAACCGTTAAGCAATGCAACCAATTGCGGCATGGCCGTCATTTGAATACGTGTCGCTAATATAGCACCAATTGCACCACCGATCAGCATACCCGCAATGATCCAAATATAGTCAATGACTTGATGGCTCAATAACGTCGCTACAATAGCGATCAACATACCAAGAGCTGCCAGCTGGTTACCACGCACCGCTGTTCTTGGCTTGCTCAAGCCCTTAATGCCGTAAATAAATAGAACGGCCGCTACTAAGTAAGCAATATTCAATGCAACTTCTGACATTTCTTACTTCCTCTTAAACATACTAAGCATGCGGTTGGTCACCATAAAACCGCCAACCACGTTAATTGTCGCCAGCACAACCGCAGAAAAACCAAGGATTTTTACCCACAACATATCGCCATCTTGACCAGCAGCAATAATCGCGCCCACGATGGTAATAGCTGAAATCGCATTGGTACCCGACATTAGCGGTGTATGCAAAGTCGGTGGGACTTTGGTGATCAACTCAACGCCAAGGAAAATGGCGAGCACAAAAATAGTGATTTGAATAACGATCAATTCCATGCGGATCTCTCTTAAGCTTCGTTAACAGGAAGGTTTAGTAAACCGCGAATGCGGTTATTGACGACTTCACCTTGATAAGTCATCACGGTGTCTTTGATAATTTCATCGTCAAAATCAAAGTTTAAGCTACCGTCTTCAGCGACTAGTAGTTTCAGGAAGTTTTCCATATTTTTGCCATACATTTGGCTACCGTGAGCCGGCAAACAAGCCGGTACGTTCGCTGGCCCAACAATGGTCACACCATGCTCAACAACGGTTTCACCCAAACGAGTCAACGCGCAGTTACCGCCTCGCTCAGCAGCTAAGTCAACAATAACCGAACCAGGTTTCATCGCTTTGACCTGCTCTTCTGTCACCAAGATTGGCGACGGACGACCTGGGATTGCCGCCGTGGTGATAATCACATCTTGTTGAACCATGACTTCCGTCATCAATTCTTGCTGACGCTTAATAAATTCAGTTGACTGCTCTTTAGCATAGCCGCCCTCACCTTTTTCAGCAGTAAGATCAAGCTGAATAGGTTTAGCGCCAACCGAAAGAATCTGTTCCTGAGCTTCTGGACGAATGTCATAAGCGCTAACAACTGCACCCAAACGTTTTGCCGTAGCACAGGCTTGAAGACCCGCAACACCTGCGCCCATAATAAACACTTTTGCTGGACTCAATGTGCCAGCGGCTGTCATATTCATTGGGAACATTTGCTTTGATTCGCTTGCTGCCGTCAAAACGGCCTTGTAGCCTGCTAGCATGGCATTTGACGATAATACGTCCATTGATTGCGCACGTGTGATACGAGGAACTAGCTCTAGCGCAATTGCTGAAGCGCCTTTTTCAGCCACTTGCTGAGCAAAGGCAGGGTTTGCTAACGGATCAGCCATACCAATAACCACTTGGTCTGGGCGCAAATTAGCGATATCGTGTTCACTTAATGTCGCGTTTGAACCGCCAGAGTGAACTTGGCAGATAACATTCGCCTCTGCCCAAATTGTTTCGCGGCTTGTGATGGTTGCACCAACAGCTTGGTATTCTTCATCCAAAAGACCAGAGGCAACACCTGCACTTTCTTGTACGTAGAAAGTTAGGTTGTCATTCTTCGCCATTGCTTTGATATTTGCGGGCGAAAATGCAACGCGCTGCTCACCTGGGAACGTTTCTTTTAAAACTCCAATAATCAACTTCGATGTCTCCAAATTAATCGGTCGGCTTTACGTGGGTCGAAAAGCTCGATACTTTAACGTATTTGATGACGTATTTGAAGAAATCTTTAGGATTTCTGTTTTTTAGACTTTTCGCTCCTTTTCATCTTGGATTTGAATCCGATCTGCCGCATATCCGATCAGTTTTCGAAGCCATCGATGTGCGGGATTATGTTGAAGGATTGGGCTCCAAGCCATTTTTAACTCAAAGCTTGGGATAAAGAACGGTGGATCCATAACCACGATATCATCGGCATAAATTTGCAGTTCAGCCATTCGTCTTGGCAATGTGGCGACCAAGTCATTGTTTTTAGTCATTAAGGAAGGCATCTGATAATGACGGGTGAAAACCGATATATCACGTTTTTTCCCAATACGCGTCAACGCTTGATCCACCCAACCCAAACCCGAAGGCTTGCTCGGGTGAACACCTTTACCTGCGCCCCAACCCGTTTTACTCACCCAAATATGGCGGGAATCCAGATAGTTTTTTAGATTAAAACGGTCAGCAATCGCATTATTTTTGTTCATCAGACAGGCAAAATCATCTGTCCATAATACTTTTTGATGAAACGCATTAGGAATATCATCAAAGCGATTAATCGCCATATCCACTCGCCCATCTTCCATATCCGAAAAACTCACATCCGACGGAGTTAGCAGATCTAAAACGACATTAGGTGCTTCTTTTCGAACATTATTCACTACGGTTGGCATCAATGTAGCTTCGGCATAATCAGACACCATGATTCTGAAAATACGCTGACTCGTAAAGGGTTTAAACGCCTGAACTGGCTGAACCAAATGCTGCACTTTAGATAGCACTTCATTGAGCTCTGGCTGAATTCTCAATGCACGCTCTGTAGGAATCATGCCATCGCTTGAGCGAATTAATAGAGGATCATCAAATAAATCTCTTAGTCGCCTGAGACTGTTGGACAGTGCCGGCTGGGTAATACCAATTTGTGCGGCCGCGTTGGTCACACTTCTCTCCTTGAGCAAGACTTCCAAATAGACGAGTAAGTTTAGATCAATTTTATTCAGATTCATGCAATTTATAAGGCTCCTGCGCTGGGGCTTCTTCGATTATTATTATGTTTTTGTCGCCGTTCACAGCATCTAAAAATAAATGTTATGAATACTGAGGTCAATTACATATTAGCTTGCTTTATAGCCCTGCCCCTACTAGGGACACAAAAAGACAACTGTCTACAGCAAGAGCTTGCATTTTTCTTCCGCCTGTTACAAAAAGCGGCTACTTGAAAAACACTCTCGTAAAGAAAATCAGCAAAATTTCCAGTAAAAGAGAGAAAAACAAGGCTAGCAGCAGCCCAACAACAATAGACTCGGTATTCAGCGTCACCGCGTAATTATATGAACTTTGTACTTCTTTGCGAATATCTGAAAGGGGTTGAAGTAGCGCCATGCGATAGCGCCAATAGGTTGACCGATCTAAATCCTTTCGGTGCAACATGAGGGTCTGATAACGATCTTTTAATCCAGAGATACTTTCGCCGCCTGCAATAAAAACAGGGTCATTGCTGTTATCGTAGTAACGAATTAAGGCGGTTAGACTGCCATCAAAATAGCGATTCGCCTCATCCTGAAACTCAGAAATAGCCTGCTTGGCCTCCTGGTAATGTGCCTCAACAGTTTGTACATACCGATCAACATAACTCGGCAATTGTATGCCCATCAGCAATATGGCTGAGAATACAATCATTCGTAAATAACTACGCAGCATGATACTCAGCCTTAATCAGCATATTGTTCATGTCATTTTGGGCATTTGACCTCATAGGTCTTAACATGGAAGCTGCCCTCCATGATATGATCTCGGGCTCACGGCTCATTTCGCGCTGAATAGCGACGACCTTGGTGAGCAAACTCTTTTGATTTTGAAAAAATCGACATAACGAATAGCGGAATCGTGATCGCTAACCAAATAACCAGAGCCGTAATAAAGTAGGCAATTTGTATGTGCTCAAAAATATGGGACTGAAATACGATTTGAAAAACCGTAAACAATGCCATACCGCCAAAATAGAAAATCCCAAAAACCAACCAGTTAGGCAATGCGCTGGCATGCGTTAAAATAATTCGTCGAGCCATTTTGATTGATTGATCTAGAAAAAAGTACAGCGAAATAACCGTCACTGCTATCGCGATAGCGTGTTGAAGATAACCATCCCAATACCCAGGTGCTGCGGAACTACTTCCAAATGCATTACCCATATACAGTGAATAAATCCCCCCTGCCAAAGTCGACAAACCCGTGAAAATCGTCACGTAGTCTGCAAGGGCTGTACGATATGGAAGCATTATTTCTCTCATTTATAGTTATTTTCAAAAATCACTTAACGCCATGGATATTCTAGCCTGCTTTATCGTAATGAAAACAGCGTAATAGCAATAATTTGCTTATTTTATAGAGGAATATATTGCAATCAAATGAAATAAATCTTCGAGTATTTTTTAAATTTGAGATAAAAATTCACGCTAGTAACAAAACTCAATAACAACCTGACTGCTCATACACAAGGGAGCCATCAACTCAATCTACCGTTACGTATACGTTCGAAAAGGTAACGCAAAACAGCTGAAAAGCTCATACAAACTTAGGTTTTCACTCGATAGTCTACATGGACAAACACAAGGTGAGGATATGAAACGAATTCAACAATTATTGATCGCCACTACGATAGCAACTGCCACATTATTAACTACAGCCTACGCAGGACTTCGAGATAATACACCTGATTACGAAAAAATAGCTGAGAAAGGTTTTGCCTATGGCTTCCCGTTAGTACTCATGGATGTGACAAAAGAAGGCTCAACGGGAGCTGAACCCACCTGCGGTTTTGCTGCGCCTTTAAACAGCTTCTTACATGTTAAAGATATTCCTAATCACGAGTTCAGAGCAGTGGTTCGCCCAAATGTAGACACACTCTATTCAAGCGCTTTTTTAGACCTATCTGAAGGCCCATTAACTTTGGCGCTTCCTGGTGTTGCTGACCGCTATATTTTAATGGCCTTTCTTGATGCCTGGTCCAACAACTTCGCAGGACTGGGAACACCGACAAATACTGCAGAACCTGGCGCCTATTTTATTACAGGTCCAAAATGGAAAGGCAAAGTACCACGTGGTTACAGCCACATCAGCTCACCAACAAACACCGCTTGGATTATTGGACGATCAGAAATCAAACACGCCAACGATATAGCAAACGTTAACCAACTTCAAGATCTCTACCAGCTAGCGCCTTATGATCGCAGTCGGACGCTAGATACACTGCCCGACTGTGTTGATGTTGAAGACAAGATTGCACCACCTGATGAGGTGCTGTCGATGAATTCAATCGCCTTTTTTAAGCGTTTATCTCGACTAATGATACAAAACCCGCCGCCTTCAGCAGATAAAGCGATTTTAGAAGAGTTAAAGCTAATTGGCGTTGGTGCATCCATTAAAAACCCGCTAGAAACACTCTCTCAAGAAATTCGCCAAGCTGTTGCAAGCGGGGTTGAAAAAGCCATCAATAAAGCCAAGTTCAGCCTTTCACAGCTTGGCCGTCGAGCTGATTGGTCACCAAACCCTAGCCTTGTTCCACTAGGAGACTATGGCACGGACTATGGCATTCGCTACTTAGTTGCCCTTGAAGGCTTTGGCGCTAATCGCGGCGAATATGCGGTATATCAAAATGCAGGCCAAGATAGTAACCAAGAGGCATTATCTGGAGAGCACAGCTATTCACTGACATTCAGTGCTAATGAGCTTCCACCTGCTGACGCATTTTGGTCGGTGACGGTTTATGACAAAGAGGGTTATTTGGTTGAAAACACTGAGCAACGCTATGCCGTTGGTAGCAACTCCTCCATGGCGCTAAACGCTGATGGCTCATTAACCGTTTATTTTGCCAAGACACAGCCTGAAGAAGCACCTAATAATAACTGGGTGCCAACACCCGACGGCGAATTTGGTCTGACATTGCGTCTTTATTCACCACAAGAAAGTGTTTTAAACGGTGATTGGCAAGCGCCCGGCATTGAGAAATTAGGAAGCAAAAAGCGCCGTTTCCGTTAGAAAGGCTAACCTCCCACTAGCCGCTGTCAGCTCATGTGAATTGGGCAAACAGCGGCTTTTTTTTATTCAAGCTTTATTACCACTCCCTGACAGGCAAGTGGCTAAGCCACTTATGACTACAGAACATGGATTAAAATAGATACCGTGAAGATGGTGAATATCTAGACGATACCCGCCATTGGTTTTTTTATAATTATTGAGGCAGGTACTGATATTGAGAATACCAATTCTCATTGACATGATCTTGATGCGTATCGCCATTAAGATAAGCCTCTGCCTCTAAACCACCTATTAGATAAGTCTCCAGTAACGATGGTTTTAAAGCGCGTTTTTTGATCTACCGAACCGCCCAAATACCAGTCATCGTGATTTTCACTAGCAAATTCATGTTCATTATTTACCCCTTAGTTCCTTTTGTTATGCGATGCAGAGTAACTAAAACAACTCGTTAACACTGTTTGGGTTTTGTGTAAAACCCACTGCCGAAAACTGGCTAATTACGAGCAACAAAATAAAAGGTGAGCACAAGGAAGTGGTAAGACCAACTGAAACTTGGCGGTAATCCATCAACACCGTGAAAGGCTCTTGAGGTTATAGCTGAGTTTTTCTCGCTTGTTGAACCTGCTGCATCGTGATGTCCACCCCTGATTTAATCGAAACCGCCTCGGCAATTCGTTCATCGGTAAGCTCACCTTCTATTTGCACCCAATTATCTTGAGCAGAGTGAGGCGTTGTACCATCATTATGCTGAATATCGGTCGAGCCGCCCGGTAAATAAATAGTCCCGTTGCTGAAATCTACCGCAAAGGCAATCACACCAGGGATCAGGAAAAACAAAAAGCCAATGGCATCTAATACAACCACACCAGCATCTAGCTCACCGTCTATTTGGCCCTTTCGCTCAGGATACAAGATCGTGCCGCAAGAGGCCGTATTCACAAGCAGTGCAGCGACGACTAAGCGGATTGAAAGCGACTTTATACGTTTAAACACTAACATAGTTTTCTTTCCTCATTGAGCTAAATTCTTGTCAACACTGAGCGCATTGGCAAACGTGATTTGGGCAGCGAAGCGTTATAATCCTCACCTGCTTTAGAATAACCCATAGCCAATAACACCTCACATCGGTACTCACCCAACTCGTCGGCAAATGCCTCATTTATTTGCTCGGCATCCATACCTTCCATAGGCGTACTATCAATACCAAGGCGCGTCAAGACATGTAAAACATTACCCAAGGCTATATACAGCTGAGATTTTGTCCAAGCGCCGTTAAAACCTGTTTCGTCGGTATTGAGCTCTGCAAAATGGAATTTTTTCATTTCCGACTCCACATCCTCCAGTTTGGCGCGGCCATCAGCAATATTTTGTTGCACAACACGTTCAAAATCTTCTTTGTGATAATAAGGCTTATGCGCTAATAAAAGAATCTGTGAGGCTTCATAGGCATGTTTTTGGTTCATCTGAAAGCTTTGTTCGAAGGTTTTTGCCAATCGAGCACGAGCTTCATCAGACTCAATTACCACAAAATGCCAAGGCTGCGAATTGATCGATGATGCTGACAAGCGCAAGGACTCAAATATGACCTGCAAATCTTGTTCAGAAATACGCTTATTTTTATCGTATTGCTTTGCCGTAAAACGGCTTGATAAATCATGAATAATTGGGTGCATAAAAACCACCAATGAAGACATTTCTATAATAAACAGAAGCCTGTGAAATTATCAGCAGAAAAACTAAAACGACGAGTTACCTGCCATAAGATGCCAAACGCACCCGCGTGCTCAAAAACACCCGTCACATAAACCACTTCTAAAGCCCAAAGAAACCAAGGCGGAACGATGCTAACAAAAAAAATCAGTGATTAAAAATGCCCTAACCCGCCGACAAAAAACCAGATAAAAACAATGCCTAAGGCAAGCTTCTATAGTAAAACAGCATGTTTCATACAAACTTCTATAAAAATCGATGTCAGTTAAAATTTTTGCATAAAAAAAGGCGGAGCCAAAGCCCCGCCCTTTAAAAGAATGATCTAAAACAGTCTTAGAACTGATTAGAAGTATTCTTAGCTCCGCCAGCTTTAAGTGCTTGATCACCAGCGAAAAACTCTTTGTGATCGTCACCCATGTCAGAACCCGCCATGCGTTGGTGCTTAACACAAGCAACACCTTCACGGATCTCTTTACGCTGAACGCCAGCAACATAAGCAAGCATACCTTCTTCACCGAAGTAACCTTCAGCGAGCTCGTGAACTGACAATGCAGTTGTGTGGTATGTTGGAAGCGTAATCAAGTGGTGGAATACGCCCGCTTCACGAGAAACGTCCGCTTGGAACGTACGTACTTTCGCGTCTGCGTCAGCAGAAAGCTCAGAATCGTCGTACTTAGCGTTCATTAGGTCAGCACGGTCGTATGCAGATACGTCCTTACCTTCTTCAACCCAACGGTCATACGCTTGTTGACGGAAGTTTAATGTCCAGTTGAATGATGGAGAGTTGTTGTATACCAACTTAGCATCTGGAACTTGCTCTTTAACACGGTCAACCATTGCTTTAAGACCTTCAACGCTTGGCGTTGGAGTCTCAATCCAAAGAAGGTCAGCACCTGCTTGAAGACTTGCAACACAGTCAAGAACAACACGGTCAATGTTAGTGCCTTTTTCAAATTCGTAAAGACCGCTAGCAAGACGCGCTGGACGGTGCAATTTACCATCTTTCTTGATAAGAACTTCGTCGTCTTTAACGTCAGCGATATCAACTTCTTCAGTTTTCAAGAAGCTAATGTACTGAGAAGCCAAGTCGCCTGGCTCGTTAGATACAGGGATAGTCTGTGTAAGACCAGCACCTTCTGAGTCAGTACGTGCAACGATAACACCTTCGTCAACGCCAAGCTCAAGGAATGCATAACGCAATGCGTTGATTTTCGCGTGGAACTCTTCGTGTGGTACAGTTACTTTACCGTCTTGGTGACCACATTGCTTCACGTCAGATACTTGGTTTTCGATCTGAAGTGCACAAGCACCCGCTTCGATCATTTTCTTACCTAGAAGGTAAGTTGCTTCTGGGTTACCGAAACCAGCATCGATATCAGCAATAACTGGAACTACGTGAGTTTCGAAGTTATCGATTTCTGCTTGAACGTCTTCACCAGCGTCCAAACGGCGGAAAAGGTCGTTCAATACAACAGCGTCAGCTTGACGAAGGAAAGTGTAAAGCTCTTCGATCAATGCAGGAACAGAAGTCTTTTCGTGCATAGACTGGTCAGGAAGAGGACCAAACTCAGAGCGAAGTGCTGCTACCATCCAACCTGAAAGGTAAAGATATGTCTTATTCGTAGTTTTGTGGTACTTTTTAACCGCAAGCATTTTTTGTTGCGCAACAAAACCGTGCCAGCAACCTAGAGACTGAGTGTACTTTGACTTATCAGCATCGTAGTCAGCCATGTCTTTACGCATGATAGCAGCGTTATACTTAGCGATGTCGATACCTGTTTTGAATTGGTTTTGAACAGCCATACGTGCAGCTGTTTCTGGGCTGATTGCCGCCCAAGTATCACCGTGCTTCGCTTTAATTTCGCGAACCCACTCAATAGCAGACTTATAAGTTGACATAATAAATTACCTTATATCTTATCTTTTAGAAAACAGTTAAAGCTTGTTAAATTTCAAGCAGAAACCAGACTTAGAGGTCATAATAACAGCCAAGACAAATATTTAAAATTTATTTTGTCTATAACGACTATAAATACAAGAAATGATACTGCGAGCCAGCAAAAGTTACAGAAATAACCAAAACCCACCCTGAGCGAAACCAAGGCAATAGCCAACATAAAACCCTGCTCCCTGAATAAAAACCCATGAAAACACGGCTTTTTTTGGGTAAAATCCAAGCTCGAACCAGAAGACGTGACACCATGACTCGCACAGAAGAATACACTCTACAGCTGATTGACCAAGCCGTTGCAGCTAGCAACGCCATTCGATCGGCAAGCACTGATGATAAAAACAAGGCACTTTTAGCAATTAAAAACGCACTAATTGCCAACAAAGCGACCATCCTGGAAGCCAATCAAAAAGACTTAACGGCTGGCAAAGAAAAGCAGCTTGATAGCGCCCTAATGGATCGCTTGGAGCTGAATGAGAGACGCTTCCAAGGGATGATTGATTCGCTTGAACAAGTTATCGCACTGCCCGACCCTGTTGGTCAAATTCGCGATATGCGCTATCTTCCAAGCGGCATTCAAGTCGGAAAAATGCGCGTTCCTTTGGGCGTTATCGGCATCATCTACGAGTCTCGCCCCAATGTAACAATCGAAGCCGCCAGCCTTTGCTTGAAGTCAGGCAATGCCGCTATCCTTCGCGGCGGCTCTGAAGCTATCCACGCCAATACGGCCATTGCTGCCTGCATTCATGAAGGCCTAAAAGCCAGCGGCTTTAATGAGCGTGCTATTCAGATGATCGAAACTACTGACCGCGCAGCGGTTGGCACCATGATTACCGCCAAAGATAAAGTTGATGTCATTATCCCGCGTGGTGGCAAAGGACTCATCGAGCGCATCTCTAATGAAGCACGTGTTGCTGTGATCAAGCACCTTGACGGTATTTGCCACGTGTATATCGACGAGTTTGCCGACGCCGAAAAAGCCTATGCCATCGCAGTGAATGCAAAGACTCAACGCTATGGCACCTGTAATACGATGGAAACTCTGCTAGTTGACCAAACACAGCTTGAGCTTTTACCAGAGTTAGCCGCCGCCTACCAAGACAAGGGCGTTGAGCTACGGGGCTGCGAGCGCACACAAGCAATCATCGATTGTAAGCCAGCAACAACCAAAGACTGGGATACCGAGTATCTCGCGCCGATTCTGAGTATTAAAGTCGTCGACTCCATCGATCAGGCAATTGCTCACATCAACCAGCACGGCAGTCATCATACCGATAGCATCGTGACTGAAAACTACACACGCAGTCAGCAGTTTCTACGTGAGGTGGACTCAAGCTCAGTGATGATCAATGCCTCGACACGCTTTGCAGACGGCTTTGAATATGGCTTGGGTGCTGAAATTGGCATCTCAACAGACAAGCTTCATGCTCGAGGCCCCGTTGGTTTAGAAGGTCTGACCACCGAAAAATATATCGTATTAGGCAATGGCAACATCCGCCAATAATCCGATGATCGTTTTCGGCGGCAGCTTTGACCCTGTCCATCTAGGGCATATTGCTGTAGCCGAACACATCGCCAAACAGTGCGAGTCTACAGTGCGATTGATGCCTTGCTATCAGTCGCCAACAAAGACGCAGCGAGCCAGTAGTAGCGAAGACCGATTACTGATGCTTCACCTTGCGACCTTAGCTTGTCCTAACCTTGTGATCGACACTCGAGAGCTAGCCGCTGAGCGCCCGACCTATACCATCGACACCATGCAACAATTGCGTGCTGAGATCACTGAAGAGCAATCGCTGATTTTCGTGATGGGTATGGATAGCTTAGTGGGCTTAGATCAGTGGAAATCATGGCAGGAGCTATTAACGATATGCCATTTTTATGTGGTCAATCGCCCTGGTTTTTCGCTTGAACAAAATCCTGCAGTTCAAGCCTATATCGACGGCTATCTCACCCAAGACGAAAACACTCTACTTGAATCGCCTTCAGGAAAGGTTTTTCTTGATCCGAGCTTGGCCCTCAAGGTGAGTTCATCAGCCATTCGAGCGACAATCAAAGACCATCAAGCTGTCGATCAATCTGTACTGCACCCTGAGGTGCTTCATTTCATCCAACAACAAAAACTCTATGAGGAGCAATAAATGTCATTAGAGACATTGATTCCAATTATTACCGACGCCATTGAGGGCATCAAAGGACAAAACATCACCGTTATCGATGTCAAAGATCAAACCAATATTGCTGATGGCTTTATCATTGCAACAGCAACCTCTAATCGACAATTGAACGCAATTGCGAATCATGTTGTCGAAAAAGTAAAAGAAGCCGGCTTTAAACCGCTAGGCATTGAAGCAGAGCCCAATGCTGAGTGGGTACTGGTCGACTTAAACGACATTATCGTGCATCTCATGCTGCCATCGGCGCGTGAGTTTTACGACCTTGAAAGCCTTTGGCAACACAGCTCAAAAGCACGCAGCCAAAACGAGGAAAAAGACCCACTAGAGCCTTAATCACTTCGATTAATGGTTTTACTAAGCTATTAACAACGAGTCAAACGAGTGAGAATTACCGTTTATTCCGTCGCAGGAAAAATGCCCAGGTGGGTGGACGAGGCCGTCTCTGAATACCAGAAACGGCTCAAGGCCTATGCGACGGTTAAATGGGTCGAGCTGCCTATGGCCAAGCGAGGTAAAACGGGTCACGCTGAACAATGGCGTGAAATCGAAGCGCAAACCTTGCGTAGCAGAATCCCTGAACACAGCTTTCGGCTGCTTCTGGATGTAAAAGGCCACTCCTACAGCACCACGGCATTCGCCGAGCAATTAGCGCAAATTCAGCAAATTCCGCAAGATATTGCCATTATCATTGGCGGGCCTGATGGCGTGGATGATCAATACAAACGAGAGTGCCAACAAATGATGGCCTTATCAGAACTCACCTTCCCTCACCCATTGGTTCGTGTCATTCTCGCCGAGCAGCTATACCGCGCATTGTCATGGCTCGCTGGGCACCCATATCATCGTGATGGCTAACGATGTCAAAAAGCCTCACCACTGAAACCCAACTGACCAAGCGCCGTATTATTGAAGCGTGCTTAGTGATTGTTTTGGTTTTTATTGGCCTGACAATTCGCATGGCTTTTTTACAAGTTGCAGAATATGAAACCTATCGAGCACAGTCAGATAACAACCGAATTCTAAGCCAAGCGCTACCGCCGATGCGCGGTGAAATCTTAGACCGAAATGGCGTTCCAATCGCCATTAACCGCCCTGTAAAAACCTTACAGGTGACTAAAGATCGCTTCAAAGATGCTGATACCGTCTTGGCCACTTTAGCGTCAATTATTGATCTGAGTCCGTCCGAGCAAGAGAGTTTTCGCCAAGAATTTAGCACCACTCGTCATCCGCATGAGCCGATAACCATTAAGTATGACTTAACCGAGGAAGAAGAGGCGCGCATTGCCAGTCACGCCTATTGGCTCAGTGAGTTTGATGTCGCCACCGAGCTAGTCCGCTACTATCCTTTTAGCGAGCTTACGGGACATTTGATCGGCTATGTAAACCGTATCAACCGCAATGATTTAGAGCGCATTGATCCACAGCGTTATAAAAACACCCAGCATATTGGCCGAACCGGTCTTGAGCAATATTACGAGGAACACCTGCATGGCTTTCCAGGTTTTCGTCAGGTTGAAAAAGATGCCAATAACTACATTCATCGAGAGCTAGAAAGTCAGCCAGCAGTAGCAGGCAAACCGCTTAAAATCAGCATTGATATTAAGCTTCAACAACTGGCCCATGAGGCCATGGGAGATCGTCGTGGCTCTGTGGTAGCTATTGATACCGAGACAGGCGGAATTCTGACTTTTGTCAGCACGCCTTCTTTTGATCCCAATGCCTTTGTGAATGGCATCTCGCAAACGCAATACAATGCCTACCGAGATGATATCGACACCCCATTATTCAACCGCGCATTACGAGGTCAGTATCCGCCGGCATCAACGATAAAACCGATGGTGGGTTTAGCATTACTTGAGCATAGTATCGTCGACTGGAGCACGTCGATCTTCGACAAAGGCTGGTATCAGGTCAATGAAAAAAGCCGCTTTTATCGCGACTGGAAGCGCACAGGCCACGGTACAGTAGATCTAGATCATGCAATTGCCCAATCCTGCGACACGTATTTTTACGAATTTGGCTATGAGCTGGGCATCAACCGCATGAGTGAATTTCTTGGCCAGTTTAATTTAGGCAGGCCGACAGGTATTGACCTGTTTGGAGAGAAGCCTGGCGTGCTAGCCAGCCGAGACTATAAAAAGACCCGCTTTGGCCAGCCGTGGTATATTGGAGACACGATTATTAGCTCTATCGGCCAAGGCTACATGCTGGCAACGCCCATTCAGCTAGCTCACTTTACACAACTGATCGCTAATTCTGGTCGCGCCATTACGCCGCACCTAGCCTTAAACCAACAACTTCAATCAAAGCAGCAGGTTCAATATATCACCCTCAAAGATCCGAAAGACTGGGAGAAAATGCACGTATCGATGAATCATGTGATTGATTCAAGCTACGGCACCGCGCGTGGGCTCAGACGTGATGCCACCGTTCGCATGGCAGGCAAATCAGGTACGGCACAGGTGAAGAGCCTGCCCCAACCTGATGAACCATACAGCGAGGACGAACTTACTGAGCGTCATAAAGACCATGCATTATTTATCGCCTTTGCTCCGCTTGATGCACCTAAAATTGCTGTTTCTGTCATTATCGAAAACGGCGAAAGTGGCTCTGGTGCCGCAGGCCCTGTGGCAAAAAAAGTCATTGAAGCCTATCTGGCCAGTCAAGAAAAGACATCCGAGGCCCAAAAGCCAACTCAAGTACAAAGGCAGGAGTCGTAATGCGAGCTGAAAGCGTTATTAAGATCAAACGAATCACGCTTTGGGAGCGGCTACATATTGATGTTTGGCTGCTGTTTTGGCTGATGTTGATCGCAGGTGCTTCGCTTTTCATTTTATACAGTGCTAGCGATTTAAGCGTTGCTCGTGTAGAGCGCCAAATGCTGCATTTTGGTATAGGTTTTGCCGTGATGTTTGCTGTCGCCCAAACACCGCCCAAACTCTGGCTCGCCTTAATTCCCATTGTTTATGTCGCAAGTTTAGTGTTGCTGATACTGGTTTATATCATCGGTACGGAAAGCAACGGGGCCAAACGATGGATTGCCCTTCCTGGCTTTGGCCAATTCCAACCCTCAGAGCTTGCAAAAATCGCCCTGCCCATAGCGGTCGCTGGTTTTTTATCCTATCGAGAACTGCCTCCCAAATGGGGCAGCGTGATCCTCAGCTTAGTGATTATTACCGTTCCAACCTTGCTGATCATGATGCAACCTGATTTAGGCACATCCATTATGATTTCGTTGTCGGGCCTGTATTGCTTGTTTTTCGCTGGTTTGAGCTGGCGAATTATCATGGGAACCTTAATCATGATGATCCCCGCTGCCTTTGGGATGTTCTTTTTTGTGTTAAAGGAATATCAACAGCAACGCGTTCTAACCCTGATCAACCCGGGAAGCGACAAGTTAGGCGCTGGTTGGAACATTTTACAGTCTAAAACCGCGATCGGATCAGGCGGCATTGATGGCAAAGGCTGGCTCGAAGGCACACAGTCAAAGCTTGATTTTTTGCCTGAGGCACATACAGACTTTATTTTTGCCGTCATTGCTGAAGAATTCGGGTTGATCGGCGTGGTTGTGCTATTACTGCTTTACACCTGCCTTTTGATTCGCTGTATGATGATCAGCTTTCGAGCAGCCAACATCTTCTTACGAATATTGGGCAGCGCCATCACAATGATTTTTTCCACCTATATTTTAGTGAATATCGCGATGGTCTCTGGTATTTTCCCTATTGTCGGTGTTCCACTGCCTTTGATTAGCTACGGTGGGACATCCGTGGTCTCATTGTTTATCGGATTTGGATTATTAATGCGCGTCGCGACGCATCACAGGAAATTTTAATGAAAAAACGCATACTCTCTGTCATCTCCCTGCTAACGCTTGGCTTGTCACCACTTCTTACTCATGCTGACTATTCGCGCCATCCCAGCGCTTATCAAGTTGCCTTAGAACTTTCTAAAGAGGCCAATATTGATACCAGCTATACATTGGGC
>JAXHSS010000130.1:0-5050 GCA_034190675.1 Pseudomonadota bacterium
TATACCTGAGTAATAATAATTAAAGGAGGGTTAAGCCTTGAGTCAACATTCGTCAAGTTTGGGCATGAGTGAGTTATTTACTCGCTATAGCCAAGATCACCAAAACTCGGTCAACCAAGCTTTGCATCTAGTTTGTGTTCCATTGATTTATTGGGCGGTTATTGGTTTGGTTTGGTCTTTATTCAGCTGGGTTTTAACTGAACAGCAAGCGGCGACAGCGGCCGTTGCGGTTTTTACGCTCGTATTGGCTTTGTATTATTTACCCAAAAGCAGAGCGGTATTTTTAGATATGGTTCTTTTGAGCTTGCTCGGTTTTATTTTGCTGTATGTCCTACAATCATTGGGCCTCTCCTTGTTATATGTTTCTTTGACTGTCTTTGCCATTGGCTGGGCGGGACAATTTATCGGTCATTATTTTGAAGGGGCTAAACCCTCTTTCTTTGATGAAATACAGTTTTTATTAGTTGGCCCTGCCTGGGTTATCGATGAATATAAACAATGGTTTAAGGCGAAATTATGATCATTCGTGAAGTTGAACACCTCGATATTCCATTTAAAGGCAAAGCGAGCATTTGTCACTTGGAAGATGGCCAGTGTCTGGCTGTATTTGCTGTGTTTGCCGGTTTTTATCGTGACCGTTCGTCGGTTTTAAACGAGCTGAGCAATGGCCATATCGCTTCTTTAGAACTCCCTGAGTCTTTGCAACCTTTGTGGTTGGAGCAAACGGGTTATGTAAGTCGTACTCAAGGCGGAATTGTTTTTTTAAATCCCCCTTCAGCTGATGCGTCGTTAAATCCTTTATTGTTTATCAAGCCCAACCAGATAGAGCTCTTTGAGCAGCCTCATGATGCGCTGCACAACAATAACTGTGTTGCCAGCATGGCGCTTCGCTAATCCGCAAAGGGCTGAGCCTTGGGCTTGTTTTTACACGTTATTACTGTCGAAAACTAGCTTTACAGTTCATGACCTACTTTAATAACCACTGACAGCGTTTAACTTCGTTGCCACAGATCCCTCGTTTTTTCTTTTCCTATTCTCGCCTTGAATAAGTTTAAGACAACTTAAAGACCTTGTAAAAATTAAGGCTAAAAATTGACCAAAATAATATTGATGAAATGGACAAATGATCAGGAGACATTATGCAATATACAGATCGTTTAGTAGAAGAAGTGACCCAGTCGGCAATGGTTATTAATGCCATAAGTTTGCAATAGCACATGGCATTTTAATGCTCGTATTTATCACAGCGCTATTTACTGCGCCCACTCAGGCAGCCTTCAATGGCTTGTTGGCCTCATATGATCATGAGCCGCAATGGATGACTCATTCAAAACCTTCGTATACCAAGACGCAATATCCGCTGGTCTTGGCCCACGGGCTTTTTGGCTTTGATCAAATCGGTAATCTAGAGTATTGGCAGGGTATTCCTGCCGAGCTTGAGGCCTCAGGTGTTCAGGTGGTTGTGACTCAGGTTGCCGCTGCGGTAGAGGCCTTTTCGGCGCTGATTAGCGAAAAATCAGGTCAAAGCAATGAGCAAGATGCGTTGGCGGCAATGAAGTCATTAACGAGTGAAAATGCGGCTGATTTTAATGCACGCTTCCCTCTAGGTGTTCCAGACAAGCATTGCGGCGCTGCTCCTGTTTATGCTGAGGGTATGTACCTGTTTTCATGGTCATGCGAATCGCTTAGCGCGATTGGGTTTGTAGATTGATTGGGCATCAGCATTGGTGAATTAGACGATCAAACATGAGCTTTTTGCAGGATCAACAAGGAGGTATCAAGCATGGAACTGAAGCGTATAATTGGACTAGCCAGTGGTTTAATTGTGGCGCTGGTGTCTATCGGATGGTACTAGTCAAACAGTCAGCTTACTCAGCCATTAAAGGCTCAGGAAGAGAGGGTGTTCGCGTCGAGTCAAGTGGAGCAAGCTTCCTCGACGAATCGTTTGCCGCTGATGAGTACAATTGCTGAGCAAACGGCGGTCATGCCCGCTGAAGTTGACGCTTTGGCGAGCATACTATCATCAGACGCCCCAGCGGGAACGCAAGTGGATGGCGTTATTTAGCGATAGCTCTCAGGGTCATAGGCGAGGTTAGGTGCTAACCAGCGCTCAGTGGTTTCAACACTCATGCCTGTCATTTCAGCATAATGCTCAATCTGATCACGACCGACTTTGCCCACACCAAAATATTTCGCTTTAGGGTTTGCGAAATACCAGCCAGAAACTGAAGCCGAAGGCGTCATAGCAAAGCTTTCTGTCAGCTCAACGCCAGTGACTTGCTCAGCATTGAGCAAGTCAAAGAGTTTACGTTTTTCGGTGTGCTCAGGGCAGGCTGGATAGCCTGGAGCTGGACGAATACCTTGATACTTTTCTTTGATCAGCTCGGCATTGCTCAATGTTTCCTCAGGTGCGTAGCCCCAGTAAGATTTACGAACTCGTTCATGTAATAATTCAGCAAACGCTTCAGCCGCTCGGTCAGCCAAGGCCTTAACCATAATGCTGTCATAATCATTGCCTTCAGATTTTAATTGCTCGGCAATTTGATCTACAGTAGCTCCAGCAGTCACAACAAAGGCGCCTATATAGTCGGTTTTTCCTGAGTCAGAGGGTGCAATAAAGTCGCTTAAACAGGCATAAGGGTTGGTGCTAGCCTCGGGCTTGAGCTTTTGTTGTCTCAAGTGACAAAGGCTGACGGATGACTCATCGCCTAGGCTTAGCTGAATGCGTTCCCCCTCACTGTTTGCAGGCCAAAAACCAATGACTCCTCGGGGCTGAATCCATTGATTGTCGATAACGGTTTTGATCATGCGTTGAGCATCTTCAAACAGCTTTTTCGCTTCTTCACCAACCACTTCGTCATCGAGAATACGCGGGTAATGACCTGCTAAGCCCCATGTGGAGAAAAAGGGCGTCCAATCGAAATAGTCAATTAAGTCGCTAAATGACACATCATCGATAACTCTTTCGCCGATAAACTGTGGTTTAACGGGCGTAAAGTTACCCCAGTCAATGGCGGCTTTTTTATCTTGAATATTGCTGAAGCGAGCCAGTTTGATTTGCTGGTTTTGTTTTCGGGTTTCACGAATCGTGTCGTATTCGGCTTTTACGCTTTCAACATACCCTTGTTTTTCAGTTTTGCTTAATAGCTTGGTCGCCACACCAACGGCTCGTGAGGCATCGGCAACATAGATGGTTTGATCGTTATGATAACTTGGCTCAATTTTAATCGCCGTATGTGCTCGTGAGGTTGTTGCACCGCCGATCATCAGAGGAAGAGATAGGTTTTGGCGCTGCATTTCTTTGGCGACATGCACCATTTCATCCAGTGAAGGGGTAATCAGCCCTGAGAGGCCAATAATATCGCAGTTTTCAGCTTTGGCTGTTTGTAAAATAGTGTCTGAGGACACCATAACGCCAAGGTCTACGACCTCATAATTATTACATTGTAGAACCACGCCAACGATATTTTTCCCGATGTCATGAACATCGCCTTTAACGGTAGCCAGCAGAATCTTACCTTTGGTTTCACCCGCCGCTTTTTCTGCTTCCAGATAAGGCTCAAGGTAAGCCACGGCTTTTTTCATTACGCGAGCAGACTTAACCACCTGTGGCAGGAACATTTTACCAGCGCCGAATAGGTCGCCTACCACATTCATACCATCCATCAATGGCCCTTCAATCACATATAGCGGCTTGTCGAGCTTTTGTCGCGCTTCTTCGGTATCTTCTTCGATATACTGGGTAATGCCTTTTACAAGAGCATGTTCAATTCGTTTCTCAACGTCAAGCTCACGCCAGCTGAGATCTTCTTGACTTTCAGCCGCTTTGCCATCGCCTTGGTATTTAGGTGCTATCTCAAGGAGCTTATCAGTAGCCTCTGGGGAGGTGTTGAGGATTACGGCTTCAACGGCATCGCGAAGCTCCAAAGGAATGTCTTCATAAATAGCGAGTTGTCCGGCATTGACGATGCCCATGTCCATGCCCGCTTTGATCGCGTGGTATAAAAAGACGCAGTGAATCGCTTCACGAACAGGGTTATTACCACGAAACGAGAAAGAAACATTGGACACACCGCCAGAGACTTTGGCAAAAGGGAGGTGTTTTTTGATTAATTTAATGGCATCAATAAACGCTACGGCATAATCGTTATGCTCTTCAATGCCCGTAGCTACCGCAAAAATATTCGGATCGAAAATAATGTCTTCAGGAGGAAAGCCGATTTCATCGACAAGAATACGGTATGCGCGTTGGCAGATTTCAAATTTGCGCTCAGTGCTCTCAGCTTGTCCTTCTTCATCGAAGGCCATTACCACTGTGGCTGCGCCATATTTAAGAATCTTTTTGGCTTGTTCTCTAAATGGGCCTTCGCCTTCTTTTAGACTAATCGAGTTAACGATACTTTTGCCTTGAACGCATTTGAGGCCTGCTTCGATCACTTCCCACTTTGAGGAGTCAATCATGATCGGCACTTTAGCGATATCGGGCTCAGAGGCAATAAGGTTCAAGAAGGTAGTCATGGCATATTGCGCATCCAACATCCCTTCGTCCATATTGACATCGATAACTTGAGCGCCGTTTTCGACCTGCTGACGAGCAACGTCTAAAGCTGTTTCATAATCTTCTTCGATAATTAATCGCTTGAAACGTGCTGAACCCGTTACGTTTGTTCGCTCACCAATATTGATAAAATTCGCTTGTGGATTGTTACCAGTCATGAAAATAAGAGGCCAATAAAAGGGTCAGTATTTTAGCGGAAAATTGCGCATTCGTCTTTTCTTATCGAGCAGTTGTGTTTTCTGAGTAAGAAAACCGCGAAAACACTGTAAAAACACGGTTATTTATCGAATTTTCCTTGCGATCATAAAGCTGAGTGATATAGTCAGTGAGTACGTAAAAAAAACATTTTTGCGCACGCTGTTGAGTAATAAGCTTGGTTATTTAACGGCATCGATAAATCAAGCGTAATTCTCGAAGAGTCAAAATGAAATTGTATGTAGGTAATTTGCCTTATCGCATCAGCGATCAGGAATTTAATGATGCGTTTGCCGC
>JAXHSS010000131.1:0-5047 GCA_034190675.1 Pseudomonadota bacterium
CTGTGGCTGCACCGAAGGCGCCAAACATCGGTCGATAATGCACAGGCTGTGGCGTCGGAATTGAGGCATTGGCATCGCCCATTGGCGCCGCGGCAATCATGCCCCCTTTTATGATCATGGAGGGTTTAACCCCAAAAAAAGCTGGCTTCCATAAAATCAAATCCGCTAATTTACCCACCTCGACGGATCCAACCACATCAGACATGCCATGAGCAATGGCAGGGTTGATGGTATATTTGGCGACATAACGCTTTGCACGAAAATTATCCGCTTGAATGGAATCATCTTCTGGTAAGAAACCAAACTGAACTTTCATTTTATGCGCCGTTTGCCATGTGCGCGTGATCACCTCACCGACTCGGCCCATAGCCTGCGAGTCAGAAGCGATCATACTGAATGCTCCTTTGTCGTGCAAAATATCTTCTGCGGCTATCGTTTCTTTGCGAATTCGAGAGTCCGCAAAGGCAACATCTTCAGCAATCGAAGGATCCAGGTGGTGACAGACCATCAGCATATCCAAATGCTCATCGACCGTGTTAATCGTGTAAGGGCGCGTCGGGTTGGTGCTGGACGGCAGAACATTGGACTCACCACAAGCCTTGATAATATCTGGCGCATGCCCACCGCCGGCACCTTCGGTATGGAATGTATGGATGGTTCGGCCTTTAAATGCAGCAATCGTATCTTCCACAAAGCCCGACTCGTTTAGTGTATCGGTATGGATAGCAACCTGCACATCATATTGCTCAGCAACGGCTAGACAGTTATCAATTGAGGCAGGTGTCGTACCCCAATCCTCATGCAATTTAAGCCCCATAGCGCCTGCTTCAATCTGCTCTTCAACCGCCTTAGGAAGACTCGCATTGCCCTTGCCCATAAAGCCAAGGTTCATTGGAAAAGCCTCTGCGGCTTGCAGCATTTTATGCATATGCCAAATACCCGGTGTACAGGTTGTCGCGTTAGTCCCAGTGGCTGGCCCTGTTCCTCCACCTAGCATGGTTGTTACTCCCGACATCAGCGCTTCTTCAATTTGCTGAGGACAGATATAGTGAATATGTGAGTCCACACCGCCTGCGGTAAGAATCTGACCCTCGCCAGCAATAATTTCGGTGCCCGGACCGATGACAATATCAACATCGGGCTGCGTATCCGGGTTGCCCGCTTTACCAATGGCCGAAATTTTGCCTGACTTAATCGCGACATCCGCTTTAATAATGCCCCAATGATCCAATATAACCGCATTGGTAATCACCGTATCAGCCGAGAGCTGGCAACTGGCTTGGCTTTGCCCCATGCCATCACGAATGGTTTTTCCGCCACCAAATTTCACCTCATCGCCATAGGTGGTTAAGTCCTGCTCAATTTGGATAAACAGCTCAGTATCGGCCAGTCGGACTTTATCACCAACGGTTGGGCCATACATTTCGGCATAAGCCGATTTACTCATCTTCATCTTATGCTCCTGATTTGCCCATCACTTTGCCTTGGAAACCGTACATCAACTGCTCACCTGCAAAACGTACCAACTCGACCTCACGGGCTTGCCCGGGTTCAAAACGCACCGCTGTACCTGAGGCGATATTCAATCGAAAACCACGTGCCTGTTCACGCTCAAAAACCAAAGCATCGTTGGTCTCAAAAAAGTGGTAGTGTGAGCCCACCTGAATCGGTCGGTCGCCAGTATTTTCAACGACAACAGTGCAGGTCTCGCGGCCTTCATTCAGCTCGATATCGCCTGACTCGACTATGTATTCACCTGGTTTCATTTTTGCTCTCCACCTTTTTTCATTTGTTGTTCGCTTTATTCGACGCGGATATGCCTAGCACCGACTAAACAATCGGATCGTGCACTGTCACCAGCTTGGTACCATCTGGAAACGTTGCTTCCACCTGTACTTCATGAATCATCTCAGCAACACCATCCATGACATCATCTACGCTCAATAAGGTGCGCCCATAATCCATTAAATAAGCCACCGTTTGGCCATCTCTTGCCCCTTCCACAATAGCCAAGGAAATAAACGCAATGGCCTCAGGGTAATTGAGCTTCAAGCCACGCGCTTTACGACGTTCAGCCAAAAGACCGGCCGTGAATAATAATAATTTATCTTTTTCTCTTGGATTTAACTCCATGATCGTTTACCTCAATTGTTCACGCTTTTTATTATACTTAATTGTTTCTGCAAGCTAGGTCATCCAAATACGTGGCCACTGCGCCTCTTTAGATAAGCCCATGTTTCTTGCCATCTGCCACGCGTCGACTAGTAACTCGCGCACTTGATAGGCCTGATGCCCCATAACGCGCAACACCAAAATACCTCGAACCTCAGTCACTGCCGCTAACATTTGTTCACGCCAACGGTGCTGGCTAATCAGCTGTCGTAAAGACTCAATCCAGCCCAAGTTCTCCATTGCAAAGACCGCCGTAGCAAGCACAGTATAGCCATGGCCGCCCCAGCTGGCCTGTATCCAATCAGCCGGAGAGTCAAAAGCCAACCTTTCATTAAGCAACCACTGATCACCCCGTTTTATCGTCAAAACCTGTGAGAAAAAGCCCGATTCATACCAAAGCTTTCCTGCTCGTCGGCCTAAGCAAGTCAGCTCCCAGCCAATAAACTGGCTGCTTTCGTCTTGTAATACGATATGGGTTTCAAAAGAGGCTTTAGCCCCATTAAAAAGAATCATTTCCTGCGGCAACCACTCGAGCAAGGCGCCATGATTGACTTGGAAATGCTGCGTTTGCCGCGCAGCTGATGTCGGGCAAAGATACACTTTACCCGCAGAAGGGGCTGTCAAAAGTGCCTGCGCACCTTTTTCAAGTTTTAGCTCAAGCTTGAGATCATCACCACTGACCATTCCACCCGGTGGATACAGCAGATAGTTATGGCATATGCCGTCTTGCTCCGGGTAAAACGGGCGCTGAATAACGTATGGGCCGCTGTGCTTTCTTGATGCGACAATCGTTTTATCGCCCTTTTTCTCAAAGCCCAGACTCAACTTTGCCTGCCAATGGCCGACCTGTTTAAGAGATTCAGGGCTTTGTGCGCTTAGCATGATGCGTTAGGCGTTAAGCTTTTTCCAACCAATAATGGCCAGAGGTAGGGCAATGGCTAACAGTAGAAAACCATGTTCTGAAATAAAATGATGCATAAACTCCATCATGCTCATTGAGTGCTCGCCCGTATGGGCGAGAGCCAAGCCGCTCATCGATGATAAACCCACGGCTAAAACACTTTTCACTGTCATATGTGTTGCATGCACTAAACGCTTCATCAAAACTCCTACGCTTATTATTTATTCTATTATACCGCGATAAATGAACGCACTCTGGCCTCATCCATCTCTTCATTCAACCCAGACAACACCACTTCACCTCGGTCAAGAATCATGTAGCGGTCGCCCAAGTTCTGAGCAAATTCGACATACTGTTCAACCAGCACAATCGCCATTTCACCACGATCACGCAATAAAGCCAATACCGAATGAATATCTTTAATAATCGATGGCTGAATGCCTTCCGTCGGCTCATCCAAGATCAACAACTTAGGACGCATGACCAATGCGCGCGCAATGGCTAACTGTTGTTGCTGACCACCAGACAAATCACCACCGCGGCGCTTGAGCATATCTTTTAGCACTGGAAATAGGGCATAAATTTCATCATCAATAAACCGTTGGTTTTTTGGGGCCGCGGCTAATCCAGTTTGTAAGTTTTCAAGCACGGTGAGCTGCGAAAAAATTTCTCGCCCTTGCGGTACATAGGCGATACCTAACCGAGCACGGTCTGCGTTGTTTAATTTATGGATAGCCTGACCTTGCCAAGTAATTTCGCCCTGCGTAATGGACTGACGGCCGGTGATCGCTCGGGTTAGCGATGTTTTACCCACACCATTACGGCCCAAAATGCAGCTTATCTCGCCAATTGATGCTTCAAAATCTACCGATTTCAGCGCCTGACTTGCCCCATAAAAAAGATCAATTTGTTTAACGGATAACATCTTAACGCCCCAAATACACTTCAATAACCTCAGGCGTGCTTGAGACTTTCTCTAAGCTACCCTCAGCAATGATAGAGCCCTGATGCAAGACGCTAACCGTCGTATCCAAGGCCTCGATAAACTTCATATCATGCTCAACCACAACGACAGAATGGTGCTCACTGATCGCTTTTAGCAAGGCAGCTGTTTCCATAGTTTCGACATCGGTCATACCCGCTGCAGGCTCATCGACAAGCAATAATTCAGGCTCTTGCATCAGCAACATGCCGATCTCAAGCCACTGCTTTTGTCCATGGGAAAGGTCACCAGCTATTTCACCGCCCTTTCCTGCTAGTTTCACCCTCTCTAGCATGGCCACGATACGATCAGCATCCTCTTGGTTTCGTTGATAAAACAATGAAGCAAAAACAGAACGACGACCCTTCAATGCCAGCTCCATGTTGTCGGCTAAACTCAGGCTTTCAATCACTGTGGGTTTTTGAAACTTTCGGCCAATGCCCATATTGGCAATATCCGCCTCATCGTATTGCGTTAGGTCTTTTTCACCTTTGAACACCACGCGTCCGCTATCTGGCTTAGTTTTACCCGTGATAATATCCATCATCGTACTTTTTCCTGCGCCATTGGGCCCGATGATCGCACGAAGCTCACCCGGAACAATAGTCAAACTCAAGCTATTGATCGCTTTAAAGCCATCAAAGGATTTATCCACATTTTCAAGGTATAAAATACTACTGAGAAAATCGCTCATAGCGCAGACCCTCCAACCTGTTTTTGAGAGGTTTTGACGGTCTTTCGCTCCACCAATTGACCAATAACACCCACCACACCCTTAGGCATGTACAAGGTGACAATGACAAACAAAGCGCCCAACATGAATAACCAAATTTCAGGGAAGGCACCAGTAAAATAGGTTTTAGCATAACTGACAACAATGGCACCAATCACTGCGCCATAAAGCGTGCCTCGACCACCGACAGCGACCCAAATAACCACCTCAATGGAAAATAGCGGAGAAAACTCCCCCGGGTTAATGATGCCCACTTGCG
>JAXHSS010000132.1:0-4808 GCA_034190675.1 Pseudomonadota bacterium
CATTACGCATCGCCAGAATATCGGATGTCGTCAGATACGCCAGCACGTTTTCATAGACATGCTTTTCTTCAGTCGTCAGCTTATGGTGATAATCATAAACGTCCTGCGACATATTCACATCAAGAGGCGTCCAATGGTTTTTGTTGGCATTGAGGTAAAACTCCCAAGCCCAAGGGTACTTAAACGGCGCCAGCTGATTAATATCCACCTTGGCATTAACAACGCGTTTGTCCTCAGGATTGATCGGCTCAAGGCTATCAAAATCCTCATCCAACAAGGTCTCTGGTGCTGAAGATTTGCGCTTCGGCATCTCAGTGACTTTCTCTTCCTGCGCTTCTACTTGGTCAACCTGCGTCACTACAGGCTCAATCGCAACAGCGAGTGGGTTATCCCAATCTAATGTTTCAATACTCATGATCTTTCTCCTGTGCTCAACGTATTTATTGGCAAGCTTCGCAGTCTGGCTCAAGAATCGAGCAGACTTTTGGTGCTTCGTTTTGCATTTCACCCAAGGCAAAATCCATACTGGCCGCATCAACCGCGCTTTGCGCTGGCTCTTCTGCGGCTTTTTTCTCAGCTGCCGCTTTATTGGCCTCGGCCATTTTCTCCATACCCGTTGCACCTAGCGAACGAAGGTAGTAAGTCGTCTTCAAGCCACGTGACCACGCTGTTTTATACAGATTATCCAAACGCTGTCCCGAAGGCTCCGCCATGTAAAGGTTTAAGCTCTGTGCTTGGTCGATCCACTTCTGACGACGAGCACCCGCTTCAACCAACCAGCGCGAATCAATCTCAAACGCTGTGGCAAACAAGGCTTTAATCTCATCAGGCACGCGATCTAATGCCGCCAATGAGCCGTCATAATATTTCAGGTCATTGATCATCACCGAGTCCCAAACGCCTAATTTCTTCAGCTCTTTGGCGAGCCATGGGTTGATCACCGTGAACTCACCTGACAAGTTCGATTTCACATACAAGTTCTGGTAAGTCGGCTCAATTGACTGAGAAACACCCACAATATTTGAAATCGTGGCCGTTGGCGCAATCGCCATCACATTGGAGTTACGCATACCGTATTGCTTGATCAAATCACGAATCGGCTGCCAATCAAGCTGTTGGGTATAATCCATCGTTGTGAATTGCTCACCACGCTCTTGCGCTAATTGGCGCAACGAATCAATTGGCAAAATGCCTTGGCTCCAAAGCGAGCCTTCATAGCTTTCGTATGTGCCACGGTCTTTAGCCAACAAAGCCGAAGCCTCAATCGCGTAATAGCTCACCAGCTCCATCGACTCATCCGCAAAGCGTACCGCCTCAATGCTGGCATAAGGTAGACCCAGCTGATACAAAGCATCTTGGAAGCCCATAATACCCAAGCCAACTGGACGATGGCGTAGGTTTGAGTTACGCGCCTGTGGTACTGGGTAATAGTTAATATCAATCACGTTATCCAGCATACGCACCGCACGGTGAATCGTTGAGCGTAATTTTTCACGATTCAGCTGGCCGTTTTCGATATGCTGTGAAAGGTTGACAGAGCCAAGGTTACAAACCGCGATCTCTTCTTCACTGGTATTCAGCGTAATTTCTGTACATAAGTTGGACGAATGTACCACGCCCATATGTTGCTGAGGCGAGCGGATATTGCACGGATCTTTAAACGTGACCCAAGGATGACCCGTTTCAAATAACATCGACAAAATCTTACGCCATAGAGCCGTTGCTTCAATTTTACGAAATAGTGTAATTTCGCCCGCTTCGACCATGCGCTCATACTCTTCATAACGCGCTTCAAAAGCCTTGCCGTACAAATCATGAAGATCAGGAACATCGCTCGGCGAGAACAACGTCCATTCCTTATTCTCAAACACACGCTTCATGAACAAATCAGGAATCCAGTTTGCGCTATTCATATCATGCGTACGACGGCGTTCATCACCCGTGTTTTTACGAAGCTCAAGAAAATCCTCGACATCCAAATGCCATGTTTCAAGATACGCACAAACCGCACCTTTACGTTTGCCACCCTGGTTTACCGCAACTGCCGTATCATTAACCACTTTCAAAAATGGAATAACACCCTGCGACTTACCGTTTGTACCTTTAATATGCGCACCCAATGAACGAACTGGCGTCCAGTCATTGCCCAAGCCGCCAGCAAATTTTGACAGCAACGCATTATCTTTTAGCGCATCATAAATACTTTCCAGAGAATCAGGCACCGTAGTGAGGTAACAAGAAGAAAGCTGCGAGCGCTGCGAGCCCGAGTTAAATAGGGTTGGCGTCGACGACATATAATCGAATGATGACAATAAACGATAAAACTCAATAGCGCGCTCATTCGGTTGGTCCTCCTCAATGGCAAGACCCATAGCAACGCGCATGAAAAACACCTGTGGCAACTCAAAGCGCTGGTCATTCCAGTGGAAGAAATAACGGTCATACAGAGTTTGCAGACCCAGATACGTAAACTGCATATCACGCTCAGGCAATAGCGCCGCACCAAGCTGATCAAAGTCATAGCTCAATAGCTGATCCGAATACAGCTCAAGCTCGACGCCTTTATGAATGGCGCGCTTCAAGGCTTCAGCATAGAGCCCGCCCATTTCTGCTTGTAGAACTTGGTTTTCTAGACCCAAGAAGCCCAAAGCCTCTTGGCGCAAATTATTCATCAAAAGACGAGCTGTCACCTGAGAATAATTAGGATCCGTTTCAACTAAACCGCGAGCCGCCATCACCAATGCTGTGCCGACATCCGCCGCTTTCATTCCGTTGTAGACATTTTTCCGCGCCAGTTCAAACACAAGATCATTATCCACATCATCCAAATCTTCACAGGCTTCATTCACTAGTAGGCGCACACGCTGCATATCCAGCGCCTGCTTAGCACCATCGGCGCCAATGATCTCAATACTTGGAATGCCGATTGACTCAATACCGTCTTTTTTCAGCTCTTCTTGGCGTTTTTTCTTCTGCTCTTCACGATAAAGAACATAGGCACGAGCCACCTTATGCATCTCACGACGCATTAAGCCCAGCTCAGCCAAATCTTGAATCTCTTCAATATCTACCACGCCACCATCAGGGAAACGCTTTTCCAAGCGCGAGGCAATATCCATCGCGATGGCTTGTGACAGCTCGCGAACACGGGCAGAGCCTGCGGCGTTTTGACCTTCAACTGCCAAAATCGCTTTAGTGATGGCAGTAGCAATCTTTTCAGGATAGAAGCCAACAGCATCACCGTTACGCTTACGAATCTGGAAAATATACTTCGAAGGTTTTGCTGCGGCTTCGAAATCCGCTTTAAGTGCTGATGTGCTCTCGCTCATGACGTTTTACCCCTGCCTTGTCGGCGCGTTATACCCTGCTTTTGGCATTGTCTAATGCCCTGTATTTTTTTGGCATCTTCCAATGCCCTATCTTGTACCGTGACCTGGCCGCATCGAACCGTTGGCGTTTTCCCTCTACTTATGCGCTTGAGTTGCTTCGGCTCTTAGCCTCATGAGTCATTCAAGCAGCCTCGTTAATCACTCAAGACTGTCTTGCCATCAAAGCGCATTCCTTATCGAGACCAACACTTGGTTTCGCCTCGCTCATGTCTCTTTTTCTGCTGTTAATTGCCGTACGTTTCCTACCGATCTGAGCTTGTCTCTCAACCGATTGCACAAAGCATCGATTGAGCCTGATATTTCAGGCAAAACCCATTCGTTTTCATGCGGTTTCAGTGCCCAGAAAAACCCGCTGCTTCCCTTGTCTGACACCGTTTCCGCTGTCATTTCAGTGAACATTTATGGCTTGATTCAACTGTTTAAACACCGATTCACGAACCTCGTAGATTGTGCAAAATTGCCCATATAGTGTCAATACACCATTTATCAACACTACATGTTGTGGTCGGATCAAATTAAGGATTTTCGTTGGCAAATGCCGCTAAGGCATTGAAAAAACGGAGGGCTCGTGGTGGCAAACCATCTTGCTTGAGCGCGATATATTTTTTATTAATCAATGACTCAAATTCGATCAATTGAGCCGAATCATAACCATCAATATTATCAAAACTGGGTCGAAACTTACACCCCAATGCTTCAGTGAAACAACGCTCAAGCGCCTGTGGCTTGGCCTCGACCTGAATGAACGTTTGCTGCATATCTGGGGCTCGCTGCGATTCGGGTACATACCAATAACCGTAGTCCACTTGCTGACGCCGAGCCTCTCCTGCCAAACACCAATGTGCCACCTCATGTAAGGCGCTTTGCAAAAAGTCTTCGCGATAGAAAATTTGGTGGTCATCGCTTGTTTTTGCACTGGGTTGATATAACGGTTCAAGAGCGCCACCGACCAAAACCGTCTGAAACGATTGATAAAAACAGTGATGGAAAATCGCCTCAATCTGCGAGGCAGAATATTCAGACATAAACACAAAGCGCTGGCCGCACTGCATACGACGATCTAAGCGACATGACGTGCCCAGCTCAGTAAAAATATGACAGGCGGCAGTATATCAATTCCTAGCAGAAATGCTTATCGAATTCATACCTTCTAAAACAAGCGTGGGCTCAAAGCTTTAATAAGAAAACCCAAAGCAAAACTAAAAACAAAGCCAGCAGATAGACTTAGTGAAAAACTCAGCGCGAGGCGCCATTCCAAGGCTCAATATTCTGGATAGCTGGGTTTTGGTTTTCTGAGTTTTGGACTTCTAAGTTTTGAATAGCTGGGCCTTGCTTAAGGCTAGGCTTAGCATTTTGCTCTTTGGCATCAACCAGCTGATAAGCGAGCACTTTATTAAGTACAGGCTTCAGTGATTCTGC
>JAXHSS010000133.1:0-4700 GCA_034190675.1 Pseudomonadota bacterium
AGCGCAAACTCACTTGTCGTTCCGCCTGAACGCAGCGCTGCGTTTGGTCATCAGCAAGCTGTTCAATAATGGAGCGAATGTGCGTTTGCTTTGAACAAATTTCAATACCTAATGCGCCTTGTCCCACTGCAGGAAGGCAAATATCGCGAGGTAATCGCTGCGCTATTCGTTCTTCAAGCTTAAGGCGAATCAGCCCAGCCTCTGCCAAAATAATGGCGTCATATTCGCCGGCATCCAGCTTAAGTAGTCGCGTCTGTACATTACCTCTAAGAAAAGCAATCTCAAGATCAGGTCTTGCTTGGCGCAATAATGCCGTTCTGCGCAGACTCGATGTACCCACTTTGGCGCCCTTAGGCAACGCCTCAAAAGATGAATAGGTGTTTGAAACCAGTGCATCAAATGGACTTTCACGCTCGCAGATAGCGGCGATTTCAAGCCCTTCAGGCATTAAAACAGGAACATCTTTCATCGAATGCACGGCAAAATCAGCGTCGCCATTTAACAATGCTTGCTCCAGTTCTTTTAAAAACAAGCCTTTGCCACCAAATTTGGAAAGCTGAATATCGAGTTTTTTATCGCCCTCGGTTTTGATCGGCAATAACTCGACTACATGGCCTAGCGCCTCAAGACGAGCTTTAACATAATTGGCCTGCCATAGGGCGAGTAGACTCTCACGAGTCGCTAGCTTAAGTGTTTTTTGGGTCATGATGATTCTGCGCGAATAATTTGTCGAATAGCGGGCAAATGGCGGCGGCTCACGGGCATACGAACTTGCGTGCCCTCCAACTCAACGGCAAATTTGCCCTCGCCCATGGCTCGCAGCCGTTTGATCACGTCAACGCGCACCAAGGTACTGCGATGTATGCGAATAAAATAATCAGAAAAGCGCCTCTCAAGCTCTTTCAATGACTCATCAATGAGCACTTCACCTTGTCGATGCAGCACCTGCACATATTTATGGTCCGCATTAAAGGCCAATACATCCGATAGCGGAATACGCTCTAAACCACGATGCGAGCGCGATACGATAAACTGCTCAGACATGCGCTCTTGCAGCTGCAGGCTACGTGACTGAGCACGATTCACCGTCAGCGCATGCTGAAGCGCCTCATGCAGCTCTTCTCGCTTGATTGGTTTGAGCAAATAACCCACCGCATGCACACCAAAGGCATCTAGCGCATAATTGTCATGTGCTGTACAAAAGATCACGGCAGGCGGATTGGCCAGTTTTTGCAAGCCATCAGCGGCTTGAATGCCGTCTAATCCCGCCATCGAAATATCTAGCAACACAATATCAGGGTTCAGCTGGTTCACTGCTGATAAAAGCTGAGCGCCATCCTCAATCTCGCCCACCAACGTGTGTTTACCTTCTTGCTCAATCAATAAGCGTAAGCGCTGTCTGGCAAGAGGCTCGTCATCACAAAGTAAAATCTTCACTATTCGTCTCGACCTGCTATCGGGTATCGAAATAAGGCAATAAAACGACCGTTTTCTGCCCGCGTAACTAATTCGGCTTCACTGCTGAACAGCACATCCAGCCTTGAACGAATATTATTCAGCGCCATGCGTGTACCCGCACTCGCGCCCTCTTTTTCTTTGCCACCCACCAAGGGATTCGTTACCGTCACAACAATCTGCCGCCCCTCGCGCTGTATGCTAATACCCACTGTACCTTCTTCGGGTATTTTGTGAATCCCATGAATAATCGCATTTTCGACCAAAGGCTGAATCGACAAGTGAATAATATCTTGCTGCAATAAGTCGCTGTCCACCTGCCATTCGACATTTAATCTTTCACCGAGCCTTAATTTTTCCATACGGATAAAGCTATTCACAATTTTCATCTCGGATTCAATGGTGGCCCGCGCATCTTCTTTTAGGGTCGAACGAAACAAATCCGACAGATCCATAATCGCCTGTTCGGCTTTATTGGCATCAAACATCACCAGCGAGGAAATCGAGTTTAAGCTATTAAATAAAAAATGCGGCTTAATTCGAGCCTGCAACATTTTCAGCCGACCTTGAAACTCCAGCTCTCGATGGATGCGGATCGACTCCTGCAAATGCAGATAACCCAAGATAATCAACCCCAGGATCGCGCTAACAATCGAGGCGCGCAAAATAAACAGCAGCGCAGGCTCGCCTGCTTTTCTGAGCGCATCAAAAAACAAAAGATTCACGAAGGCAGCAGAAACAATCACTATCGCCAAGGCTAAAATGCCCACTATGCCTGTATGCAAGCGGTTTGCCAGCTCACGCATGGAGCATAAAATCGCCCCTGCCAAGCACAAGGTGCCCGCAATACTTAAAAAATAAAACAGCATTCGGATGAGATCAAACTCGAGCAGCGGCACGCGCAAAACCTCGAATAAAATACTTAATAAGATCGCAATACTGAGAAAGGCAATAACCGTTTCAGGGTTACATAAAAGGGGGATGAGCTGGGATCGGCTTACATCATCCGTGGTTTTTTTTGATACAGCGGTCATGCTTTTATTTTTTTTACTATTTAGCTTCGCTATACTTTATCGATTATTTTTTTAGAAAACCAGATGTTATGCCGACAAACAGTCAATCACAAAAAATGTGGGGCGGTGGTTTCGAAGAAGGCGTAGATGAGTTCGTTCAATCATTTACTGCCAGTATCGACTTCGACCAAGCTCTTTATAAACACGATATTCAAGGCTCAATTGCCCATGCCACGATGCTGGCAGATGTTGGCGTATTAACCTCTGAAGAGAAACAACAAATCGTTGATGGCTTGAATCATATCAAAGCTGAGATCGAGCAAGGCAATATCGAGTGGTCAATCGCACTGGAAGATATTCACATGAATATCGAATCTCGCCTCACGGATCGTATTGGTGATGTGGGCAAAAAGCTGCATACTGGCCGCTCACGTAACGACCAAGTTGCAACCGATATTCGCCTTTGGCTTCGTGATGAAATCGATGCCATCTTGCATGAGCTTAAGCGCTGCCAAGTCGCCCTTGTCAATGCCGCTGAGCAGCACGCCGATATCATTATGCCGGGCTTTACGCATTTGCAAACAGCCCAACCTGTAACGTTTGGCCACCACTTGATGGCTTGGTATGAAATGCTTAAACGTGACAGCGCACGTCTGCAAGACTGCCGCGAACGCGTCAATGTCATGCCGCTCGGTAGTGCAGCTCTGGCAGGCACCACCTATCCGATTGACCGTCGCATTACCGCAAAACTTTTAGGCTTTGACAG
This sequence comes from Pseudomonadota bacterium, assembly GCA_034190675.1. GTDB lineage: Bacteria > Pseudomonadota > Gammaproteobacteria > Pseudomonadales > JAXHSS01 > JAXHSS01. Next base: position 3,235 of record JAXHSS010000133.1, read on the forward strand.
CATTAGCCAAAACTCACTTGACGGCGTTAGCGACCGCGATTTTGCTATCGAGTTTTGTAGCTGCGCTAGCCTTGTGATGATGCACTTATCACGATTCAGCGAAGAGCTTGTTCTATGGACTAGTGCTCAGTTCCAGTTTGTAAAGCTGCCTGATCGCTTCTGCACTGGCTCAAGCATCATGCCACAGAAGAAAAACCCTGATGTGCCTGAATTAATTCGTGGTAAAACTGGCCGTGTTTATGGCGCTTTGATGAACCTACTAACGCTGATGAAATCACAGCCACTGGCCTACAACAAAGACAACCAAGAAGACAAAGAGCCGATTTTTGATGCGGCCAAAACTATTCGTCTTTCACTATTTGCCTATGCTGAGATGCTGCCTGCAATCGAGGTGAATGCTGATAGCATGCGTGAGGCGGCAAAACGTGGTTTTTCAACTGCAACAGACTTAGCAGACTATGTGGTTCGTCGTGGCGTGCCGTTCCGTGATGCCCATGAGATTGTTGCCAAAGCCGTGAATTATGCGACCAAGCAAAAGAAAGACTTATCTGAGCTAAGCCTTGAAGAGCTGCAACAGTTCTCCGACCGTATTCAAGAGGATGTTTTTGATGTTCTCACGCTAGAAGGCTCTGTCAGCGCACGTAATCATTTCGGCGGAACCGCTCCTGATCAAGTCAGAGAAGCCGTAAAAGAAGCGCGCCGACAACTTCGCCTATGAGCCATCCTCACACCGCCTTTATTGCCCGCCTTTTAAGCTGCTCAGTTATTATCTTAGCTCTGAGCGGCTGCGGGCAAAAAGGCGCACTGTATTATCCCGAACATCCTGAAAGCGAGTCTGAACCGAGCCTTAGCCAAAATGACGGTCTAACTGACCGCCAAGTAACGACAGAATAAACCCAATACCATGACAGAATTTAGCTATCAAAACCAAATCCTTCATTGCGAGAAACTAGCCCTATCTGAGATTGCCAAAGAGTTTGGCACACCCAGCTATGTTTATTCTCGTCAAGCCATCAGTGACGCTTATTTAAGCTACGATCAAGCCTTTGGCGACTGGCCTCATCAGATTTGCTATGCCGTGAAAGCCAATAGCAATATTGCCGTATTAAACGTGCTGGCCAAACTAGGCGCGGGTTTTGATATTGTTTCTATCGGCGAGTTAAAACGCGTGATCTCAGCGGGCGGCGACCCCAGCAAGAGCATTTTCTCGGGCGTAGGTAAACTCGATGAAGAAATTCAACAAGCGCTTGAGCTAGGCATCGGTTGTTTTAATGTCGAGTCAGAAGCTGAGTTGCATCGTATTGCTGATATTGCCCAGTTACTTGAAAAACCAGCGCCGATCTCACTTCGCGTCAACCCCGATGTGGATCCACAGACCCACCCTTATATTTCAACGGGTTTGCAGGAAAATAAATTTGGCATCCCGATGGAAGATGCGCCTCGTTTATATGCTTTTGCCCAGCAAC
>JAXHSS010000134.1:0-4607 GCA_034190675.1 Pseudomonadota bacterium
CGTTTTTTGCAGATCAAGCAAGTGGGACAAGCGGTCCGCGATGATGGCCCGCAAACCCATTTGAGTAAGTCAGGAACGCCAACCATGGGTGGTGCTTTGATTTTGCTGTCGATCTTAGCTGGCGTGCTGTTGTGGTGTGATTTCACCAACCCGTTTATTTGGGTATTGGTGTTCGTGATTATTGCTTTTGGCGCTGTGGGCTGGGTGGATGACTGGCGAAAAGTCGTACAGAAAAACCCGCGTGGGCTGCCAGCAAAGTGGAAGTATCTATGGCTCAGCGTTGCCAGTATTGGAGCGATTGCCTACCTCAGCTACTTACTGCAAGGGCATACGGATTTGAACATTCCTTATCTGAAAGATATTGCGATCCCCATTGGCACTTTGGGCTTTGCGGTATTGTCGTATTTCGTCATTGTCGGCACGAGTAATGCCGTGAACTTAACCGATGGCTTAGATGGTCTAGCGATTATGCCAACCATTATGGTAGGCGGCGCATTGGGTGTTTTTGCTTATGCGACGGGTAACGTTAAGTTTGCTGAATATTTGCAATATGACTATATCCACGGAGTGGGCGAGCTCGCGATTGTCAGCGCGGCCTTAGGTGGTGCTGGATTGAGCTTCTTGTGGTTTAACGCCTATCCAGCTCAAGTATTCATGGGCGATGTTGGCGCATTAGCCTTAGGTGCATTATTGGGTACGATGGCGGTTATTGTCAGACAGGAGTTGGTGCTTTTCATCATGGGCGGCGTTTTCGTGATGGAGGCCTTATCGGTCATGTTACAGGTTGGCTCTTACAAAATGCGTAAGAAGCGGATTTTTGCGATGGCGCCGATACACCACCATTTCGAGCTGAAGGGCTGGGAGGAGCCTAAGGTGATTGTGCGTTTCTGGATTATTACCGTTGTACTGGTCTTGATTGGCTTGGCCAGTATTAAGTTGAGATAGGTAAGCAAGCAATGACTCCATTTGATACCTCAACATTTCTCGTTTTAGGCCTAGGGCTGACGGGTATGTCGTGTGTGGAGTTTTTGCACGCTAATGTGGCATCAAAACAATTAAGAGTGATGGATGATCGACCGGCTGAGGCGTTATCTGAGCCTGCATTATTGAAGCTAAATGAGCTTGGCCTCGACCACCATGTTAGCAGCTGGAATGAACAATGGCTTGATTGGGCTGACTATATTGTTATTAGCCCAGGTATAGACCCAAATCAGAGCGTTTTTGCGCCTTACCAAGCGAAATTAATTAATGATTTAACGCTGTTCTCATGGGTGGCGAAAGCACCGATTTATGCGGTGACAGGTTCAAACGGTAAAAGCACGGTGGTGCATTTATTGGAAACCTTGTTTAAAGCCTCGGGTAAAAACGTGGCGATGGGCGGTAATTTCGGTTTGCCGATGTTGAGCTTGCTCGATAATGCCGTAGATGCCTACGTGCTTGAGCTGTCGAGCTTTCAGCTTGAGGTGGCTGGCGAAGTGGCTTATCAAGCCGCGAGCTTCTTGAACTTATCCGAAGATCATATGGATCGACATGGTGATATGGCAACCTACGGTCAAATCAAGTCGTCTATCTATCAAAATGCGGCAGTTTGCATTTCCAATGCGGATGATCAGGCGACATGGCCAACTCCAAAGGCATCAGAGGCGTGTGTGCATTGGCAATTTAGCACCAAAAACGCTGCTGATGCCTGTTTGATTGATGGTTGCTTATCCGTGCATGGTCAGGCGCTGTTATCAGCAGATGAGTTGAAGTTAGTGGGCGAGCATAATTTGAGTAATGTGCTGGCCGCATTGCTGCTCATTAGTGCACAAGAGCCTAAGCGGCTCAATCAGCAGGATAAGGGCGATAAGGTATTTGATGAAGCTTTGCTTAAAACGCTGCGTGATTACAGTGGCTTAGAGTATCGCTGCCAACTGATTGCCGAGAAAAATAATATCCGTTGGGTGAATGACTCAAAGGGCACCAATGTGGGTGCAACTGTGGCGGCTTGTGAAGGTTTGAGCGATCAAAAGAATTTAATTTTGCTTGTTGGCGGTGTTGGAAAAGACGCTGATTTTAGCGAATTAGGCCGTTTGAATACGATTAAATCCGCTATCGGTTTTGGTCGTGATGGCCGAGACATCATTGCGCTTATGTCACAGACGCAAACCCAATATGTCGAAACGCTAGAGGAAGCGGTTGCGTGTGCCAATGACTTAGCTGAGGCCGGTGATACGGTCTTGTTCTCGCCAGCCTGCGCTAGTTTTGATCAATTTACTAATTATCAGGCCCGCGGACAGGCGTTTAATGCCTTAGTGAGCGAGGTGCTGCAATGAAACGCTGGCAGTATCTTGACCCTATTTTGATGATTATTATCGCGCTTATCGCAGCGATAGGCGTGATCGCCATTGGTTCGGCATCGTTATCGGTGAGCGAGAAAATCAATGGCTCGCCATTTAACTTTTTAACGAAGCATTTGATCTATTGGGTGCTCGCCTTAGCCGGCGCGGCTTTGGTTTTCTCGATCAAGATCGAGCTATGGGAAAAATACGCCAAGGTGTTGTTTATCTTGAGCCTGCCTTTCTTGTTATTAGTTTTTGTGCCGGGTTTGGGGGTTGAAATGAACTACAGCCGCCGCTGGATCGGGTTTGCTGGTTTTACATTGCAGCCATCGGAGTTTGTTAAATTTGCATGGGTATTGTATCTGGCAGCGTATGTGGCAAAGGAACAAGCGAATTTGAAAAACGGCTGGGAAAGCTTTTCAAGACCGTTGGTGTTGCTGGGCTTGGTGATGGTCATTCTCTTGTTTGAACCTGATTTTGGTACAGCTGCCGTATTGATGACAATGACAATGGGTGTTTTGTTTTTAGCTGGCGCACATCTATTGCAATTTATTTATCTCACAGTGATCGCTGTATTAGGGCTGATCGCATTAGCGGTCATCGAGCCGTATCGATTTGCGCGGATTACATCATTCCTAAACCCATGGGAAAGCGTTAATGCTGAGGGCTATCAGCTGGTGCAGAGCTTGATTGCATTTGGCCGCGGCGAATGGTGGGGTGTGGGCATTGGTCAAAGCATTCAAAAGCATTTGTATCTGCCTGAGGCGCATACGGACTTTGTGTATGCGATTTGGTCAGAGGAAACTGGCCTACTCGGTAATCTCCTGCTGATCGTGCTGTTTTCATTTTTAATCTTCCGATTGTTTCGCCTTGCACAGCAAACGGAGGCCGTGGGTTGGCTATTTAAAAGCCACGTTGTCTTTGGTATTACGTTACTTTTTGCACTTCAGGCGGTGATTAATATGGGTATGTGCATGGGCGCATTGCCCACCAAAGGCTTGACGTTGCCGTTCGTGAGTTATGGCGGCAGTAGTTTATTGGTCAGTGCGGCAATGATGGCAATGGTATTTCGAGTCCAGACAGATCTGCATGTTTATCAACAACAAGTAGGAGGTGCTCATGCCTAAGCAAGCAAATGCACAATCTACCGTTTTGATCATGGCGGGCGGAACAGGTGGACATATTTTTCCTGGCTTAGCGGTCGCAAAAGCTTTGCAAGAAAAGGGTTATGCCATTGAATGGCTGGGCTCTGAGCAAAAAATGGAGGCTGACTTGGTGCCAAAACACGGTATTCCATTTAACGGGATCAGTGTTTCAGGCCTTCGTGGCAAGGGCAAAGCGGCCTTATTGAAAGCGCCTTGGATGATGAAAAAAGCTATTGCACAAGCAACGCAGGTGATTAAGCGCGTTAAGCCTGTCGCTGTCGTAGGTTTTGGTGGGTTTGCGAGTGGGCCAGGCGGTGTGGCAGCAAAATTGCAGGGCGTGCCATTGTTAGTCCATGAGCAAAACTCCGTGGCGGGGCTAACTAATAAGCTGTTAGCAAAGATGGCAAAGCGCGTTTTGTTAGGTTTTGAAGGCGCAATTGAGAGTAAAAAATCGGTGTGGGTGGGTAATCCATCACGCGAGGAAATCATGGCCCTGCAGTTAGAAAACAAGACGTTGCATAGCCCGGCTCATGTGCTGGTTATGGGCGGAAGCTTAGGCGCATTGGCGCTTAATCAGCGATTGCCAGAGCTCTTTAAGCCGTATGAAAAGGCAGGTCAAATTACGGTCTTGCATCAGGCAGGTAAAGGGCGAAAAACGGCAACTGAGCAAGCCTATGAAGCGGCAGGTGTGGATGCGACGGTCGTCGAATTTATTGATGATGTGGCCGATAAAATGCGCTGGGCTGATGTGATGGTGTGCCGAAGTGGCGCTTCAACCGTGACGGAAATTGCACTTGCCGGTATTCCCGCTTTATTTGTGCCATTTCCCTTTGCGGTGGATGATCATCAAACGCATAACGCCCAGCAATTGGTTGAAAAAGGCGGTGCGGCTTTGATCCAAGAAAACGAATTAGAAGCGCAGCGATTTGCAGACGCATTTGAGCCGATGATTGAGCCAATTACTTGGCAGGCAATGATGCAGGCGCAAAAGCAAATGGGCGAAAAATTACAGCATGCTACAGCGGCAATTGTGGCAGAAATTGAGGAGTGTATTCATGGTCGTTAATCCGAACGCTGTATCACAATACTTCGTGCCTGAAATGCGCCGAATTCGCAAAATGCATTTTATCGGCATTGGCGG
>JAXHSS010000135.1:0-4457 GCA_034190675.1 Pseudomonadota bacterium
TGACGAATTAATTTTTAATACTTTCAAAAGTAATGCCTAGAAAACCTGCTGGCCAATCAGGTACACAACCTCGACAGTCTGAATTACCTCTGAACACGATGCCCATAACGATGTTACGAGCGCTCGTTCGTAATGGTGACTATCCTGATAACCACTTGATTATCTCAATTTGGCTTGAACGAGATCGTTGCTGCGAAGATACCGAGCACGGCGTTTTTTGCCAAAGTTGCTCACACGCTAGACAATGGTCTACTTATGTACAGCAGGCTCAATTACTTATAGACACAATGGCGGATGAACTTATTGCCAAGCAGTGGCGATGCAGCTGCGTTAATCATATGTTCCGCCCGATGTCGAGTTTAAAACGCCTTGTGCGAGACGATGTTTCCGCGATGGAGTTTCGACGCATTGAGTATGAGTATTTACTAAATTTTGAGTATATAAAAAACAGTTTGTGCTAAAGCGTAATGAAACTTTTGGCGCAAATAAAACTACCTATTTTTAAATATTGAGACCATCATTATGAGTAACACACGCATTGAAAAAGACAGTATGGGCGAACTAGAAGTGCCTGCAAATGCACTGTATGGAGCGCAGACACAACGAGCAATTAACAACTTCCCTGTAAGTGGGTTGAGTATGCCTGAGTCATTTATCAGAGCATTATTAAAAGCAAAGTCGGCGGCAGCAAAAGCCAATGCCGAGCTTGAGCAAATTCCAGAAAAAATGGCAGAAGCGATTTGCCAAGCTGCCGATTCATTACTTGAGAAAGACAGTACCGAATTAATGGAAAATTTCCCGGTAGATGTCTTCCAAACAGGTTCTGGTACTAGCTCAAACATGAACGCTAATGAAGTGTTGGCTAATTTAGCAACCAAAATTTATGGTGATACAGTGGGTGCGAATGACCACATCAACTATGGTCAAAGCAGTAATGATATTATTCCATCAACAATCCATATCAGCTCTGCAATTGAAATTAAAGAGCAGCTACTACCTGCATTAAAGCACTTTTGCGAAACAGCACGCAAGAAGGCTGACGAAGTAGACCAGTATGTAAAAACAGGCCGTACGCACTTGATGGATGCAATGCCAATTCGAATGAGTCAAAGCCTTGAAAGCTGGGCAAGTCAAATTGAAAATGCCAGCGACGCTATCGAGCTATTACTACCGAGCTTGCAAACATTAGCTCAAGGTGGAACAGCCGTAGGGACAGGTATTAATGCACACCCAGATTTCGCTCATAAATACAGCGAAGAGCTTAATAAAATTACTGGCATGAACTTCAAACCTGCAGCAAACTTCTTTAGCCATATTGGCTCACAGGATATTGCTGTTTCCACCTCTGGTCAGTTAAAAACAGTAGCCGTAGCCATTATGAAAATTGCCAATGACTTACGTTGGATGAATTCAGGCCCGCTAGCAGGCTTAGGTGAAATCGAATTAGAGGCGCTACAACCAGGCTCTTCAATTATGCCTGGTAAAGTAAACCCAGTAATACCAGAGGCAGCGGCAATGGTTTCAGCTCAAGTGATTGGCAATGATGCAGCCATCACAATTGGGGGTCAGGCTGGCAACTTCGAGTTAAACGTGATGCTACCAGTGATTGCGAAAAACTTACTAGAAAGCATTAAGCTCATTAGCAATATCAGTGTTTTGCTGGCAGACAAAGCCGTTGCAACCTTCGTTGTAAAAGAAGACAAGCTAAAAGAAGCGGTATCAAGAAACCCCATTTTAGTGACAGCGCTTAATCCAATTATTGGCTACTTGAAAGCCGCTGAAATTGCGAAGCAAGCCTATAAAGAAGGTCGTCCAGTGATTGAGGTTGCCGCTGAAAATACTGACTTGAGCGTTGCAGAACTCGAGAAAATTCTAGACCCAAGAAAACTCACCTTCGGTGGTATCTAAGCCTTATTTTTGCTTGGATCATCAGCCACTTATAAGCAGTTATTTGCAAAAGTAGCTGCTTCTTTTAAATCTGCCACACCATAAAAAAAACACCAGAAACAGCGAAAGGCTTAACGAGTCGGCAAATGAATGGCTTGGTTAAATTCTTCTCGCTCTTTAATGCTCATATTAAGATAACGGTCGACCTCTTCGCGCGTGAAGTGCGGCGCAAACATCTCAATAAAACGATACATGTAATGACGCAGAAAAATCCCTTTTCGGAAACACAGCTGCGTCACGCTGGTTTCAAACAAATGGCTAGCGTCGATAATCGACAAGTCATCATCACGCTTGTCTAAGGCCATGCGCGCCAAAATGCCCGCACCCATACCCAATCGCACATAGGTTTTGATCACATCCGCATCAGCGGCGGTACAAACCACGCGAGGCTTCAGCCCTGCCTCTGAAAACGCCTTATCAAGCTTGGACCGCCCAGTAAAACCAAAAACATAGGTCACAATCGGGTATTCCGCGACGTCTTTCAAAGTAATATAGCTAATGTCTTGCAACGGATGACCTTTGGGCACCAAGATCGCACGGTTCCATTCATAGCTTGGCAGCTTCATTAAGCTGGTATGGTCATGAACCGCCTCTGTCGCGATAGCAAAATCGACCTCACCTTCCGAGGCCATACGAGCCACTTGTTGCGGTGTACCTTGGTGCATATCAATGCTAACCTCGGGGAATTCTTCAACAAATTGCTTAATGATTTCAGGCAGCACATAGCGGGCTTGAGTGTGTGTTACACCGATCGACAGCTTACCTGAAGACTTGGTCGAAAACTCGTCAGAGACTCGGTAAATTTCATTTGAGCGCAGCAAAACATCTTGCGCCATCTCAATAATGACGTGGCCTACAGGCGTAACATCAACAAAGTGTTTACCACTTCGGCTAAAAATCTGAACGCCAAGCTCATCTTCAAGCATACGAACTTGTTTGCTTACGCCCGGCTGAGAGGTATAAAGGCTTTGAGCTGCCTGCGAAACATTGAGATCGTTTTTCAAAATCTCAACGATGTAGCGAAGTTGTTGAAGTTTCATCCATTTACCGCCTATATATCAAATTAGTTTATTTTCTTCAAAGTCAAAATGCAGTCAAATTATCAAAAACCACGAAAAATCAGTGATTTGTCTCATTACTCACACCATGAACCACATGGCCCGCCGTCACAAACTGAGAGGCTTTTTCAAGGTGCTGCTGCTGATCATCAAAGAAAATATCGGCCTCAAATGACCTTAAAAAGCTCGCTTTCTCAAGCCCGCCCAAGAAAATCGACTCATCAATGCGAACCCCCCAGTCTCGAAGCGTGCGAATAACTCGCTCATGCGCTGGGGCTGATCGAGCGGTTACCAAGGCTGTTCGTATCGGGCACTCGATCTCTTTTTGGCTAAATTGCGTTTGTAGGTAATGCAAAGCCTGAAGAAAGCCCTGAAATGGCCCCGGATTCAACGGCGTTTTGGCCGAATTCAGCTCGTTTTCTGTAAAGGCTTCTAGCCCGCGCTCTTTATAAATGCGCTCAGACTCATCAGTAAACAACACCGCATCGCCATCAAAGGCAATGCGCAAATAGTTTGACGAAGCCACTGACTTTTCTCGCTCTGGGCGCGGCATGATCACCGCAGAAGCAACATTTTGCTCCAACGCCAAACGAACATCATCAGCATGTGTAGATAAAAAAAGATGCGTGCCAAAATCGGTAGCATATCGATACGGGCTGCTACCACCAGAAAAAGCCGCTCGCGTGATAGGCAGGCCATAGTGGCTGATCGAGTTAAAAATCCGAAGTCCTGTGTCGGCCGTATTTCGCGAAAGCAAAACCACTTCGACTTTTTCATCGCCAAGTAATTGGTTTAAATTCAGCAACTTACTCACCAAATTAAATGCCTCACCAGGCGCTAGAATTTCGTCTTCGTGATCAATCTGATATTGGCGATACGCCTCCACCCCATCTTGACGAAACACCTCGTCGCTCGCACGCAGATCAAACAACGCACTAGACGAAATACCGACCACTAATTTTCCATCAAAAGAGACTGGCAAAATACACTCTTTTTCACATATTCAAAGCAAGTAGTGTAACATGCACAGGCGGGTAAAGAAGATACTTTCCGTGGCAAACGCTACGCTCATTGCTGACTTTGCTTACGCAAAGCGCCGATTAACGCAGATTTGTCGCTATGATCTTTCGCTGTGATTTTTCATTGCAATTTGCCCTATAACCTCCAAAGCCAATTGCTACAGAGTCACTGATGAGCCAATTACTCACTTTTTTCCAGCGCTTCGAAGCCCCATGGCCTGCTGATGCCGAGCTTTTGGTGCTTAACTGCCCTAGCCAGGACTTAGCTCAGCTTATCACATCTCAACAGCCCAGCGCGCAGTTTGTTTCTCATCTGGCTTATCAACCGCATTTCAGCGCGGTGGCGTTAACTCAGCTTTTTCAAGGGCATGTTGCAGCATCCAATATTTTGCTGTTTATGCCAAAAGAAAAAGCACTTGCTGAGATGTTAATT
>JAXHSS010000136.1:0-4446 GCA_034190675.1 Pseudomonadota bacterium
AGCGTGATAATGCATAAACTCGGTAGGCGTTGCCAACTTCGCAGCTGCACGGCTTGCCCATCGATCCGTAATTGTTGTTGATGAAACTGAAGTTGTTTTGCTTGTTGTTGAAGTGACAACCGTTGGCTAAGCCAAGTGGGCAGTTGGAGTAAGCCTTGCAAGTGTGCCATCGCAAGGCAGATCAAGCCCCAAAGAAGCAACAGGCAGGCGCTATAGCTTGCTGAGAAAGGCTGGCTTATCACATAAATAAAGCCAAGTAAGCTGATCAACAGCAGGCCGTTACGTGCTCGTTTTGACTTGGACATGGGGATCTCAAAATACATATCATCCTTGATCTGTGTTTTTTGCGTTATCAGTCGGCGAATTTTTAGTAAAACGGCGGCTCTTCTTTTATGGTTTTAATTAGTGCGGCAAGTGCCTCAGTTGGGGCGGCAAGATCGGTAAAAAACCAGTCATAAAGGTCAATATCTTCATGGCTTAATAGCTCGTGAAAAAGCTGTTTTTGAGCGTCAGACAGTTGCTGATAATGACGAATGCAATAAGGCTCCAGCAAAACATCAAGCTCTTTGAGGCCTCGTCGGCATTGCCAAAGTGTGGCTGAATAATCCATTACTCGGCCAGTGTTTCGGCCGTTTGATCAGGATCAAGAGGCGCCTCTTGCTGTTCTTGGCTTGTTTGAACAGGAGCTATGTCGCCAATGATTTCATGGCGTTGATACTGATCGTTTTGATCTAAATAGATAACAACAACGTATTGTTTTACTAGTTGGCCTTCTTCACGCTTGCTGTAAGGGTAGAGTAATTGCTGAGGACGCAAAGGCTCTTCGATCAGCGCGCTGCCAAGTTTGCGCTCGATATCGGCACGACTATAACTGCTGTTTAATTCAGCGAGCTCAACTTCTGTAATCGGCGTGCCCTGTTGTTGAGGTGGCTGATACACACGAAATAGGTAGCAACCTGATAGACAAAACAGACATAAAAATAAGACCACCAGTGGGCGCATAGGTTTTCCTTTGGTTTGATTCAATCTATACTGATTCACCATAGTTTATCGTAAAAAGGATCGTGCTCCTATGCCAAATATCAATGAAGAGCTTAAAAAAGCGGGACTAAAAGTCACCAATCCACGCATCAAAATTTTGCAACTGTTGGAATCAAATGAAAGCGGACAGCGCCATATGAGTGCTGATGATATCTATAAATACTTTCTGGAAATTAATGAAGAAATGAGTTTGGCGACGATTTATCGCGTGTTGACTCAGTTTGAAGGTGTTGGAATCGTTGAACGACACAATTTTGAGAGCGGACATTCTGTTTTTGAGCTGTGCGATGAAGAACATCATGACCATATGGTCTGTGTTAAAACGGGTAAAGTGATTGAGTTTTTTGATGAAGTGATCGAGCGTCGTCAGCGCGAAATTGCGCAGGAACATGGTTGGGAGATCACTGATCATAGCTTGATTATTTATGGCATATCGCCAGAAGCTCAAAAGAAATAAGCTAGTTTAGCGCTGAGAACTCGATGAGCTTTGGCCGTGAATTTTTAGACGCAGATGCGATGAACGTGCAAGAGCAGCAGGTTGATCGAGCAGTGCGTCCGCTGAGTTTGGCGGATTATCATGGCCAGCCGAAGGTTCGAGCGCAGATGGAGATTTTTATTCAAGCGGCTCGTAAACGCCAAGAGCCGTTAGACCATTGCTTGATTTTTGGCCCACCCGGTTTAGGAAAAACCACGTTGGCCAATATTATCTCCAAAGAAATGAACGGTAATTTGAAATCCACATCAGGCCCTGTTCTTGAAAAAGCGGGGGATTTAGCCGCCCAACTAACGAATCTTGATGAAGGCGATGTGCTCTTTATCGACGAAATTCACCGCCTAAACCCGATGATCGAAGAAATTCTCTATCCTGCAATGGAGGATTATCAGCTTGATATTATGATTGGCGAGGGCCCTGCTGCACGGTCAATCAAAATTGATTTGCCGCCGTTTACTTTAGTAGGTGCAACGACTCGTGCTGGTTTGCTAACCTCGCCGCTACGTGATCGATTCGGCATTATCCAACGTTTAGAGTTTTATTCTGTGCCTGATCTTGCGGGTATCGTGCAGCGAACCGCGTCATTGATTCAGCAAAATATTGATATTCAAGGTGCAACAGAAATTGCTAAGCGCTCGCGAGGCACGCCGCGAATTGCTAACCGGTTATTGCGCCGCGTTCGAGACTATGCCGATGTGCATAATGAAGGCGTCATTAACCAACAAATGGCCGCCAGCGCGCTGGACATGCTAGAAGTTGATCATCACGGTTTGGACGGTTTGGATCGCAAACTATTGCAAATCATGATTGAAAAGTTTCAAGGCGGCCCCGTCGGGATCGAGACATTATCAGCGGCAATTAACGAAGATGCGGGCACCCTAGAAGATGTCGTTGAGCCTTATCTGATGCAGCAAGGCTTTTTGATGCGCTCGCCAAGAGGGCGCTTAGTGACACCGCAGGCCTATTCGCATTTTGGCCTTGAGCCGCCTTCTTTAGGGCCGAGCTCGGCTCAGTCACCCAGCAACTCGGGTGATTTGTTTGAACGCTCTTAAATGATGCCAATGACCTCATCACCCTCCAAGCCTTCTGTTGAGCGCTGCTCTGATCTTAGTGAATTGGCGGTGCATGTTTATCTTGAAGATACGGATGCAACAGGTGTGGTTTACCATGCCAATTATTTGAAATATTTTGAGCGTGGCCGCACCCATTACATGAGCCAGCTAGGCTTGCCATTAAGTCCTTTTTTTGAGCAAGGGTTGAACTTTGTAGCAGCAAAGTTGACCATAAATTACAAGTTACCAGCGCGTTTTGATCAAACGCTTTGTGTAAAAACCGAGATGGATAGTTTGTCAAAAGTGGCCTTGGTTTTTCGTCAAGAGCTGTGGCGAGATGAGCAACTGATTTGCTCAGCCTCAGTAACAATAGCTTGTATTCGAGCTGATTCGGGTAAGCCTTGTGCTTGGCCAAGTGAAATAATTAACGCGATAACACCGCATCTGGCGGATAGGAAATAATATGAGTGATTCTTTGTCCATTTTGCATTTAATGATGGAAGCCAGTCTCGTGGTTCAGCTGGTTATGGTGGTTTTGCTTGTTTTGGCATTTGTGGCTTGGGTATGGATTTTTGTTAAGCGTAAACAGCTCAAAACGGCCATTCAGCTTTCAGCGAGCTTTGAGCAAGATTTCTGGAGTAAGGGCAATTTATCAGCGCTATATAAGCAATATAGCGTATCAGCGAACGAGGAAGCGACGCATCATATTTTCACTGAGGCATTTGAAGCCTATATGCGTTTAAATGAAGGCAAAGCAAAACCTGAGGCGCTGATGGATGGCGTTCAGCGAGCCATGCGAGTTGCTTGGCTAAGGCATCAAGAGTCTTTGCAAAAGGGTCTGGCTACGTTAGCGACGATCAGCTCGGCTAGCCCATATATTGGCCTTTTTGGTACCGTTTGGGGCATTATGAATGCATTTTTGGGTTTATCAGAGACCACCCAAGCCACTTTGCAGTCGGTCGCGCCTGGCATTGCAGAGGCGCTAATTGCCACGGCCATGGGCTTATTCGCCGCTATCCCTGCCGTCATTGCCTATAACCGCTATGTTGATCGTGTGGAGACGTTGCTGCAGCAGCAAAGCGCATTCTCAGAAGAGTTATACACGGTATTAAGCCGCGAGTCGCAGCGCGTATGAGCAATCCGATCATTCCAACCCCTCAGTCGCGATTCGCAAAAAAGGCGGACATCAATATGGTGCCCTATATCGATGTTATGCTGGTATTGTTGGTCATTTTTATGATCACAGCGCCTTTTATTACTCAGGGTGTGGATATTCAGTTGCCTGAAACCCAAGCGCAAACGCTGAATAGCAATGAAAAAACACTGATTATTCGTATGGATGAGCAGTCGCGTTTATATGTAAATATTGGTGAGGCGCAAGAGCTGCCACTGTCCATGCAGGGCTTGCTTAGCCTGTTATCGACGTTGGACAACCCCAGTGAGCGATCTCTGCATATTGAGGCAGATAAGCAACTGCCTTATGAGCAAGTTGTCCATCTTATCAGCCAGCTTCAACAGCAAGGCTTTAGCCGTATCGGGCTGATTACGCAGCCGCTACAATAACCGATGCTCACCACCCAAGACTTTCTTATTGCCACTGCCAAAGCAGCCGCTTTGTTTGCGGGTATTATTGGCTTGTTCTGGAGTCTTAGCCAATATCAGCGAAAAATAGAGCCGACGGAGCCCTCAGCGGTGACGGTAGCACTGGTTGCGCCTGCCTTAAATCAACCTATGTCAGAACCAAAGGCAGAGGCAGAGGCAGAGGCAGAGGCAGAGGCAGAGGCAGAGGCAGAGGCAGAGGCAGAGGCAGAGGCAGAGGCAGAGGCAGAGGCAGAGGCAGAGGCAGAGGCAGAGGCAGCC
>JAXHSS010000137.1:0-4443 GCA_034190675.1 Pseudomonadota bacterium
GGAACGTCATTGGATGAGTCGGGTCAGCCATTGTCACCAAGTCACACATAAACGGCGTCTGCAAAGTAGCATCTTGCAGCATCATACCTGGATGCCAGTCAAAACCCTCGGCTTGATCAAAGAAAATACTCTTTATTTCAGGCACGGAGTGGGCCATCGCAGCTAAACTCAAATTAAAAGGGCCCATCCCTACAGCAGCAAAATCATAAATTATTGGGTCGTTCATTATCAGTCTCTAGTCAATTTCGGGGCAATCATTACGATTTAATTAAACAGTTATAGGCTCTGCGAAAAGCTCTGTCCTAAATGCTCAATTTCATCGAGGACTTGCACAACGTCTTCTAATTGCGCTAGCGGGTTAAGGAAGGTGAATTTAAGGTAGCTATCGCCGCGTATTTTTGTCGACGCGATCATGGCATTTCCCGTTTCTAAAAATTGCAACTTAACAAATTCATTAGCCTCATTGATTCGCTGAACATCTGTAACCCCTTCAGGTTTGAAACGGAACACCACAGCGCTTAGCTCTGGCTGGTGAGCTGTTTCAACATGAGCTCTTTGCTCGATATGGTGATAGACGCGTTGAGCCAGATCCATCAACTCATCAAACAACTGGCCCAGATTTTCTTCTCCGATCAATCGAAGAGTCAACCATGGCTTTAATGCATCAAAACGTCGAGTTGTTTGAATACTCTTAGTGACAAGATTTGGGTAACCTTTTTTAGCTTGGCTAAGCGGGTTAAGGTAATCGGCATGATAAGTTAAGCAGCCCAATTTTTGACGATTTTTTACGAAAAAGCCGCTACAACTGACTGGCTGAAAAAATGATTTGTGGTAATCAACCGTCACAGAATCCGCTAAATGTAATGGCTCAACACGCTCATGATGAGCCTGAGAAATCAATAAACCACAACCAAAAGCCGCATCTGCGTGCAGCCAAATACCTCTTTTCTGGCATATCTCAGAAATTTTTTCGACTGGGTCAAGGCTACCGAAATCCGTTGTACCAAATGTAGCTACAACCGCAATTGGAATCAGTCCATCTGCAACACTGGCTTCAAGCTTTGCTTCCAAATCATCGGGACGCATACGGAATTGATCATCGTACTCTACAGGCACCACTGAATTAAAACCTAAGCCCATTTTCGCGGCAGCTTTTTGAATACTGAAATGACTAACACCTGAAGCAAAAATGCGGAATTTATGCGCCTCTGGTGGTAGGCCATCAAGCTGCACTCGGTGCCCATCAAGATGATCGAGACAGAAATTATCACGAGCAACTAACATCGCCATAAAGTTCGACTGAGTACCGCCGCTGGTAAAAATACCATCGCTTTGCGATCCGTAACCAATTTTAGAGGCAGTCCAGTCAATCATTGTCTGCTCAATGAAGGTTCCACCACCGCTTTGATCCCATGTGTCCATAGACGTATTGATCGTTCCGCAAATTAATTCAGCCGCAATGGAAGGCAATGTAATCGGACAAGCCAAATGCGCCATATATTTTGGATGACTAAAATAAACGGCATCCTTAATATACAACTGTTGAAGTTCTTCAAGCACACCTTGCCACTGCCCTACTGGCTTGCTGAGATCAACTTTAGCAAACTCTTTAGCTAATTCGACAGGCTGAATACCAGTAAATGGCTTGTCTATCTGAGCTAATGCCGATGTCATAAAACCAGACACCTTGGTCACCATATCTTGATAATCGCCGAGATTATCTAAGTGAAACAACAAATCATGCTCAAAATTCCTGTCTCGGGCCAAGTCCGACCCAGAAAAAGAAGCTTTATCAGATGAATCTGAAAAACCAGTCATTCCATCAATCATATCATTCACAGGGCTTGAAAATTGCTTAGTCATATCGGTCACCAAAAGTTAAAGAGATGCTCTGTGCAGCTAATGCCACCAAAACATCCGAGGCTTTTCATTAATTAATGAAGCCGGTTTAGGCTTAAAAAGCCCTCAATACAGCTGGTTGGTCGATTTTCGGATTGTAAATTGCAAAAGAAAATCTTTTCATCATGTTTATCAAGCACTTGGTCTTGTTACAGCTTGACAACAAAACGATCCAAATTGTAAACAATTGCAAATGACATCGCAAATCATTCTTATTACATTTATCAAGATGTTGGTAACACTGGATTGTCTTGGTAACACATACCAATTCACCGGCAGCTCTTTTTACTGATCCACTAAAACACTTGATTTTTAATCTTTAAACGCTAGCATGAGCCCAATTCAAGGTGCTCTGCTAAATCCAGAGTTAAACGGGAAACAGGTGCAAAAATCCTGTGCTGCCCCCGCAACGGTAATGAAGTACAACCGAACTAAAACCACTGTCTTTGGATGGGAAGGGGTTCGGCTCGCCAAGCGACTTCTAAGCCCGGATACCGGCCTTGAACTAACTGGTATTGCGGGTCGGCTATTACCAGAGAGATGGCTAACGATGTCCTATCATCTGGTGTTTCCAGATAGTCAACGCTGTCCTCTTTTTGACCTCGCGATACTCCTAATCGTTTGTTATTGGAGTTATCGTTTATGAAACGTTCTATTTTGGCGAGCTGTTTATTGGCTTGCACACCGCTTTTCGCTGTTCAGATTGATCCCATTGCCGTTACGGCCAACCCATTGGCGAGCCCGCAAGAGCCAAGCCTTTTACTCACCGAAGTGGTTCAGCGCGAAGATATTTTAAATAGTGGCGCCCAGTCCATTGCTGATGCACTTACGCTGATTAGTAGTGTTCACATTGCCCAAACAGGCGGCGAAGGAAGCCAAATGAGTATCTTTACTCGCGGCACAGAGTCTGACCATACACTCATTATGGTCGATGGCATTGAGCTAAACAGCGTTAACGGCACCGCTTATCTTAATACGATTTCAGTAGAGTCTATTGAGCGCATTGAAGTGATCAAAGGTGCAAGTAATCGTTACGGCGCTAACGCAATTGGCGGCATTATTAATATCATTACCACTCGTGAAGATCGAGACAATAGCGTAACCGTTAAAGCAGGAACCGATAACAGCGTTGCTGGAGCACTAAGCCTTACTCACCAAGGTGAGCGCACTCAGCTAACCGTAAACCTTGGCGTTGAATACAGTCAAGGCATCGACTCGGCCGTCGATCGCGAACCCGATGAAGACAGCTATCGTAATGCCTATAACCAGTGGCAGATTCGTCATGACTTCACGGATCATTTCTATGTTTCTGGCCAATTCCAGCAAGCATTTACCGCCTTGCAATATGATGGCTATTCTTTTGCGCCAAACAATGAAACACGCGTTGATCAAAGCCTTGGCAATGCACGCATGGGTATTGATTACGATCGCTTCCAAAGCCAGATCACATTAACTAACCAGATCTATCTAAGTGATGACTTTGTGGGCGAAACACGCGCTAACTTCAGCCACTTCCGCTCTCGTGAATTTGCGCTGAACTGGGATAATCAAATCAATCTATTTTCATTCAACTCACTGAATTTTGGTGCTTTTTACCAAGATGAGTCTTCCAACCAAATCGCCTACGAAGGACTGTATCAAGGTGGGCTTTACGTGCAGCCACAGTTCCGCTTTGGCATGGTCACTGTTGAGACGCAATACCGCTATAACGAACACAGCGACTTTAAAACGCTTCATACCTGGGGCAGCAATGTGCGCCTTCAATATGCAGACAGCGGCTTTATTCAGCTTGGCGCCAACCAAGGCTATAAATACCCTACTTCGTTGGACAATTACTTTGGCACAAGCCCAGGACTTAAGCCAGAAGAAGCCCAGAGCTATGAAATCACGCTCTCACAATCTATCGATAACTTTACAGCGGTGCTAAGTGGCTTTCAAAACGAGATTGATAACCTTATCGCCTACGACCCAGCGACATCTAGCAGTAAAAATATTGCCGAGGTAAATACTCGCGGTATCGAGACTGGCCTAAGCTATCGCGCTAAGCGTTGGTCGCAATCGGTCAACTGGACATGGCTTGAAGCACAAGACATTAGTGACGATGATTTGCTGCGCCGTCCAAAAAATAGTCTATCGCTGGTCGGCGGCTATCAATTACTCGATAGCACCCACCTACATTGGTCAGCCACAGCGCAAAGCAGCTTTAAAGACTACGACTTCAGCTTTGCCCAAACCAAGGTGGGCGGTTTTGGTTTGATCAACCTCGGCCTAACACAAGACCTAACTGATGACGTGAGTTTATCCGTTGATGTGAAAAACCTTTTGGATAAAGAATACCAAACGGTATTTGGCTATAATCAGCCAGGTAGAGAAGCCTTCCTTAACTTAACCGCAAGTTTCTAATGAAGCGCATTAGCCGCGTTACGACTCGAGCAGGAGACAGTGGTCAAACCACCCTAGGCGATGGTAGCTCCATCGCCAAAACGGATATCCGTGTTCAAGCCATGGCTGCTGTTGATGAGCTCAATGCTCAGCTGGGTTTTG
>JAXHSS010000138.1:0-4412 GCA_034190675.1 Pseudomonadota bacterium
CAACCATGACTCTGCTGCGTCGCTTAATTCAACGCGAGCGACTGTCGCAAGCTCATCGATCGCATATTTACCAGAGGCTAGCTCAGGCCTTAGGCTCTCATGCCAAGGTGGTCGGCTTGTTTTCTATGATTAATGTGATTTGGGTATTGCCCGTAGCCTATGGTTTGTTTAAGGGTTACTTTAGCTCACCGCTGGTCGCTATGATGGCCTGTTATTTGCCATTATTGGGTATTTGGCTCGCCCTACACCAGCGACTAAAACTTGATTAGTCAAAGGGCTTGATTAGCCGCTGAGTTAGTCGCGGGGCAGAACAGCGACGATTTTCGCGAGAGCAGAGCTTAAGCTTGCTTTTGGAATAGCAGGTCCCAAACGCCGTGGCCTAAGCGAATACCCCGTTGTTCAAACTTGGTCACTGGGCGCCAGTCTGGGCGAGGGTAGTAGCCACCTGTTGGGCTGAGGTTTTGAAACCCTTGTGCATGTTGCATGACTTCCAGCATATGTAGCGCATAGTCTTCCCAGTCGGTGGCTAAATGAATGATACCGTCAGCGGTGAGTTTTTTGCTGAGTTTATTGATGAACTCAGATTGCACAATGCGGCGCTTATTATGGCGGCGTTTATGCCATGGGTCAGGGAAGTAAATTTGGACCCGCTCTAATGTTCCATCGGCAATGACTTGATCAAGCACTTCAACGGCATCTTCTTTGTAAATGCGGATATTTTCAACGCCTTGTTCTTGCATTTGGATCAGCAAAGCGCCCACGCCAGGTGTGTGGACCTCAATGCCGATGTATTGCTTGTCAGGGTTGTTTTTTGCCATTTCAACTAGTGAGTCGCCCATGCCAAAACCGATCTCTAGCACGCGAGGTTGTTCATGACCGAAGCTATCATTCAATGCTTGTCGCCCACCTTGAATGTCTAGGCCATAAAGAGGCCACTGCGTTTCCAATGCGTTTTCCTGACCTTTAGTCAGCCGTCCTGTGCGTAGTGTGAAACTGCGGATTTTACGTTCAAAAAAAGTTTTCTCTGGCATGCGTTGGCTCAGTATTTTCGGCGTGTTATTTCGTTATCTTGCTCAGCTTATGCAAGCCACTCATTGGGCTCGCTACATGGCGTTCTAAAAAAATCGGCCATCGATTGGAGATGATGCGCTGGCATAGGCTTTTTTCGGCATACGTCCTGCTAAAAATGCTTCTCGTCCCGCCTCAATAGCTTTTCTCATCGCAGAGGCCATCAGTACTGGGTTTTGAGCGTGAGCGATAGCAGAGTTCATCAAAACGGCTTCACAGCCTAGCTCCATTGCAATGGTTGCATCTGAGGCGGTACCCACACCGGCGTCAACTAATACAGGAACTTGAGCTTGCTCAAGAATAAGGCGAATATTATGTGGATTGCAAATGCCCAAGCCCGAGCCTATTAAGCCCGCCAAAGGCATGATGGCGCAGGCGCCCATATCCTCTAACTTCTTGGCTGCAATTGGGTCATCTGAACAATACACCATCACATCAAAGCCGCGCTGAACAAGTTGCTCGCACGCAATGAGCGTCGCTTCCATATCGGGGTAAAGTGTTTTTTGATCACCCAGAACTTCAAGTTTAACCAGCTTATGACCATCGAGTAATTCGCGGGCAAGCTCGCAAGTTCTGACCGCTTCATCCGCCGTGTAACAGCCTGCCGTATTGGGCAAAATGGTGTATTTATCCGGTGAGATATAATCCAGCAAATTTGGCTCATTAGCGGACTGGCCAATATTAGAACGACGAATAGCAACCGTCACGATTTCAGCACCACTGGCTTCAATGGCGGTTTTTGTTTCATCGAAGTTTTTATATTTTCCGGTGCCTACAAGCAGGCGAGAGTTATAAGTCTTATCGGCGATGCGAAACACATCTTTGACGGTATCATTCATGGATTAGCCACCACCAATGGCTTGGACAATTTCTACTTTATCAAGGTTGTTAAGTTGGGTTTGCTGATGTTGGGCTTTAGGAATTACTTGCTGGTTGATTTCAACAGCAAAGCGTTTATTGGTCAGCCCAAGTGAATCAGCCAGCTCGGATACCGTGCTGGCTGATGTTTGTTGTGTCTTACCATTAAGAATAATTTCGATCACAGGTATTAGCCTAGCGGCTGCATCGATGAACGAAGCTTATCCATCGCTGATTTTTCGATCTGACGAATACGCTCGGCCGATACATCATACTTGTCGGCAAGCTCATGTAATGTCGCTTTGTCTTCGGTTAGCCAGCGAGATTGAAGAATATCGCGGCTACGCTCATCTAGGTTGGCCATAGCGTGAGCAAGCTGGGTTTCTTGAGTATGTGCTTCATCTTGATCTGCGACAAAATCGGCAGGGTCAGCGGTATTGCTATCCTCAAGGTAATACGCCGGAGCAAAGGCCTTTTCTTCGTCATCCTGAGGCGTAGGGTCAAACGATGCATCATGAGAGTACAAGCGCTTTTCCATCTCGGTAACATCAGAAACCTTAACGTTTAAGTCATTGGCGATACTCTGCGCTTCTTTTTGCGTCAGTGATGCCATGCCTTCTTTCATGCGGCGCAAGTTGAAAAACAGTTTACGCTGAGCTTTTGTTGTCGCGACTTTGACGATACGCCAGTTGCGAATCACATAGTCGTGAATTTCAGACTTGATCCAATGAACGGCAAATGAAATCAAGCGAACATTATGGCTTGGATCGTAGCGTTTTACGGCCTTCATTAGGCCGATATTTCCCTCTTGGATAAGGTCTGCTTCAGGCAGGCCGTAACCCATGTAGCTTTTAGCGATATGCACCACAAAACGCAGGTGCGACATCACTAGAGTACGAGCAGCGGTTAGGTCGCCGTCGTTACGAAAGCGGTCAGCCAGCTCCAGCTCATCGTCTTTGGAGAGCGTAGGCAGGCCGTTAACCGCATGAATATAAGAATTAACTGAAACGCCAGGCATTCCTAACTGCATGGCGCGTGGCATAGTCATTAGCGCTGTGTTAGTTGGCATTGTCATGGTTTTCCCACTGTTATAAATCGTCATTATAAGACTAAAAAAAAGCCTGTTAGTTCCGCGTAAAATTAGCCATTAATAAGGCTCAGGACCACTAATGGAGCGGGTGCCTAACCAGGCAGAAAATATGCCCGTTATTATACAAAAAATTGTCACAATGAACAGGCTCATCGCGCTGGGCTGATCCAGCTGCCAGTTCATCTCAAGGCTTTGCGCGAGCTCAAGCATATATGGGTTGAGCACCTTAACGGTGATCACGGCAAACAAGAAGCCAATCAAGGCGGACAACAGGCCATACCAAAAGCCCATATAGTAAAACGGGCGAACGGCATAGCTGTGGCTTGCGCCGATCAATTTTTTGATCTCGACTTCCTGTTTATGCTCCAACACCACGCGCTGAACTTCACGCATGATCAGGTTGAACATGATCATAAGCAAAATGAACAAGGCAATATATACAATGAGCTGGTAAAACCAGAAAAAACGACTCAGTTGCAGTACCCAGCGGCTATCAGTTTTGACTTCGTCAACAATGTCAAAATTCAATACTTTAGCGGCAAGGTTTTCCATGCTTTTGGTTGAAATTTCTTCGGGTTGAATTTCGATGACAGCCGGCAGTGGGTTATCCGTTAGGGTTTGGGATAACTTCGTCAGGCCCATGAACTCTTGAAACTCAAGCAGCGCCTGCTTCTTGGAGATGACACTGATGTCTTTAACGCCTTCAAAGGTTTGCAGTCGTTTGATCAGACGGCTTTGCTCATCTGGGCTGGCTTGCGGATCAATAAAGGCCATGACCTTGGCTTCAGCTTGCGAGCCGTAAATCGCTTTTGACACAGAATCAAGGCTAGATAAGAGCAAAATCGGCAAAATCAGACTCAGCGCAAGCAGCAAAATAGGTAGGCTGGTGCTAATGAAGTGCGATTTTAACCAAGAGAAAAAGTAACCAAAGCTTTCAAGATGATGGCGCACGCGTTGGTTCATGCTAACGCGGTTAGTAGGGGTTAAATCGTTCATGCGAAACCTCGCTCAGAATCCGTGTCATAAAGCACATTGCCCTCGTTGAGGATAATTGTTCGCTGCTTATAGCGGCTAATCAAGTTGCGGTCGTGAGAGGCAACAATCACCGTGACTCCCGCTTTGGCAAAGTTAATGAATAAGTCCATCACTTTTTCAGACAAGGTGGGGTCAAGGTTGCCTGTGGGTTCGTCGGCAATAAGGATTTGAGGTCGGTTGACCACAGCGCGAGCAATACCCACACGCTGTTGCTCACCCAAAGAAAGCATGTCGGGTAGAGCTTCTGATTTGCTCGCCAAGCCGACTTTTGTCATTGCCACTTTAACGCGAGGCGCAATCTCAGAGGGCTTAGCACCGCAGATTTCCATGGGTAAAGCAATGTTTTCAAACACAGACTTAT
>JAXHSS010000139.1:0-4374 GCA_034190675.1 Pseudomonadota bacterium
AGAGCCGCCAGAGCATGTGAAATTCTTGCTGGCGACAACGGATCCGCAGAAGCTTCCTATTACCGTGCTATCGCGCTGTCTGCAGTTTAATTTGCGAAAAATGCGACCAGCCGATATTTCTTGCCATCTTGCCGATGTTCTGACCAAAGAGCAGGTGAGTTTTCAGCCTGAAGCGCTAGCTATGATAGCCAAGGCCGCCGATGGTAGTATGAGAGATGCGATGAGTATTACTGACCAAGCGATCAGCTTTGGTGAGGATGAAGTTCATGCTGAGTCTGTGCAAACCATGCTGGGCTTAGTGCAAACACAAACGCTCTATCCGCTTGTTGATGCCCTAAAAGCCGATGATGCTCAGGCCATGATTGATGCTGTTCGCGATGCGGCTGCCTCAGTGCCCGACTTTTTGCAGCTGAACCAAGAGCTTATTGCGCTATTTCATCGTATTGCGTTGTATCAGCAGTTGCCTGATGCGGTAGATCAAACGGATGAAATGGATGTCGAGCGCTTAGATGCGTACGCACAATCGTGGACGGCTGAGCAGGTTCAATTGTTTTACCAGATCACTCTGAGCGGACATCAAGACCTGATTCGAGCGCCGGATCCCGCCATCGCCTTTGAGATGCTGATGCTCAGGTTAATGGTGTTTATTCCTGAGGCAGTCAAAGCAAAAAAGTCAAAAGCGGGTGAGCAAAAAGCCCGCAGTTCTGCGCAAAGCCAGCCAGTTAAGCAGGCTTCGCCTGATGCTATCGCTACTCAAGCACCCGTTTCTCGAGATCAAAGCCAAGTTGGAACTCGTAAGCGCCCTGAGCCCGTTCAGCTAACGCAGCCGCCAACGCCTAAAGCTGAGCAAAAGAGCAACCCATACGCTGAGCGTAGCGGTGATCAAGATGTTGAAAACAACCGCCCTGAAGATCAAGCCCAGCAAGCTGCCACTATCGAGGTGCGTTCTGTCGAAGGCTCTGATTCATCAGCTCAGTTGGAGCCTGTTCAGCCAAAATCTACGGGCCAGCAGATAGCCCCAGTGGCTGGGCTGCCTAATCAGGCCGCTCGCTCGCGGGCAAACGTTGAAAAAAAAGAGCCCATTTCAGATGCAGCTCAACAAGAGAGTGAGGTTGATCTATGGCGGCGATTTTTGACATCAGGGCCTGAGTCGAAGTTTGCATGCTTTGAGCAACTGATCAATGTGCTTCAGTTGCCACAAGCCGTGGTGAATTTGTTAAGCATCATGGATGTCGCTGAAGTTAACGAGTGCTCAATGGCGCTGCACGTTTCTCAGCAAGATGATATTTGGTACGATGAGGCGCATATGCGCGCTTTCGAGCAGGCGCTAGCTGAGTATATTGGCTCAGCAATAGCCGTTGGCGTTGAGTGGCAGACGGGCTCGGTGGATAATTTGCGCGCTTTTCAAAAACAGCGTTCACAAGACCGCCAAGCGGCCATGGAAGAGCGGTTTATGAGCGATCCGATGGTTCGCTTTGCTATTGATGAATTAGGTGGAGTGGTTGATATGTCGTCCATCGTGCCGATCTCCGAGTAGTAAAATAGAGGTTGAGATGAAAGGTTTAAAAGGTATGATGGCGCAGCTTGAAGAGCTGCAAAAGCAAATGTCGGATAACCAAGCGAAAATTCAGGCCCATGAGGTCTCGGGTGAGTCGGGCGCAGGTCTTGTGAAGGTGCAGATGAACGGTCGTTACGATGTAACGCGAGTGACACTGGATGACAGTGTTCTGACGGAAGATAAAAGCTTTTTGGAAGACTTAATTGCAGCCGCCGTGAATGATGCGGTGCGAAAAATAGAGGCGTATCAAAAAGAGAATATGGCAGATTTGACCAAAGATATTCCAAAGCCACCCGGGTTTAAGTTTCCGTTTTAAGCTATGGCCATTGACCCCACTCTTCAGCGCTTGATTCAAGCGCTAACCTGTCAGGCAGGAATTGGTAAGAAATCAGCGCAGCGAATCGCGATTCAGTTGCTTGAGCGCAATCGCTCGGCCGCAAAGACCCTTGCAGAGGCGCTCAATGATGCTGTCGATACGATTCATCATTGTCAACAATGTCGCAATTATACGACTCAGACATTATGTGCCATTTGTGAAAATGATCAGCGCGATGCATCTGTAGTCTGTGTGGTTGAAAATCTAGCAGATATGATGGCGATTGAGCAGGCGTCGGTGTTTATGGGGCGCTATTTTGTGCTGATGGGGCGCTTATCACCTATCGATGGCATTGGTCCTGCTGAGATTGGTTTGGACCTATTAATTGATCAAGTGAAAACACAAGGTGTTAAAGAGGTCATTATTGCCACAAGTTCAACAGCTGAAGGTGAGGCGACAGCTTATTTTTTGAGCGCTTCTTTGCAAAATGAGCCGGTTGAGATCACGCGTATTGCTAATGGTGTGCCAATGGGCGGTGAGCTTGAATATATTGATAAAGATACGTTGTCGTACGCTTTGTCACGCCGTGAGCGTATTGATGTCGATTAAACGATAGTCGCAGGAATCCAGCAGGGTATTATTTTATGACTCAATCTGTAGGTGTTAACTATCAGCTGATCAGTACAGCGCAAGAGGCCGTTGCTTTGATTTCTCGTATTCCTGAGGTTGCGAGTATGGCCATTGATACGGAGTTTGTCCGAGTTCGCACGTTTTTTCCGCTGCCGGGGTTAGTGCAGTTGCAGTTGGATAATCAGCAGTTTTTGATTTTGCCTGAATGTTTGACGGACGGTCTGGCTACCGCGTTATTAAGCCAGCCTAAAGAGTGGGTGGTGCATGCGGGGTTTGAGGATGTTGAGGTGTTTTACGATTTGGCACCTGAGCTAAGCCCAGTTTTCTTTGATACTCAAATAGCTGGAGGTTTGTTGGGCATGAAGCCTGCCATGAGCTTGCAGGCCTTGGTTGAGCAAGAAATGCAGGTGCATATTGAAAAGAATCATGCGCGCACAGACTGGCTTAAACGCCCACTGCAACCTGATGAGCTGGCTTATGCCGCGGAAGATGTGGTGTATTTAGGGCAGATAGCCGAGCGGTTTAAAACTCGATTAGCCGAGCATGGGCGTCTGGAATGGTTGTATGAAGATTGTCGCTGCCTGCTGACCTACCAGCCGCCTGAGCCTGAACAGCGTTATTTAAGCTTTGGTGATGCATGGCGATTAAACGACCGCGACCTTGCGTTGTTTGCGCAATTGACGCGGTGGCGCGATGAAACGGCAATCGAGAATAATTTAGCGCGAAATTTCGTGATCAGTGATCGCCAGCTTTTTAGTGTTGTTCAGCAGGGTATTCGCCATCGAAAAGGCTTGTTTGATCTGGGTATTCATCCTAAATCGGTTCGTCAGTTTGGTCAGGGCTTGCTTGAGCAGCTCGAAGCGGTTCAGTATGATAGCCAACCTTTGATACGTCCTGATCAGCCATTGAGCAAAGCGGAGCAAAAGCTGTTGAGTACGGTTAAAAAGCAAGTGGTTCGCAGCGCCAATGAGTTAAGTGTGGATCCGCAAGTGGTGATGAGCAAACGCTATAGTGTGGTGCTTTATCGAGCGATTATAAAAGCGCAAGCCGAGAAAGGTGTCGTGCTTGAAGAGCTGCTACCAGAGTATTTGCTGGGTTGGCGCTTTGATCAGGTGGTCAAGCCCTGTGTTTCAATTATTAAGCAAGAGTTAGAGTCCTTATGAGTCCTTTGATCCAAGTGTATTCCTGCGCCAAAAAAGCTGGCTGCTATGTGTATATGAAAAAAAGTGATCAGCCTACAGAGGTTTTGCCCGAGGCTTTGCGAGAAGCGTTAGGCCAGCTGTCTCCTGCGTTGTCGATGTTGCTCGATGCGAATAAAACCTTAGCAAATGCCGATACTGAGGTGGTGATAAAAGCCATTGAAGCTGATGGTTTTTATGTGCAAATGCCGCCAACAGAGGAGCGAAGTGTTGAGGCGCAAATTCTCAAAATGCTTGAAATGCGCGATAAGTCGTCTGCTGATGAGAGTAGCGAGGTATAACCATGGGCGCTGTTTTGTATATATTACTGACCGCTGCTTTGGGTTATGTCGGATTTTTATTGCTTAAACCCCTGCCAGTGCTGGCGCGACTAGCGGTAATTGGTTTGGGTGTAGGGCTTCTTTTGGCGCCAGTCTGGGTTTCAGATGCAGTAGGTGGTTATCAGGATTATTGGTCCCCTGCTTGGATTCCCGCTTTGTTTGAGAATGTCATTGTTCGCGAGGCGACAGGCTTAGGTGAACGCGCTTTGATGAACTTATTAATGGGCGGAGGCGCTGGCCTAGTTATCGCCGTGGGGCTTGGCGTTGTCTATCGACAAGTTGTTCAACAAGCACGATAAGAATAAAAGAAAGGGGCTATACCATAATGTTTAGAGTGCTTATACCATTAAT
>JAXHSS010000014.1:0-21606 GCA_034190675.1 Pseudomonadota bacterium
CAGGAACCACGGGCTGGGTCAAGGCAGAGCTTGGCATGAAGTTTTTAGACGATGACGACTGGGGCGATACCGACGAGCAATTAGCCTATGGTATTAACGCCGCTATTATTCCTGTCTCATGGCCTGTGGGTTTCTATGTTGGTTACGCAGGAAGTGACTCTGATGAAGAAACCGATATTGATGGTGTTAAATACAGCGGTGAAACTCAAGAGTTTCACTTTGGCGCTGTAAAAACTTTTGAAGTTCAGTCTAATGCTATGCCTTACGTTGCAGCAGGTCTTGCCATGGGTGAAGGTGAAATAGAGTTTTCATATCAAGGTCTATCAGAAACAGGCAGCGCTGACGGCTTAGGGCTTTTCGTTGCAGGCGGCGTAGATTTCATGATCGCACCTCAGTTTAGCGCAGGTATTAGCGCAAGACTCAGTATGATCGACGCAGATGTTGATGACTCTGATACATCAGTAGAGGTGGGTGGTTTTAGCTTAACAGGCAATATTGGCTACCACTTTTAAATAAGCACCGTTTTACTACTCCTTACAAAACAAAAAGCCACCCGAAGGTGGCTTTTTTATTACGCTCTTATGCTGAGTTTATTCAGCACTCAAACTAAAGATCGACGTTGTACCACTCACCTCATTGCCGACGGCAATATAGTGGCGGCCAGCGCGTTCAAAATAGTCGATTGACTCTGGACCTAAATCACCCACCAAAGGGTTATAGGTATCATTGTCACATTCCATGTCTTCATTAACGACCGTACATACATTCTCATTGAAATTACGCGTATTCAGGTAGCTTTGCAGAACCGGCGCTGTTGGGTCTGTAATGTCAAAGACCATAATGCCGCCTTGACGCTCAAGACCGACAAACGCGAAGAATCGCCCTTCAATCTCAGCCACCTCGATAGCCTCAGGCTCAACGCCCTTATCGTCACTTCGGTTATCACCCGAGCCATTAGCATCGTTCGTTGAATTGAAGTTGGCCGTCCCCGTCGCTGAATCAGCAAAAACGGCTTTAGCAATCATGTCACCACTATCAAAAACCAGCTCACCAGAGGTGTTCCAGATCGAAAACGAGCGAGCGCCAAAGCTTACAATCTCATCATCGGCGCCATAGCTTTGCGCATCGGTGATCACCTTAAGGCGTTTCAGCTGGTCATTATCATCAAGCGCCGCTTTCAACGGGTGGTTAGCATCAACCGAATCAACAATATCGCCGCCACGCGCTTCATCGATAAACGAAATACAGTCTTCTTCGACCGTCGTATAATCTGCCGAGCCACGGTAATCATCGCCATCCCAGATATGTCCTGCTGCATCACAGGTTTGTTGTGTGGTTTCGTAAATATATTCACGACCATCACCTTCATTAGCCGACAAAATGTAGGTTTCTCCGTCAATCTCCACTGAGACGATTGTATCTGGCATATACAAACCCACCAATTGCTCATAGCTGGCAAATACACCTGGGCCTGCATCTTTGTTTGATGCATCCAGCGTGTTACCTGAAGCACTGTCCCAAGCCTTCGAGCCAAGACTCACCACCGAGGTAATTTGAGCAGCCGCAATATCGACAATTGCCAAGGCGTTATTTTCTTGAAGCGCAACCCAGGCTGTTTTTCCATCTGCGCTCAATGCTAAGTATTCTGGCTCCAAATCCTCGGCAACTAAAGTACCCGCTGGTCCTGCCAAACGAACATCATCAGCAACGACTGAAGCATCAAAAATTAGCTGTGAAACCACTGCTTGCTCATCGCTAAAGCCAGCCGAAAAATCAACCATAGTCACTGAGCCCTCGGGGTCATTAGCGTAATCATCACTTGGCTCACCTTCATTTGCCGTTAAGATCAACTGGTGCTCAGTTGAAATGGTCACCATGTCAGGAAGTGCACCCGCTGCATAGGTGTTGATCAACTCTAACGTATCACTTCGGTATAAAGCGATAATACCGCTGTCTTGCTTATTCGCCGCTTCAATTGCAACGGCAATCAAGCCATTCTCTGCTGAGACACTGTTCGCATCACCAATGTCGATACCTGCGCTTTGTGCAGCTAGGCTTAAGTCGATCGTGCTTTCTTTTTCTGGCTGACCGACAGCATTGGTCAAGACATCAACCGTTTGATCTTCAGCATTGACCACATAAAGACGGTCAGAACAGGCATCAAAGCTAACGATTTCTGCTGATGCGCTATCAAACTCGTTCCCTGAAACATAGGTGCCTTCATGCTCTAAGATCAACGTTCCCGAGCCAATTTCTTCTGTAGGTAATAGTGAAACCGCTATATCTGGACAAACGATACCTAGCTGTTCAATGGCTTTCGTGATGGTTTCATCCGAATCACTACCGCAGCCTGTGATACTTAATGTTGCTAATACCGCCACTGATAACGCGGTCTTTTTTGTTGAAAACATGATCTTTATCCTGCCTGTTTATGTTCAAAAGAATTTATCCGATTTAATCAAACAAATATGACAGTTTTATGAAATGCAAAAAAAAAGCCCAGCAAATGCTGGGCTTTAAGACTATGGGCCAAGTTTATTCAGCTGGAGCGATGTAACTCTGAGTGCTGAATTCTGATGCCGCAGGCCGAGATACAACAGAAACCTCTTCAATATAGTCCAACAACGGTTGAACATAACGCGTCTTCGTATCAAAAATACGACCATCTGCCGACACCTCACCGAAAGTGATATAACCATCACGGCCAGCCGCGATAAAGTTATTCGTCACTACAGTGAACTCGGCAGTAAGATCGATCGCCGCCCACTCGCCAGATGTTTTAACTTCAACATTTGACAAACGTTGACCCTTTTCTTTTGTCATATCCAAATCCCAACGTAGGTACGAGGCATAGGGATAGGCACCAGACGAGCCTTCTGGAGAATAGGCATAATCAATTGCATCCTCGATTGAATCGACTACTTCCTGACCCGACATCGTCAAAATCACCATCGTATTACCAAATGGAAGCACGTCATAGGCGCCACCTAGTGTGATATCACCTTCAGGAAGGTCATCACGCACACCACCGCCGTTTTGAATCGCAAGATCAGGAATTTCACCGTCTAAGTCTTTAACCTGAGTACGGAAAGCTTCAGCAACGATTTGCGGAACTGCACCGCCGCTAGGTAGATAGTCTTCTTCATTTGGACATAGTGCCGTACGAACTTGGCCTGGCTTACGACCCTGGCATAAGTCTTCCGATGAGGTGCCAATCACCTCACTGAATAGCTCATCAACCTCTTCATCGTAGCCAGCAAGCATTGACTGAGCAACTGGGTCAGGCTTAACCAGTGAAAGCACATCGTGCGCTTGAACAAACGTCATCACATCTTGCATATCTTCAGCGGCCACGTCTTCGTCAGATAACAACAAATGCGGCGTACCTTCACAGTTTGTGATCACGCCGTCTTTGTCGAAATCAACATGAAGTTCACCAACAATCGCTGAATACTGCCAGGCTTGAACGATACACACTGGGTCACCGTCAAGGTTAGTTTCCATGGTTGGGTAATCACCTTCTGGTGATAAACCGATTGCCTCATCAGCAAAACCTTCGCCCAACAATGAATGCGAGTCACCACCGACAATCACGTCGACACCCGTTAAACCTTGAGCTAAATCTAGGTCATTCGCGTATTGATAATGCGTGAGCAAAATGATTTTGTTCACATCCATTTCAGTTAATTCATCGATATAAAGCTGAGCCGTTTCCAGCTCATCTAAAAACTCTGTGCCCTCATCAGGGTTCGATGAGTTTTTCGTTTTTTGAGCGATATCAATACCAATAATACCCACCTGTTGGCCACCAACTGACTTAATGGTGTAAGGCTCAAGATAACCATCTTTGAGTGGCGAGGTGTCACCAGGGACAACATTCGCTGCCAAAACTGGTGTTCCGCAGCCCATAGCAAGCTCATCAAGGAACTTTGCAAGTCCAGCATCACCTTCATCAAATTCGTGATTGCCTAGTGCAAAGGCATCAAAGCACACTAAGTCCATCATCTGCGCATCAGCCGTGCCTTCATACAAAATGTAGTAAAGGTCGCCCGTGATGGCATCACCTGCATGAAGCTTAAGGACGTTATCATTGGCGTTTTTAATATCTTTAATTTTGCTCACCACGCGAGGAAAACCGCCATATGAAAAGTCCAGCTCCTTGTCGGCTGTAACCTGCAAGCTTAGTGCATCAAAGCCACCGGTTTCACCTAGATGGGAGTGGTGGTCATTGATATGAGCAATGGTCATCGATAATGGTGCAGTGGCCGTCACTGTTTCTGTCACTATTTCTGTCACTGTAGTGGTTTGCGTTGGGTTAACAACGGTCACTTCATCATTGCCATCACAACCTACCAACGCAGCCACCGCTGCTACTAAAGCTAAACGTTTAAACATCAGTCTCTCCTAATATATGATCACAAGACTTTACCAAGATCAGATGACAGTTTAATGACAGCAATTGATAGGTTTTTCCCCGTCAATCTTGACTTTAAAACCCACAGTGTTGATAGTATGCGCTGAATTTTTAATGATGAGGCAAGCTATGGATTTTTCTAAAGTTCCTGCGGGCAAAGACACCCCTGAAGACATTTATGTTGTCATCGAGATTCCTGCGAATCATGACCCGATCAAATACGAAATCGACAAAGACACCAGCGCATTATTCGTTGACCGCTTTATGGCAACGCCAATGTTCTATCCTGCGAACTATGGCTATATCCCCAACACGCTTGCTGACGATGGTGACCCTTTAGACGTCTTGGTTGTTACACCATATCCAGTGGCGCCTGCTTCGGTTATCCGTTGTCGCCCTGTAGGTGTTTTGAAAATGACGGACGAGTCTGGTGAAGATGCTAAACTCATCGCCGTTCCTCATGATAAGCTCACGAAGATCTACAGCGATGTAAAAGAAGCAACAGACCTTCCTAAGTTGCTACTCGATCAAATTCAGCATTTCTTCGAAAACTACAAAGACCTAGAGCCTGGTAAGTGGGTTAAGGTTGACGGCTGGGAAGACGCTGCAGCCGCTAAAGAAGAGATCGTTAAATCTATTGAAGCTTTCGAGAAGTAATTCTCGGTTGGCATTTTGCGGCTGAGCTGGCTTAATAAAGCTTTCAGCCGCCTATTCCTAAAATTCTATGAGCGATAAAAACCCGATTGCCGACTTTGAACAGTCGATGGCACAAATAGATACGATTGCCCGCGAAATGGAGTCAGGCCAACTGACACTTGAGCAGTCCCTTGCCAAGTTCGAGCACGGTATGACACTGATCAAGCAATGCCAAGGGGCGCTTGATCAAGCAGAGCAAAAAATCCAAATGCTGTTTGGTGATAAACTCGAGCCCGTTGCAGACGACACGCCTGAGTTTTAATTTCTCCCACACCAAGAGCACCGCATCATGACATCGCCGTTTATTCAACAGGCACAGCAACAGGCTGACCAAGCGCTCAATCGCTGGCTTAATCAACACAATCGTCTTGAATCCGCTCTTCATTACAGTGTTTTTAACGGCGGCAAACGCTTACGACCTGCTCTCGTCTACGCTGTGGCTGATTATCAGCAGCAAGCTTTATCCGAAGTGGATAATATTGCCGTTGCGATTGAGCTGATCCATTGCTATTCGCTTGTGCATGATGATTTACCCGCAATGGATGACGATGATTTACGCCGAGGTAAGCCAACCTGTCATATTCAATTTGATGAAGCTACCGCTATTTTAGCTGGCGACGCGCTGCAGGCCTTAGCGTTTGAGGCGCTATGCCAATCGCCATACGATGCTCAGCTACGCTTGGCTACTATTGAGCAATTATCAAAAGCTTCGGGCCGACAAGGCATGGTACTAGGCCAACATTTAGACCTTGAAGCCGAGCAATCGTTGGTTCAATCGGCCACAGCACTGGCCAATATTCACGCCAACAAAACAGGCGCATTAATAAAATGCAGTATTCAGATGGCAGCGACTGTGTTAAAAAGCGACGAAATAGACAAACTGTGTCATTTTTCGGATCATCTTGGCTTAGCGTTTCAAATTCAAGATGATATTCTGGATGTGACAAGCTCAACTGATGTGTTGGGCAAACCTCAAGGTGCTGATGCCGCTCGAGATAAAAGCACTTATGTTAGCCTTTTAGGTCTTGAGGGAGCGAAAGCGGCTTTTAAAGCAGAAACCGAAAAAGCATGGCAGTCGTTACAATCTTTAAACCAGACTGCTACGGCATTAGAAGACCTGTTTCAGTTTATAATTAAACGGAATCACTGATTTCAGAACTCGCATCATTGTATGAAAATTTTTGATCAATTCCCTGAACACCTTCGCGCACTGCCATTACTTGATGCGATTGAACGCCCGAAAGACTTTCGCCATTACTCCTTGGCGCAACTTAAGCAACTTTCCGACGAGCTGCGAGAATACATTTTGTATTCAGTTCATCAATCAGGTGGTCATTTTGGCGCAAATTTAGGCGTTGTTGAGCTAACTGTCGTATTGCATTATCTCTATAACACGCCGTACGATCGACTTGTTTGGGATGTGGGCCACCAAACCTATCCACACAAAGTGCTCACGGGGCGACGTGATCAACTCTTGAATATTCGTCAATCTGGTGGTTTATCAGGTTTTCCAAAACGAAGCGAAAGCGAATACGACACCTTTGGTGTAGGTCACTCGAGCACGTCTATCAGCGCTGCTTTAGGCATGGCTGTTGCCGCACAAATGAAAGGCGAAAATCGAAAATCCGTGGCCATTATTGGCGATGGTGCCATGACGGGTGGAATGGCCTTTGAAGCCATGCATCATGCGGCAGATACCAAGGCCAATATGCTAGTGATCCTAAATGATAATAACATGTCCATCTCCCGCAATGTTGGCGGTTTGGCCAATTATTTTGCCCGAGTTTGGTCAAGCAAACTGTATATCTCTATGCGTGAAGAAGGCAAACGCGCCTTATCCATGATGCCACCTGCTCTTAAGCTGGCACGCCGAACAGAAGCGAGCATGAAAAACCTCGTCTCACCTGATGCCTTGTTTGAAGCTATCGGCTTTAACTACGTTGGCCCGATCAATGGCCATGATATCGAAGAGCTATTAACCACGATTGGTAATATGAAAAACCTTTCTGGCCCCCAGCTTTTGCATATCTACACAACGAAGGGCAAAGGTTTCCGACCCGCCGAAGGTAACCCGATCAAATATCACGCCCTAGGCAAAATTGCGCCTAAGCAAACCGACTCATCAGCAACAACTGCTGATGATCAAGCTATAGCAGCACCGCCGAAAGCTCAGCCGATGAAGTTTCAAGATGTCTTCGGTCAGTGGCTTTGTGATACCGCAGAGCAAGACTCTGCCCTAGTAGCCATCACACCGGCTATGTGCGAAGGCTCAGGCATGGTGGAGTTTGCGAAGCGTTTTCCGAAACAATTTCATGATGTCGCCATTGCCGAGCAGCATGCAGTAACTTTTGCTGCTGGCCTCGCCTGCGAAACCGACACTAAGCCTGTCGTGGCTATTTACTCCACCTTCTTGCAACGCGGTTATGACCAATTAGTTCATGATGTCTGCCTGCAAGATTTGGATGTATTATTTGCTATCGACCGTGCTGGTGTGGTGGGTGAAGATGGGGCGACGCACGCAGGCATCTACGATTACGCTTATATGCGCTGCCTGCCAAATTTAGTGATCATGGCGCCTTCGGATGAAAATGAATGCCGTCAAATGCTCTGGACTGGCTACCAACACACTGGCGCAGCGGCGGTTCGTTATCCTCGCGGCACCGGTATTGGTGCTGAACAAATTGAGGCAATGGATGCCCTTGAGCTGGGTCGATCAGTGACACGCCGAACAAGCGGCAAAACCAAGGATCGTGTTTGTATTTTTGCCTTTGGCACCCTATTGCATGAAGCGTTAAAGGCAGCCGAACAACTTGATGCCACCGTTATCGATATGCGTTTTGTTAAACCCATCGATGAGCAAGCCATTCTACAAGCGGCCGATGAACATAAACTTCTCGTCAGCCTTGAAGATCATGTGATTCAGGGCGGTGCAAATGCCGCAATCTCTGAAGTGCTGCATGCGCATGGAAAAGCGAACCCATTGTTAGTATTGGGTGTCGGCGATGAAGTGCTCAAGCATGGCACTCGTAACGAAATTCTAGCAAAATATGATTTGAACGCAGAAGGTATCCTTAATAAAATCATTTCATACTCATAAAAAGGCGAACTCTCCAATGGATCGATTCAATGTTATCTTTTTAAGTCAATTACAAGAAGGCTTTCAAGAAGCGCAGGTAGCAACTTCACTGTCTAAAGCACTGAAGATCACAGAGGAAAAGGCGCTCAAGCTATTACGATCTGATAAAAATATCACATTGCGTCGCCATATTGATCAAAAAAAAGCACAAAGAATTTCACAACACCTTAATCAATTAGGCATTGTCACCATTGTTGAAGATGAAACGCCGCCTGAAGTTCATTTTCAGACCGTAGATGCTAAGCCACTTGATCAACACGTTACCTCGAAAGAACAAACTCACACCGATCAATCACCAAGCGGCGAACAAGAACCTATTCCTAAAAAAGCACTGGCTGATGACGATAAGCCCTTTGATGCAGCAAGCTTTGCTCAACACGCTGAACCGGCCATGAGCCTTAAAGGGTCAGCTGAGCCAGTCGCTGTAGCAACTGCAAAGCCAGATACTGACGCCAGTTCAAGCGCTACTGTCGATGCGTTTTTTGCTGAGGCTGAACAAGAGCTTGCACTAGTCGATGATGACGAGCCTCAACAAGAGCAGCAAACGCAAACCGAAGAAGGCGCGCAACACACAGAAGGCTCTGAGCAACAAACAGCAGCAGCGGCGGCAACAGCAGGTGTGGCGACTAAAAGCCTGGGCGCTAGTTTTGATATTCACAAGGACCGTATAAAAGCAAAAACCCCAGAAACGCCCAAAGATGAAGGTGGCGATGAAACGCCCGAGCGTGAAAGCTTTTTTGATGAGCCAGTGACTCACCCTTTTGTTTTCAAAGGCTCAGGCATTGAGTATTTCAAGATCTGGATTGTTAATACGCTCTTAAGCATCATCACATTAGGTATTTATTCGGCTTGGGCAAAAGTTAAAAACCGTCAGTATTTGTACAATAACACCTACTTAGACAATCATAATTTCAATTACTTCGCCAACCCTGTGCGTATATTAATCGGCCGGATCTTGCTTGCCGTGCTGGTGATCTGCGCCTATGTCGCCACCATGTTTAATATCGGCATAGCGGGCATACTCTTTTTTATTTTTTATTTATTGTTCCCGTTTTTTATCCATCAGAGCATGCGCTTCAACCTCAATTACACCAGTTATCGTAATGTACGCTTTTATTTCAAGAAGTCCTTAGGGCAAAGCTACATCGCCTATCTTCTTCTGCCAGTTGCCTCTGCGTTTACGCTTTATTTGCTCTGGCCTTTCGCTGTTTACAAGCAAACGCAGTTTTTAGCCAATCATGCACATTATGGGTCTAGCTCATTTGAGTCTGATTTTGAGCCGAGCCAATTTTATGTCATTTACGCCATCATGTTAGGCCTCAGTATTTTGACCTTAATCGCGATTTCCATTGCTTTTGGTGTATTGATCGGCACCAGTGGCATTATGATGTTTGCCAGCCAAGGCCTTGCAACGACGGGAATCATTTTCTCCATAGTCGCTCTTTATGCACTAGCCATTGTGGCTTACTACGTTTTATTGGCCTTCAAACAGTATCGGATCCGAAATCTTGTCTTCAACCATTTACAGCTCGACGAAAACCGCTTTGAGAGTCAAGTTGAGTTCTTTCCTTGGCTTCGGATCATCTTAACTAATGCTCTACTTATTGGTATCACACTTGGGCTATTCATTCCTTTTGCAAAAGTGCGTGAAATGAATTATCTCAGCTCAGTGACCTATGTCCATGCAATGGAGTCCCTAGGTAATTTTGCCGAGCATGAGCACCATACCGATGATGCAACCGGTGAAGCGGCTGGAGACATCCTTGATCTGGATGTTGGCTTCTTCTAATGCATGCCTTTGCTGCAAAATTCTTCGACGGGATAGACGGCCACCCAAAGCCTGTTGTCGTCACCGTCGATGATGAAGGCAACTGGCACATCAAACTCAAAACCACAGGTCTTGACCTTCATAAAGCAGCGGATTTAGCCATCGTTGCAATGGCTGATGTTAAAACACAAGCCAAAGTCGGCTCAGCGCCAAGAGTGATATTTTTACCTGAGAAGCAGCAATTACTAACAACGGCGCACGAAACCATTGATGCAATATTAAAAAAGCACCAATACTCAGGCTCATTTATTACGCGCTCTGTCACCTACATGGAATCAAACCTGCACGCAGTTTTTGGTCTTTTGGCCTCGACAATCGCCTTCTGCTTGTTCATGTATTTCATCGCTTTGCCCGCCATGACCAATCAGCTCGCTGCTTGGGCACCGAAATCGTTAACGGATCATCTGGGGCGAGAGTCACTTGAGTTTATTGACCAGCACATTTTTTCGCCCACTTCACTCAGTGAGGAAAAACAACAAGATATTTTGGCTCACTTTCAACCGCTTCTAGATGCCCAAACGGACCTAGAGCTAAACGTCATCTTCCGCGATATGAACGGAATAGCTAATGCTATGGCTCTACCTGATGGCACCATTATTTTCACCGACCAATTAGTCAATATTACAGATAATAACGACCAGCTAGAAGCAATCCTTGCTCACGAAATTGGGCATGTTCATCATCGCCACAGCATGAAAAGCATCATCAACTCACACATGCTGCAGTTTGTTGCCCTGTTTGTTGGCCTCAGCCCTAGTGTTTCTGACGTTGGCTTATCCCTAATCAACAGTTCGCATTCTCGCGAGGCTGAGCGTGAAGCCGATGACTTTGCCATGCAGTACGCCAATGAGGGCCACTATGAGCCTATTGCCTTTGCTGATGCGATGCAGCACTTAGTAGAAGACGGGACTGGCGCAAGTTGTGAGCGCGACAACTATGTAGTGACCTGCGATGATGACCTTGAAAAGCAAATGGAGTTATTCTCAACACATCCCGTCAGCACGGAGCGTATTCAGAAGTTTCTTACCCTTCAGCAAAGACACGACAGGCTCAAATCTCAGCTTTAAGTCTGCCTGAATCCATTGATGCGCCTATAGCTTAATCTGTATCGGATAAGGACTTCGGCCACTCGCCCTCAAGCAGATAGTCAGACATTATGCGTTTAATGTCTTCGGGCACAGGCAGAGATTGTTTTTTTTGATGATCAAAATGCACCATCACCGTCTCACCACAGGCCACTAGGGTATCTAATTGATAACAAGCTTGGGTGACAACAAAAGAGCTGTTGCCGATGGATTTTATTGCCGTTTTCACTGTGACATCTTTGCCATAAAAGCACTCATGCTTATATTCACAGCTGATTTTAGCTATGATTAAGCGCCATTTTTTCACATCTAAATCGGGTGTAAACCATCGGCATAATGGGCCGCGGGCATGCTCAAACCAAGCAGGAAAAACGGTGTTATTAACATGACCTAAGCTGTCGGTTTCATAAAACCGTGGGGCAAAACGTTCAGAAAACATAAAAAAGACTCCAGAATACGAGTTAAATCGTGCCAAAAATAAAGTGCATGAGTACCGCCGCCATTACACCAGCCAGCACATCATCAAGCATAATGCCAAAACCGCCATGCACTTTACGGTCGAACCACTTAATCGGCCAAGGCTTAATCACATCAAACAAGCGAAACAAAATAAACGCGATGAGCACCGTAAACCAAGACAGCGGTAAGGCAAAACATGTGATCGCAAACCCGATAAATTCATCCCAAACAATACCACCGTGGTCATGAACCTTGAGTTGTTTCGTCAGCCGCTCACAGCAATAACAGCCATAGATAAACCCCAATAGGATCAACGAAACTTGCCAGATAGGGTCTAATAGCATCATCAAGCACACTAGGGGTAGCGCAGCTAAGGTGCCAAACGTTCCTGGCGCTTTTGGCGCTAAACCCGAGCCAAAACCA
Organism: Pseudomonadota bacterium; assembly: GCA_034190675.1. Classification (GTDB taxonomy): domain Bacteria; phylum Pseudomonadota; class Gammaproteobacteria; order Pseudomonadales; family JAXHSS01; genus JAXHSS01. The sequence goes on from JAXHSS010000014.1 coordinate 12,042, forward strand.
GCGGCCAGCCAATCGTGAATACTACGCAGATCTTTTCGTTTAAGCGAAGTGCTCATAACCCTTATTCTCCAGATGATAAGGTTTACCATGATACCAAAGCTCGACCTGAGCCACGTTCTTAACCGAAGTTATCATGCCAATTTCCGTGAGGCTTTGAGTAAAGCAAGGGAACGCCTTTTGCCAAGCTTGGTAGCGCTCATCAGAAATAGTGAAACATAATTGGTAGTCATCACCTCCAACTAAAGCATCATTTAATGCAAGGCGCTGATCTGGCGCTTCAGGGTTTAATGCCAAGCGCTCAATATCAATACGAGCCGTCACGTGACTGGCCTTAGCAATATGCCCGAGGTCAGCAACCAGCCCATCAGAGACATCAATACAGCTACTTGCATAACCCACCAGCGACTGCCCCAGAGCAAGCGGAGCTTGCGGACGACAAAACCAGCGCTGCGCCTCACTTTTTCGATGATCAAGTACATCTCGCAACCCTTGAGCCCCCATGCCCAACTTGCCACTATGAAATATTCGATCACCAACCTGAGCCTGCGAACGACGCAGCGCTTGGCCTTGTTCACATAGTCCCAAACAGGTAATCGCAATGGATAGCGGGCCTTTGGTGGTATCACCACCCATTAGAGCAATGGAGGTCGCCTCGCTAAGGCCTTTAGTAAACTCAGCAAGCCATGATGAGTCTATTTCAGGCAGGCTAAGCTGTAATTGATAGCCTAATGGCTTGGCACCCATGGCCGCCATATCCGACAAGTTTGCCATTATCGAGCGATAGGCAATATCAGCGGCATTTAAGTCGGCAGGAAAATGGACATCGCTATTGAGCGTATCGGATGCAATGACCAACTCCTGTTTCAGCGGGCGATCCTGAGAAACCAGCTCTGAAAGTGCAATGATCGCGGCATCATCACCTATGCCTAAACAAAGAAAGCCGCCTTGAGAAGAAAGCGGCTTAAAATAGGCTTCGATCAGATCGAATTCACTCACGATGTCTCTTAGCAGTTAACTCCAAAGCGCGAAGCTCGGCTAAGGATTTATCTAACGTCGCATTAATAAACCTATGGCTTTGGTCAGCACCGAATGTTTTGGCTAACTGAATCGCTTCGTTAATCACCACCGGATAAGGAATATCCATACGATGTTTTAATTCATAAAAAGACAGCCACAGCACGCCGCGCTCAACAGGATCGATTTGATGAATTGGGATCTTGCTGCACTGGTCAATCAATGTATCTAGCTCGTCTTGTTCAGACAAAACGCCACCAACGACTTCTTTGAAGTAATCGGTATCGGCTTTACCAAAATCATGAAACGCCAAAAACTGTGCCATCAGCTCATGGTTGGACTGATCACTGTGCTGTGACTGATACAGTGCTTGGACGATCAGTCGTCGTGATTTTTTACGAGCCGCAATGGCGGCCTTAGCTGATTGGGTCATTAAAGCTGCTCAAATAAAGCCAGCATTTCAAGTGCTGATAATGCGGCTTCAGCGCCCTTATTGCCTGCTTTTGTACCCGCACGTTCAATTGCTTGTTCAATGCTATCAACCGTTAGTACGCCAAAAGCAACGGGCTTTTCAGAGTCCAAAGCCACCTGCGAGATACCTTTAACACACTCACCAGCGACATATTCAAAATGCGGCGTTCCACCACGAATAACTGCGCCAAGAGCCACAACCGCATCCGCATCCGTTTGCGCCACTTTTTTGGCAAGCAAAGGTAGCTCAAAAGCACCCGGTGCGTAATAAAGCGAGATATTCTCTTTTTTCACGCCCGCCATGCGAACCATGGCATCAATCGCACCACTAACAAGTTGTTCAACAATAAAGCTATTGAATCGTCCAACAACAAGAGCAACTTTAGTCTCTGGTTTTACGGGAAATTGTGCTTCAAAAGTGTTCATAGCAAATCCTAAAAATTACAGTTTTTCGGGACTATCAACGTAGTCGATAATCTGTAAGTCAAAGCCTGATAAGGCATTAAATTTTAATGGCTGGCTGAGCAAACGCATTTTAGTCACATTGAGGTCGCGTAAAATTTGCGAGCCTGCTCCAATCGTTTTGTAGCCACCGCCTAAGGTTTCTTTCTGGTGCTTTTCACGAATATTATGACCATCAAGATACCAACGAATCAGATCCGCTTGCTTGTTCGGATCAATAGTATTACCCAAAAGGACCAGTATACCACATTCCGCCTCAGACAACGCCTGCATGGTTGTATCTAAACGCCAGGCGCCTGCCTGTGGCAGGCCCAAAAAGTCTTTCGCTGCGCTGACCTGATGCACACGAACCAAAGGCACTGTCTCAGGGCCAGGCTCACCATGAACCAAAACCGTATGGGTCGTTTCATCGACATAATCGTAATAAAGCTTAAGCGTAAACTCGCCATATGCCGTCTGAGTGACCCAAGAGTCTTTCAGCTCAATCGTGTTTTCATGTGTGATGCGATATTCAATCAAATCCGCAATAGTGCCCATCTTTAAGTCATGCTTTTCAGCAAACTGTTCTAGATCATCGCGACGAGCCATCGTGCCATCTTCATTCATGATCTCAACAATAACTGCTGCAGGCTCAACACCGGCCAGCTTTGCATAGTCGCAACCGGCTTCTGTGTGGCCCGCTCGGTGTAACACTCCGCCCTTTTGCGCTTTTAATGGAAAAATATGGCCCGGCTGAACAATATCGGATGGCTTAGCTTGCTTAGCAACAGCCGCCAAAACCGTCGTTGCGCGATCGGCCGCTGAAATACCCGTGGTAACGCCCTCTGCTGCCTCGATTGACGCCGTAAAGTTGGTGCCTAATTCTGTGCCGTTAGCACTGACCATTAACGGCAACTGCAACTGTTGACAGCGCTGCTCTGTCAACGTAAGGCAGATCAAGCCACGTGCATGGGTTGCCATAAAATTGATCGCAGACGGGGTAACGAATTCGGCAGCCATCACCAAATCGCCTTCATTTTCACGATCTTCATCATCCATCAAAATAATCATCTTACCTTGGCGAATATCTTCGATCAGCTCAGGGACGGTACTTAGTTTCAAAGGTTCTTTCATGGGTTATTTTCCTAAAAAGCCAGCATTGGCCAACACCGATAGAGAAATGGAGGAATCATGTTGGTTGTCTGACAAAAGTAATTTTTCGAGGTAGCGAGCAATTAAATCAATTTCAACATTGATGGCGACACCGGGCTGCCACAGACTAACATTCGTCATCTCTTGGGTATGGGGGATCAGCGTTAAACGCACAATATCAGCCTCGATGTCGTTCACCGTCAAGCTGATTCCATCAAGCGTGATGGAGCCTTTTTTAACCACGTAGCGGCTCAGTTCCTTGGGAATTCGAATGTAATAATCTGTCGCACGAGCATTACTCTCAAGCCGAACCACTTCACCAATGCCATCGACATGGCCGCTAACAATATGCCCACCAAAGCGCGTCGTTGGTAACATCGCTTTTTCAAGGTTCACCAGAACCCCAGGTTTTAAGCTCGCCAGCGTAGTAAGCCCAAGACTTTCTGCCGAAACGTCAACGGCATAATAATTGGCTCCCATATCCGTCACGGTAAGGCAAACGCCGTTCGTGGCAATACTATCGCCGAGAGCGACATCGCTATAATCCAATGTATTAGACTCAATGATAAAACGCTTATCACCGCCAATGGCTTGAATCGCTTTGATATGACCTGTTGCTTCGATAATGCCTGTAAACACGTTTATCTCTTTATTTAATATTCGCTAGCCGTGGCCAAAAGGCTACATCTTGGGTGTAAAACGAAGGCGCTGGTTGTCACCCACCCAACGTTGCTCAATAAGCTGCAATGGTACGGCATTAACCAGTCGATCCAATGTGAAATCCACCATATTAATCGCCTGCTCGCCCAACAAAACGGGTGCCTGATAGACAATCAGCTCATCCCACCAACCTGTTCGCAAAACCTGCGAGGTCAGTTTCGGGCCCGCCTCAAACCAAAGCTCATTATACCCTGCTTCGACCAGCTTTTCATACAGAGATGATAGCGCGCTTTTTGGCTCACTTAGTGGCCAATGATCAACCCCTGCTGGCATTGCCTCAGAGCGCTCATGGCTAGCCCAAATACAGCCCAAGCTATCAGTAAACAACGTATTAGAAAAGCTGTTCGGCTTCGGCGCATAACGAGAAACAATAATTCGATCTGGCTGACGAACCATCTTAACGTCTGGATACTGGCCATGCCGCCATGTTTGAGGTCGCACCGTAAAACTCGGGTTATCCATATAAAAGGTTCCAGAGCCTGAAATAATGGCATCACTGCGGGCACGATACCGCTGCGTGTCTTCACGCGCCTGAGCATTAGTAATCCACTGGCTTTCACCGCTTTTTAGCGCAATTTTACCATCTAGGCTGCAGGCAATTTTGACACGAACATAGGGCCTGCCCTGCTCGAAACGCTGAATAAATCCTGGGTTTAACGATCGGCAAGCATGTTCAAGCACACCGGTTTCAACGTCAATACCCGCCTCTCTTAGGCGAGTAGCGCCCTGACCATTAACTTGGGGGTTTGGGTCGAGATGACCAATAACAACACGTGAGACGCCCGCTTGGATGAGCGCATCCGCACATGGAGGCGTTTTACCATGGTGTGAACAGGGCTCAAGGGTAACGTAAGCTGTGGCTCCACGAAGTTTTTCAGGAACTTGACACTGATACAGTGCCTCGGCTTCGGCATGTCGTTGACCAGCAAATTGATGCCAGCCTTCAGCAATTTGCTGATGATCTTTGACAATAACGCAGCCGACACGTGGGTTTTTACCCGTAGTAAACAAACCTTGTCGAGCCAGATTAAGAGCGTCGCTCATCCAATCAGCATCTGTTTTGCTGCAAGACATAGTGTTTTTTTATATGCTAAAGATAGTAGTGTGCACTGTAGCGAGCTTTGCAAAAAAAAACCAGCTATCTGAATCCAGATAGCTGGCTAGCAACACAAGCATCAGCTTGCTCTAAGGAGATCATGACATCCGATTCTATTGTTTGATATTCCCTGATAACGTTAAATCTTGTTCATGAGCAACTGACAAATAGTTTGAGTGATTCTCAATGCGATGACAATCACCCGTTTAGGGTATTTTGACGATTAAAATTAATTTTCAAGAAAACTACAATAATCAACGCTCACCGCTTTAAATTACGGTCAAACCTGATTATTCTAGAATGTATACGAGGTAAGAGTATCTTCTCATGGAGCACATCCCTACAAAAACCGTCTTGATTGTCGAAGACAATATTCCTACCAAGGAGCGTATGGAGCAAATCATTATACAGTCTGAGCATTTTGAGCTGACGGATAGTGTATCGACGGTAATGGATGCAAAACGCGTACTCAAATTGGATTACCCCGATATTCTTTTGACCGATCTTGATCTACCCGATGGCGACGGTACCGAGTTAATTGAGCTCATTCAATCAGAGCCATATCAAACGGAACTGGCCATTGTGATCAGCGTATTTGGTGATGAGGATCGCGTATTTCGTGCGATCAACGCAGGCGCAAGCGGCTATTTGCTCAAAGGCGACCCCTGCTTTGAAATTGTCCAAGCCTTAGAAGAAATGGTTATGGGCGGCTCTCCGATTAGCCCAACGATTGCGCGAAAATTACTCAAGTTTTATAGCTCGATGCCAAAGCTAACCAAAGAAACACAGGTCAAACGACCTAAGTTAGTGCTTAGTAAGCGGGAACAACAAGTACTCACTCTTTTCAGCAAAGGACTTACGGCCAAGGAAATTGGCGATATGCTTGAGATCTCTCACCATACGGTGAGCTCGCATATTAAGAAAATCTACAAGAAGATGTCCGTAAGTAATAAAGCTGAAGCCATTTATGAAGCCTCGAAGTTCGGTCTTATCTAGACGCCTATTTTCCACATTACCCATTTTATTAACTCTGACATCAGCTCCTACCTTTGCTGAGGAGGCGTCATGGGCGTTCGAGCCAATCACTAACGTCATTAGTGCGAGTCGTCTCAACCCGTCGGTTTATATCGGTTCCGAATCCGTTAACGATCATTGATGCAGCCATGGTCGAAGCTTCGGGTTATATCTATTTGGCTGATATTTTTAGACTAGTGCCTGCCATGTATCTTGCCTATGTTGGAGGCAGAAAATATGCTGTTTCATACCATGGCGGCTCGTGGGCGAACACCAATTGGATGCAGGTTTTGGTGAACGGGCGCTCCACGTTCATGCCCAACTCATCGGTTATTGACTGGGACACCATCGGCGTTCAACTAGAATATATAGAACGAATTGAAGTGATTCACGGGCCTTCCGCCTCGGCTTATGGCTCTAATTCGTTTTCATCGGCGATCAATATCATCACGAAACCCATCGCCATTCATGATCAGTGGCAGGTTAAAACACACTTTGATAGTGATGGGGATCAGCGTAATTATCAAAACTAAGAACCAAACTCGGCTCAGCCGATATTTGCGTCACACTTAATAGCGAAAAAAATGATGGCTTTGATGAAGGCAATGACATCAAAGAGATATTCACGGGCAGCTTGAGTTACGAGCAATCCCTAGACAATCAAAATCAGTTGAACGGTTATTTAACCTTTGCAACGCGAGAAACAGGCCCCTTATTTAACCCGAACGTTGTGGATCAAGAGCGGGATCGAGAGATTAAGGCCTACTCAGGCCATCTTGTTTGGGAAAGAGATTTAGTGGGTCCAAACGCCTTTCAATTTCAAGTTTTTCACTACTCTAGCGATGAGAATGACCAAAGCTTAACGCCGCCGGTTTCAGCCTTAATCCCATTTGATTTAACAGGCACGTCATTTGCTGATAACGCGGATGAGCAATTCATTGTCGGGCGCGAGTTGTTCTACAGTGAAAAAACATAGGCGGATTTTCAGTTTAATGCCTTTTACTCTTCGTCTATTTGAAACGTCTTGATTGGCGGGTTACGCCATGACTTTATCAACAGCCCAAGTTGTTTTCTGAAAAAGTCAGCCGAGAAGAAATGACGGGCTTTTTAGGCGTTAATAGTGAGATCCAATTAAGTACTAATATTGATCTAAACCTTGGTCTCATAGCTGAGAAACTGCCTAATTACCAAGCCTTCTTTTCACTAAGAGCCAGTCTGAACCTTCCGTTCCCACCTAGCCAGTCGATCCGATTATCATACTCTGCGGCCAACCGATTACCGACGTTGCTTGAAAAACACCAAAACTCTCAATTGATCACCAGTGACGGCGACATCCTAAATAAAATCTATATTCAGGACACTTAGGTGCAACCTGAACATATCGAGCAACTCGAAGTTGGCTACACCAGAAAATCTAGGCCGCATCAAATCGACTGGGGCTTCTCGGCCTAACATACCCAGTTTGAGAACACGATCTGGTATAATTATAATGCTGATCCAACCGACATCAGCGATGGTTTTTACCATGCCCCCATTAACGCTGGGACGTATCAAATCAGCGGCATTGAAGGTGAGTTGACCTTCCGCGCGTGTCAGTATCATTTTAAAAAGTGCTTTTTAATGCAGCTCAAGATGAAGAACAGCACAGCATTTCGAAAGATCCTGATATCATCATTAAGTCTCGAGATAAAACACCCACAAAATCCCTAGGCTTAATGGGCTCTTGGCAGTGGGAGAACGCGTTTGGGAGCCTAATTGCACTTTTGTTGATGAAATGAACTGGAAATGGGGCGTAACCTCTCTACCCAATTCTACCCAATTTGGGGCTATAGCAGTCAGACTCTTGGAGGGTGCCCAATATCTAACAGGCGTATATAATGGATTTGATGAACAAATTACTGTTGATCCTCGCTATTACATGAGTTTAAGCGTATCGAACTTTTAAATAGCTAAACGATAATGCAGCCAGATTTTGAGGGTTAAATAATCGGTGTTATAGAGAAAGGAGAAATGAATGGTTAACTGTATTGGTAGATTAGGCGGCCTTACCTGCGGCTTACTGTTTTCACTGTCGCCAATAGCGATGGAAGATGAATGGAGTTTTGATGAATTATCAACGGTGGTGAGTGCCAGCCGAATCAATCAAACGGTTCTTTCTGCCCCCAATGCCGTCACTATTATTGATAGTGCAATGATTGAAACATCGGGCTTTACTAAGATTGCCGATATTTTCCGCCTTGTTCCCGGCATGAATGTCGCACACGTTAACGGAAGAAGATACGCCGTTTCTTATCATGGTGGCAATTGGGATGACACCAACTGGTTGCAAGTTCTTGTTAACGGGCGTTCGGCTTTCATGTCAAACCTATCGGTTATTGATTGGGATGTGTTAGGTGTCGAGCTTGAAGATATCGAGAAGGTAGAAATTATTCGAGGCCCTTCCGCATCCGCTTATGGTTCTAACTCATTTGCTGCGGCCATTAATATCATTACCAAACCGATCGCTTTGCAAAATGATTGGACCGCAAGCACTCGCTTTGGTATCGATCATGATCAGCGTAATTTTGCCCGATTTACCACCTCAATAGACGATGCCAACCTTCGCCTAACATTGAACACGGTTCGTTATCGTGGCTTCTCTGAAATGGATGACAGCAAAGAGCTATACTCAGCGCAATTTGGCTATGAACAACCCTTTGGAAAAAACGATCAGATCAATGCCTACGGTCACTATAGCTTTGGCGAAACGGGTTATCAGCCGCCTGTAGAAGAAGCCAATAATGACCCACGGCCACGCACGCTGGACAGTTATGCAGGTCAAATCACCTGGGAAAGGAGTTTAGATAATCAAAACTCGCTTGAAACCCAGATACACCACACCGTTCGAAATGAAGACAATTTTAAGCTCAGCCCCACAATACAGGAACTGCTTCCCGACGATCTAACGGGTACACCATTTGAAGATAATGCCGATGAGCGGTTCCCTACCGGTAGAGAAACGTTCTTTACTACAAAAACACAAATCGAAACCCAGTATAGCTGGCTAAACCAACAAGGCTTTAGAGCGGTTGGTTTACTGGGCATCAAACGAGACACCTTTGAAAGCCTTCCCTTAACAAGCGGCAACAATACATTTGAACAATACACCGCTTTTGCTGGTATCAATACAGAAATTCAGCTTGGCGATAAAATTGATATCAACCTAGGCTTACTCGCTGAAAAGCAAAACGATGATCAAGTGTATTTTTCACCACGATTAAGCTTAAATCTTTTCATCAGCCCGCTGCAGTCAATCCGGTTAACGCACTCAGTGGCCAGACGTCTGCCCACCTTGCTTGAAAAACATCTGGATATTGCTCTTTATACTTCCGATGGCGACTTATTTAACCGAGTCTCTGTCCCTGACGACCACCTAACTCCCGTTATTTTATCAAATTATGAAGTGGGCTATACGGGCAGAAGCCGCCAAAAAGCCATCGACTGGAATTTCTCGCTGTATCATATGGAAGTCGACAATATTGTCTGGATCAACTATATCCCCGACCCCACCGACCCAGTAGATGGTTACTACCTTTCTCTTCAAAATGGTGGTTTTTATTCCACCAGTGGTGTTGAAGGCGAAATCACTTACAGGCCAAGTCAGTACAATATGTATAA
>JAXHSS010000140.1:0-4350 GCA_034190675.1 Pseudomonadota bacterium
CTTTTGGCTCTGTCAATGTCACGTGATAAAGCATTAGATCAATGGACAGCTCCATAGTCTTGGATCGACCTGTCATCAAGTTAGCTTCTGTTTTAAGGTGCACCCTGCGAGGCTGGTGATAGCCGCCTGTCACTGTCGTTAAGCTTTGCATGATGCTAGCGCCTCCGTACTGTTTTTTAGTTTCTCCAAGAATGCATGTTTGATGGCCTTGGCAATCTCGATGCGCTCTTTGAGAATCGCGATAAATGCATCGTCACGCTCGATCTTGATGCATTTGAAGCGGTGTTCTTCCTGAATCGCATAAGGGTTGAAGTTGGCAAAGTACCAATAGCTCGAACCCGTCACCAACATGGCTGTTTGCACCTGTACGAAGTGATCAAATGCATTGGCTTGCAAGTCTTGCGTTGTGTTGATGAGCAGGTTTTGAGCGTGCACTTTTGGGCTTTTGCACTTGGCTTCAATACCTGTTTCAACCATGTCAAACTCATTGAGCACAATGCCATCTGGCGTGCAACCGACTTCGCCCGTATGAATATGGCTCTGGTTTTCTCCAATGCTGGTAAATTCGACCCCTAATTGCTGAGAGGCTAAGAACACGCATTCAAGCTCGCGTTCTTCGCCGTTAATCGTATGCACAGTAGAGAACACAAGGCTCGGGTCTGGCTCAAACAGTTCCTCAACCGCCTTTTCTTGAGCATAGGTCACTAAGCCCGAAGGTGGAATTTCGTATTTGATCGCATCCAATGTTTGCTTGATCAGCGCTGTTGTCACCTTAAAAGCAAAGTGAGGCTTCAAGTCGGACACCAAGAACTTATCCGTTCCACTGAGATATAGCGGTTCGATATAGTCACGCAATGCTTGATATTCTGGGAAGCTCGTATCTGGCTTAGCCTTGTCCCAACCAGCCATCAAACGATGGTTTTCACTCGCTGTGAAGTTGCCTGCACGTGCGATCAATAGTTCTTCACTCAACATCTTCTGACACCTCCGCATCGATTGGCTCTTCATCTTTGAGCTCAATAATTTTCTGCATCTGTTCCTGCGAAAGCTCAACCCGTGACTGTAACGAAGTCAAAATCGACAAATAGGTTTGCTTGCCAGATTGAACCGACTGTTTCCAAGCTGGGTAGTTTTGATCAAAGCGCTCCTGTGGATAGGCTACTTTGGTTGGTTCAGCTTCGTTTTGAACCTGCGATTCAACGCGATTTTCATACTCAATGGCTTCATGCATGTTTTTAGAGGCATCAGTGAGATCAATCGCCATTTTTGACAAAACATACTTAATCGCTTTGGCGAAAAACATTTGTTCAGCCCACTGGTCGTGAGGGCTATATTTCTTGCCGTCTCGTTTGCTTACGCGACCCGCGCTAGGTGAGCCTCTGGTAATCTTGTGAATCAACCCGCCTTCCACAAACTTCAATAGCTTTTCTTGCGTGCTATCATCACGAACCGAAACCAACACGCCCGTTAAGTGCTCTTTAGCCCATTCATCATCATGGCCTTGGCGCTCTTGAAAGTTAGGCTCGAAAATGGTTTTAACATCGAATCCAAAGCCTTCTTGACGGAAGATGTCACAGCTGTAAACTACGTCGGCTACCACTGAATAACCCGCTCGCTTAGCAAGCACTTGCCAACCTTTATAGCCGCAATCAAATTGTGCTCGGCCACTGTAATTCACAACATAGCCTTGGCCGTTTTGCATGGGCAGATCAACAATCAGCGCCTGCATAGCGCTCTGAATAATGCTTTCAGGCGTACAGTCTTTTAGGCCAAACGAAAGCGCCATATTGACCACTTTGGTCTTAAATTTCTGCATCTTCTGAGGATCGTTGTTCAACAGCTCAGACAATTGAGTCTGAATGCTCGTTAGCTCAAGTGCATTGACGACTTGATCTTCTCGATGTGCGATTGCGTTGTTCATGCCTTACTCTCCAGTTGTTTTAGTGCTGATTTCTCTAGCACTGCCTTTTCACCATGTTGTGCGACCACCTTTTTCAGGTATTGAATCGCTTTGCTCTTATCGCTGATGTGATCGCTCATACTTCGGCTCGTTTAGTTCGTGAAATTCAGGTTCAAATGCCGACAAGAAAAGAGCGCCCACAAATAAGAAGCTCTGAACAATGGCGATAACGTGCGCCTTCCATGCCTGACGCGCCTTTTGACGCGCTGGAAGTTTTGCAAAATCGATCATCATGGTTACACCTGCTCCCGAACCCAGCAGCGATAGTCGCTGAAGAACTCACAGTCATCTAAGTGCTCAAGAAAGAGCATATCCAACAATGTAAGCTTGCTTGAGCGGCTGCGCTCTGTGAGAAATTCATAGATGGCTTCAACATCGTACTTAGTCGCCATGTCAGACAAGATGTTTTTGCAATCCTGAGTTGACAGAAAGAGGTCTTTCTCGATGTAGCTTTTCAAATAATCCACAAATCGCTGTTCCAGTAGACTTAGCCCAAAGTTGCTACTCCCCATGATGATTTGGTTAACAATGCCTTTATGATTGCGTCGGGCTACCAAGTCGCTGAAAATCTCTTGGCATTCAGACAAAGAGAAATACAAGTGGCAGTCTGGTTCATCTTCGATGAAGTCCAAACAGTCGCTCTCGGCATACTCAAGCAAAAGGAATGATTCAAGCTGCTCTATTGCCTCTTCATGCAGTCGCTCACTACGCGCTTCTTTCTCCATCTGAATCGACTCATCGTAGTCAAACGAGCATGCATTGCGTTCTGCGTTGGTTAGTAACATGTTGTTCTCCGACTTTGTTCAAACTATAGAACTAAGTTTAACAAATTGAACAAGCTGGTCAACAAAAAAGTTTAAATAATTTAACTTTGGGGCAAGAAGAGTTTAGAGAAATGCAATCAAGGCATTCATATTTAGATGTTGAAGGGTGTTTGATAATAGGTTTTGTATGCCGCATCCTTGCGACTTTGCAGATTACTAAGTGAGACTTAGTTTTGTGGTATTTTTATCTCGTGTCTATTGTCATTGAACCAGTCTATCCATTGATCAAAAAGCTGGTCGCCGAGCATGATTTTGTTATTGTCGCTTTCTAAATAACCTTCTAGAGATATTTGTAGTGACTTTTTATACGTTTCGTATTGCTGGGGGAGTTCAGAGTTTGCTTTGAACAGAACATCCTCTCTTACCAAAAGGGCATATCTCAATGCATTATTAAGCGCTAATGAGTGTCGTGACACTGAAAAATCTGCTCCTTTGTTTAACAAGTCTATTTCATGCTGGATTGTTTGTCTGGATTTGAAAAAGTTTTCTATGTTTGATTTCTCCCACTCTGTCCATTCCTTTTTATCTGGGAAAAATAGATTTTTTATTGCGTTGTAACTTGTTTCATAAGCCCTTGTCATGGGGTCAAAAGCTGTTGTGAATTTGAATAAAAAACAAGCAACTACTATTACAGCAAGAATATTTAGTATTTTTTTCATGAGCTCTTCCTTTTCTAAAACGACTCCATTCCTGACTTGCCAGCCACTTTGCCGAGTATTGCGAAATCTCTTGTTGGGTCTATAGACCAAGGGGCTGATGATGCAAGTTTCTTGTTTTCAGCATAAACCCAAATTTCTCGACCGCGTGGCTGCAATGTTTTAATCATTATCTGACCGTCATACCTGAACATGTAAACATTTTGATGGTCTAGCACTGTGTATCCAGTATCAACAAATAAAATATCGCCGCTGCTATATAGCGGCTCCATGCTGTTACCCTTGGCTGTCACAAGCGCAATATTATCAAGAGATGTTATATCAGGGGCAAGATTATGCCTTGCCCATGTTTTGTCGGCTATTATCACGCCGACTTTTGTGTCGTGGTCTATTGTATCTGGTATGTAGGTTTCATCATCTGAACAGCCTGCTTTAGCTGTATACATATTCAGTTCCACCATGCTTTCCTTGTACTCACTATTGACCGATTGATCTGTTGTTGAATCAATCACACTATCGTCAATTGTCTTTATTTTGAGCTTCCAGTTTTTTACTTTCGGGACTTTTAAAAATTCACTATACGAAAGCAAATGCTCGGGCTCTAAGTAAAGCCCCTTTGCTAGTTGAGGAAGCTTCTTAGCACTTGGCGTGTTCTCACCACTCATCCATTGGCTTAGCGAACTTTTGCTTACACCTGAAGCATTTACGACATCAACAGGCCGAAGATTTAGATCGCTCATGCGTTGGTTAATTATTTGCGATATTTCACTCATGTTTAGAATGTTAAACCCTTTGTTGTTTAATGTGTTGAACCTTTAGTTAAATGTGTTAAACTTTATTTGTTCAATAAATTTAACTTTGTTATGAAAAAGCAAGACGTGATTAAACACTTTGGGTCTCAAACAGAAAC
>JAXHSS010000141.1:0-4300 GCA_034190675.1 Pseudomonadota bacterium
CTTCAAGTGCCCAAAGCGTGCGAAATGAGCGCGAAAATCCAACGCCAAAAAGTGTCAACATGGGGCCGCTCCTGCGTCAAAAACATTTATTTTAGTGTAGAACTCGCTATTTGTGCACCCTTATTCATGGGTGCAATGCTTCAGCGCAGTACATGGGCACTATAGGAGTCATTCGTGCTGGGGAAAATCACATGCCCGCTGTGCTTTTGTAGAGCATCCATAAAGCGATGGCGATCATCATCAGGTTTTCGGTCAGAGAAACCGCGCCCAAAGGCACATTGGAGTTGCCGCCAACACAGGCGCATTTAAGCTCACGCTTGTCGATGTAGACAGCTTTGATAACCGATATAGCGCCAATGCTGCCGATAAAAAGCGCGATCGCGGCGACGGTATGCGTGTAAACGCCGGCGATCATGCCAATGCCCGCGAAGGTTTCTAAAAAAGGGTAGAGATACGCATAGGGGACATAGCGCTGTGCGAGTAAGTCATAGCCCAAAAACTGGTTGGTGAAGGTGAAGAGGTCGCGCAGTTTTTGTATGCCCAGTGCGCACATGCTAAAGGCGATGAAGCTTTCGATGATCGTGACGATATTCAGCGCTTCAAGCATAGCCCAGCTAAAGGCAATGGCCATCAGCAATGTTGTGGCGAAAATAGCAATGATAGGCTGGTAGCTCAGGCCGGTTTGTTTAAGCCCGTTACCTAGGCCGAAATATTGGCGTAAGTCGTCGTAGCCGCCAATACGTTTACCGTCGATAAAGGTTTGCGGCGTAGTTTTGACGTCGTGCTCGTCTTTGAAGGCGTCGGTTGCTTCGCGAGTTTTGAGGGGTTTGTCCTCCACTTCATAGCCCTGACGCTTAAGCAGATCAAGTGATCGTATGCCAAAGGGACAAATGTGTTGATCAGTGACCATTCGGTATAAAGTGGCATGTTTTTTCATCAGTTGGGCTCTCGCTGTTGATAGGCTTCAAGCAGGGCTTGAGCTGGCGCGGTGATTCGTTACTTAATTAATAATAGCAATTTTAGCATGAGCTCGCAGTCAATTGAGCCGCTTAGTTTTATGCGAGTTATATTGTTGTTTGGGCAATAAAAAAGCCCTCAAACCGCTGGGGAATGAGGGCTTTAATTTAAGCAAACGGCCTAGAATTCTAGGCTGCTGTTAAGCTTACTGCGCTAGCAGAACCGCTGAACCAGCATTGAGTTTACCTGCACCACAGATCGATGTGTTACAGCTTGAGCCGCTGCCAAAAGGCGTAGCGCTTGATGATAGGATGCCTGTTACATCGTTAACATCTAGGCTTGGATCAAGCGCTTTTAATAACGCAGCCACGCCAGCTACGTGAGGAGTAGCCATACTGGTGCCGTTATAATAAACGTAGTTATCGTTGCCTGGAGAAACGCGACCATCGTTCAGTGTCGATAGGATGCTGACACCTGGTGCTGAGATTTCAATGGTTGAGCCGTAGTTACTGAATGACGCTTTGTTGCCGTTGGCATCGTGCGCCGCAACAGTGATCACGCCTGAACAGCTTGCAGGAGAGTAGCTTGATGTGTCCATGTTGGCATTGCTGTTACCTGCTGCAACCACGACGATGGTGCCGTTGCTGTTGGCTTGAGCAATAGCGTTTGCCATGCTGCTACCACAGGCGCCAGAACCACCTAGACTCATGTTAATAACATCAGCTGGGTTAGTGTTTGCAGGAACGCCACTTACCGTGCCGCCAGCTGACCATACGATTGCATCGGCGATATCAGAAGTGCTACCGCCGCCTTTACCAAGGACGCGGACATGAAGAAGGTCTGCCTCAGGAGCAACGCCGACAATACCTTCGCCATTGTTAGCCGTCGCACCGATAGTACCCGCTACGTGGGTACCGTGCCAAGATGAGGACTGAAGAACGAAGCGCCAGAATGCACGGCCGTCACCTGGGTCGCGAGCATCCGAGTCGCGGCCATTGCCGTCATTACCGATGCTGCTGCTTGAGATGAAATCATAACCGTTGATGCTGTTGTTGATAAAATCAACGTGTGGACGGTAACCTGTGTCCAATACCGCAACCGTTGCACCTTGGCCGCGTGTTGCGTCCCATGCACTTAGGCCGTCGATGCCACTGTCAGCGTCATTGAATGCCCAAAGCTGAGGGTAAAGTGGGTCGTTAGGTGTAGCGGCCATTGGCGTCATGATTTGGTCGATTTCAGCAAACTCAATGCTTGGGTTTGCGCTCAGACGATTAACGATGCGCTGAAGCACTTTGCCGTTTGTCGCTTTGCTCAGCTTTATAACAGCCGCATTGTTGTACATGAGGCGCTCAACCTTGCCTGATAGCCCAAGCTTAGCAAGTGCGTCACCCGCAAGACCATCTAATGACAATACGCGGTTAGGTGTTTCTGAAATGCCTTTGAATTTAACGATAATTTGAGAATTGCTGGCTTGTACATCCGACGCATTCGGTAATACAACGGCTGATGCTGCCGTGGCGGCCATCAACGAAGCTACGCCTAGAGCGATTTTTGAGTACCAAGTTTTCATGTCCTAAGCTCCATCATGTTTAAACTAAGATATTGAATGTTAATATTTTTTTTGCAAAAAGTAAGGTTATTCGATAAAAAATTACACTCTTTTGCTGCGCCAAAGTAATACCCCGATTAGCAAGGTGCTGGTGAGTGCAATGGTAGCGGGGAATAATATGTTGGTCAGCGAGTAATGCTCAAGGGCAATAATTGAGAAAAGGCTTTTGATGACATAAAGGCCGAAAAACAGCGCATTTTCTTGTTTGGGGTTGTAATAAGTTTTGCGTAATGTTGGTAAAAACGCCAGCAAGTCAATCAATGTTAGCAAGACGACGGCCGCTAGAGCATCTTGTGTTAGGTGCCAAACGGGAAGAGCCGCCAAGGCGCTGATAAAAAATAGGCTATCGCTGCGGGTTATGTTGATCGAGTTGCTGCGTCGATAGGCAAGAAAGGCAATGTAGTAAGTGATGGCGGCCGATAAGCCCGTTGGCCATGCGCCAACACCTGCACCATCACTGAGCTGTGCAAAAAAAACGATGCTGGTTGTCAGTGCCCAGATTATCCATGAAAACACATGTGGAATGACTTTGCCGGCATAGATCTCGCGCAAGTAAGGCACGAAGGCGATAAAGGTCAGGGCAATAGAAGCAATTGAAAAATAAAGTCGAAAGTCAGTGCTCACAAGATGGGTCTGGCTTACTAGGTTGAGAGTCTAGGGACGCTTGAACTCTAGTTGAGCGCGTTCAACTAGAGGGTATAAATAGCAGTCTATATGGTGGTCATTGACCATGCCCATAGCTTGCATAAAGGCGTAAGCCGTGGTTGGGCCAACAAATTTCCAGCCTTGTTTTTTCAGGACTTTGGCAAGCTCGTCTGATTCTTTGCAGGTGGAGCGAATATTGCGCGGATAGTCTTCATAAAGCGAAGGATCCTTGCAGTCCTCGGATAGCCGTGGGGGTTCATACTGCCAGACAAAGTGCGCAAAGCTTCCATATTGTTCAACTAGTTCCAGTAAGCGGTTTGCGTTATTAATAACCGCGTTGATTTTGCCTCGGTGTCGCACGATACCAGTGTCTTGGAGTAGTCGCTCGACATCTTTTTTGGCAAATTGGCTAACAATCTCGGGCTTGAAGTTGGCAAAAGCTTGGCGAAAATTCTCTCGTTTTTCTAGGATCGTACGCCAGCTCAAACCTGACTGAAAGGCTTCGAGCGAGAGTTTTTCAAACAACAAACGATCATCAGCAATTGGAAAGCCCCAATCTTGATCGTGATAGTCTTGATATTGTTGGGTGGCGCTGCACCAATTGCATCGGCGTTTTTGGTCGTTCTCGTTAATGAAAGTGCCCATAGAAAACTCCATTCGCTATGGGCTAAGTGTAAGCTTATTTGCCTAGTTTTGCTTTGACTTTTTGCTCAAAATCTTTGGTGATTTTTTGCAGCTGAGGTTGTAGGCGCGTGAATTCGCGTTGAACCACGTTCAGCACGCTTTTGTTTGCAACAGGTTGGTTTGCGATAAATTTTTGCCCAGCTGGCGAGTCATAAAACATGACGATTGTTTGTAGCTCCTCCTCTGTGTACATTTCCATATACACCTCGGCATACTGCTCTTTTAGTCGGTCAGATTGCAGTGATTTTTCTAGAATCGACAGATAGTTGTTCAAGTAGGCATTGGCCTCCTTACCTACGCTGTCGGGTAAACGCTTACTATTGATTTGCTGTGCTTGAATATCGCGTGCATTTTTTGCGACGGCCATTTGTTGCTCAACAATTTGAAGTTGATCAATCAGGCGCA
>JAXHSS010000142.1:0-4211 GCA_034190675.1 Pseudomonadota bacterium
AAGCGATGGATATTACAGAAAGCGGGTTGATTATTGTTCATTGCATGATTGCTTTCAGCAGATGCTCACAATACTAGAGTTAAATACTGGATAGACGCTGACCGAAGCCAGCGTTTCGATTCTAAACCGTGGCAGTTATCACCTGTTCAGTCCAGCCCCTGCCGCTTGTGTCGATATAGCAATGCTTGATCTCTATCTCGCCGACTGCGCCCGCTTGCGCAGCGGCTCGTTCTGCGGTTTCCTTTTTCCAAAAACCACTTCTGGATAAATGCACCATATTTTCTTTGCTCCAGCGCACCGACGCAAGGCTGCCCTCGTGTGTTGATTGATCAAATTTAGGCTTATTTTTTAGGTCTGTTTTGTAACCAAGAATGTAAGTCGATTTAGAAAAGTTCATAATATTCACCTTTGAGTTAGTTAGTTGGTTTGTTAGCCCTACGCTTTTGGTTTATTGGGATGGGGTGGAGGTCAGCCCGCTTTCAGGGTATTCCGCACTATTTTGGCGAGCGCTTCCGCTGGAAGTCTCCCGAAAACTGTGCATTATGCCGCAACCTCAACGGTTTTTACCTCAACGTTACCCCAGCCCATGTCAATTTCCGCTTGGGCTGTAAATGCGTCGAATGTTTCCATTTTCTTAACGCCATCAACATATACATCAAATCGCGTTTTAGTTGTTACTGTAGTTTTAGGTACATATTTCATTTTATTCACCTTTTAGTTAGTTAGTTTTGTTGAATCACCGCGACCCAACAATTCCTTTTATATATAACGCGCGTTAAGTCAACACTTTTTATTATTCTTTGTAGTCTCGCTCAATCTTTTCTTCAACGGCTTGCGATAAAAAATTCTTGAGCGTTCTTGACTTAACTTTCTGTGCATAATGCACCCATCTAGCCTTTGTGCTGCGAGAAACCTCTAGATATACCTTGGCGGTGGTTGTTTTCTCGTGGTCTGGCTTGCAAGCATGTTTGTTGCCTGTGTTGCCGTGCGGTTTTTTATCCTTCATAAATGTACCTTGGTTTGTGGCTGGGCAGCGTTAGCCGCCCATCATTTTTGACTATTCGCTATCACCCCAGAGCTTGATAGCAATCGCCAGCTTCTTTTTTAGGTCTTTGACGTCTTTTGTTGCGTAAGTAAGTGAGTAACTGTGTTCACGCTCAATCGTTCCGTCCTTGTATCCCTTTTGCAGAGCGATAGCTTGCTCAAGTTTGTATTCAAAATAACCGATGCTCTCAGGCATTGACAAGTTAATTGTATTGGTGCGGTCTTCCCAATAAGCTGCCTTTTCTGCGTGTCGTTCGGCTTTCTTGACATGTTCAATACTGCGTTCCATGCGTTTATGATTTCTTTCAATAAGCGCTCTATGTCGTTTCTCGCTATGATGACCTACTTTAATCGGCTCGCCAAGGATCAGAAAGTCGCGTCCTTCGTTAGCAGCGGCAACACAAGCGTCAGATTTCGCTATAGCAGCCCCAGCCCAGCCTTTATATTTTTCGGCTTTTTTCTCTGCGTACGTTTGAGCGTTGAGTCCATCGCAGCGCGTAATTGAATAATGATAAATACCGTTGCGCTCGTAAATGAGGTTATGCACTTCATGCTGGTTTTCTTTTCCATATTTCGTAACAACGTCAATGATGTCGCCTTTCTCTAGCTGCTCAGGACTGGCCGCAAGAAAAACGTTAGGGCAGTATTTAGAATATGTAATGTCGATCATAATAATCACCTTTAGATATAAGCTCTTGATTCGTTCAAGTCCGACAAGGCTATTTGTTTGACCCTGTATAGAACATAGTACGCTTATTTTTTGGTTAGTCAAGGGTGAAGCAAAAATTATTTTATATGTGGAAAAGACAGTATTCATAAGTTTTCATAAGCATATTCTTTGCTTATGCCATCGAATAAACAATTAATTAAATTAAAAGACGGGACAGAGCTTTTGGCTCTATGTCGTCATGTCGAGTTTGCAAAAAATGTCGCACATGGAATGGCAGATAAGGACTCATATTTGGCTGTATTTAATACGAATAATGAGAAAACAGCCGAAAGCTCAGCATCTAGTCTAAGGAAGCGCGAAGATGTACAACAACTGATTGAGCATTTTAGAGCACCTGTAATAAAAAAGTTGAATATTAAACGTGAGCGCATCTTGGCTGAGTATGCATCGATAGCATTTTCAAATGTTGCTGAAATGTTTGATTCAGACGGGAAAATGCTGGCGTTAAACGCAATGCCTGAGCATGTGCAGAGATCGATAAAAAAAGTCAAGATAAGGCGCACAAGCAGCGCAGATGTTGAGCAGCAAACTGGTTTGGCGGAGGATTTAATAGAGATAGAGCTGCATGATAAACAGCGTGCGTTAGACAAGATTGCTGAAATAAATAAGGTCATTGATCCCAAAAAGGCGGGCGGCAACGTCAATGTCACTATCAACACAGGTGGTGGGGCTAATGATTGACTTTATTGATAATGATGCGATGGGTATAGATGAGGAAGACTATTCTCAGTTGGTTACGGATGTTTCATTGCCGTATAGATATAGAGCGCGGGAGTATCAAAAACCCGTTTGGAAAGCTATGTTTGAAGAGAACATCAAACGTATAGCGCTTATCTGGCATCGGCGAGCAGGCAAAGATAAAACAATCTGGAATGCGTTTATCGCTAAGACTCAAGAGCGCGTAGGCGTCTATTACTACATGCTCCCGAAGCTTAATCAAGCGCGCAAGGTTATATGGGATGGCATCGGTGGCGATGGCATGCGTTTTACTGATCATATTCCAGAGCAGTTAATCAAAAGCAAAAACAATACAGAAATGAAAGTTGTGCTTGCCAACGGCTCAATCATTCAGCTCGTAGGTTCTGACAATTATGACGCGCTGATGGGAACCAATCCAATCGGCATTATCTTTTCTGAGTTCTCACTTCAAGACCCAGCAGCTTATGATTATTTTCGTCCGATACTTGCAGAAAATGGAGGCTGGGCTGCATTCGTATATACGCCTCGCGGTCGGAATCATGGCTATTTGCTCTATAACGCTGTAAGAAACAATCCGAAGTGGTTTGTTAGCTATCTTACTGTGGATATGACCAAGCGTGAGGATGGAACACCAGTTATTACAGAGGAGGCCATACAAGAAGAGCGCGATAGCGGGATGTCGGAGTCTAAAGTTCAGCAAGAGTTTTACCTGGCTTGGGATTCGGAGGTTGAAGGCAAAATATTTGGCAAGCAGGTAGCAAAAGCATGGAAAGAGGAGCGCATCAGTCGCATAGCTATTGATCCTAGGCTGCCAACGTATACAGCTTGGGACTTAGGTATTTCAGATTATATGACGGTGTGGTTTTTTCAGGTTTACGGCAAGGAAATACGCTTTATTAACTACTATCAGAATCACAACCACGGGATGGCGCATTACATTAAATATCTCAAGAAATTTGAAGAAGAGCACGGCATCAGTTATGCAAAGCATTTTGCCCCACACGATATTCAGGTGCGCGAACTAATAAGCGGCAAGAGTAGAAAGGACAGTGCAAAAGAGATGGGTGTTTCATTTACAGTAGTGAAACGCGTAAAGCAAAAGAGCGACGCTATTGAAGCGGGTAGAACTATGTTTGATCGTTGCTCATTTGACGAGGTTAGATGTAAAGACGGTTTGAGCTGTTTGTCGGATTACGGCTATGAATATGACGAGAAAGCGAAAATGTTTAAGAAAAACCCTGAGCATAATTGGTGCAGTCATGGATCAGATGCTTTTATGACTTTTGCATGCGGCTGGAAAGATATTGAGAAAAAATCCCACAAGCCAAAAGTTAAAAATAAGTACGGCAATCAAGGCTGGATGGCATGAAGACATTATCAAAAACACAAAAAGCAGAGCTGCTAGAAAAAGCTAAGAAACGCTATCAAGCAGGCACGAGCCATTGGTTCGATCAGTGGGAACATGTGAAAGAGATGCGCAAAATGACGACTCGCGGTGGACAATGGGACGAAGGCGTCAAAGCAAAGCGCACAGAAGAAGGTAAACCCTGTCTTGAATATGATATGGTGACTCAGTTTGTTAATCGGCTGGTGGGCGATCAGCAAGAGCAAGAAGCTATCATGGAAGTTTCTGCAATTGAAGCAGATCAGACGCGCATTCAAGGTGCGGGGTCAAAAGACTACACGCAAGCGGAAGTTATTCAGGGCGTGCTTAAAAATATTCAGGACAACAGCTATG
>JAXHSS010000143.1:0-4164 GCA_034190675.1 Pseudomonadota bacterium
TGCTGTTATTCTTGTTTGCCCAGATAATGGTGCCTGAGTCGGTCGCTCTAAGCGCTGCCATTGCCACGTCGCTGGCGATTATCATCTTTAATGCGCTGAGCAGTATCAGCAAACACTGGGAAAAACGTGCGATTCGCTGGGACTTGGCCGGTTATCTTGTTCCTGGTCTGGTGATCGGCGCTTTGCTGGGCAGCTGGACGGCTACACGAATCCAAACGCAGTGGCTGGAAGCGGTCTTTATGTTCTTCCTCGTTGCGATTGGTTTGCGCATGTTATTGGCCGCAAAGCCCAACCCTGCGCATGAGCCTTGGCAGCATGAACAGGCGATTCTGGGTGCATCGGGCGTTGTTATGGGCTTTCTTTCGGCGTTACTGGGCATTGGTGGTGGCTCATTCATTACGCCGTATTTAACATGGCGAAATATTGGCATGCATCAGGCTATTGCATTATCCGCTACTGCAGGTTTGCCGATTGCGTTAGCTGCAACGCTGGGTTACGTGCTCCAAAAGCCTGAGGTGGCTATGCCAGAGGGGTTTGTCGGCTATGTTTATTGGCCCGCGATGATCTGGATCGGGCTGAGCAGTATTGTTTTTGCACGCCTAGGAGCGCGCTTGGCGCATAATTTGCCTGCGGCAAAACTTAAGCGCTGGTTTGGTTTATTATTGCTGGTTTTGGCTTTAAAAATGGCTTGGGAGTTTTACGGTTAGCCATTTGTGATTGAAAGGGTTAAAAGGAATTTGGATGAGGCGCTTGAAGCGCCTCGTAGAAGGTCAATGCATGATCTGACGGAAGTTGATTCCCGTATGAAAGATTTGCCGCCCCTCACGCCAGCCTGCTAACCAGGCTTCTTTATATTTAATTTCTTGGAAAGGGCAGTTTGTTCGCGGCTTCCCTGTGCTGCCAAAGTTGACTCCATGCATAAACGCGCGTTGCGCGCGATCTCGTTTCTTGGTTTTCATACCAATCCTCCGGTTCTAGTTTACATTGATTAGACAGAGCACAAACGCGCTTGCTGTCATCAAATCCATCGGATTAGCTCAAGTTTCTTGTATGGTTGATGCACAACAACTTCGTTCGTGCATTATCTTTTTTACTCCTATGCGCCAACAATGTCTAGAAAATTTACAATTGCAACGAACAGATGAATCGCTATTAGGTTTGAGAATTTACCTGAGGTTAGGGTCGAAACCCCACAGGCTTTGTGTGTTTATTGTGCTAAGTTATTGCTGTGTGGGGAAAAATTAGGCAGCTAACTTTTTTGTAACCGTTTGAAAACGGCCATCTGAATGCAGTTCGAGCCACCAAATGCTGTTTTTATGGCCCCAGTCGCCAAGGACATAGCGGTTTAATGTGTGCTGATCTGTCGTGTACTGGTGATGAGCAGGGCGATGTGTGTGGCCATGGATCATGTGCTGAACATGGAAAAAACGAAAAGTCTCGCGCACGGTGGACTCGACCACATCCCATTCGGGTTTATCGACTTGTGTGTAGTCGATCGGCTCGTGGTCATCTCGGCTCAGTTTTTTTGCAATACCGTTTTTAAATGAAGCGGGCAGAGCAGAGGCGAGCCAAAGCGTGATGGGGTGGCGTAAAAATCGGCGAAGTTTTTGATAGCCTTCATCTAGTGTGCATAAAGAGTCGCCATGCAAAAGCAGGGTGGGCGTTCCATAAAAATCAATGACTTGATATTCGTTCAGTAAGGTCATTCCCGCTTGTTTGCAGAACGGTTCATTAACGAGGTAGTCGCGGTTACCGTGCATGAAGTAGATCGGTGTGTGCTGCGCAAACGCGTGCAGCTGTTTTGCCAATTGTTGATGCAGCGGCAAGATGCAATCATCGCCCAGCCAGTAAACAAAAAAATCACCCAAGATATAAAGCGCATCGATTGTCTCACTTTGCCTGCTTTGCTCCTCTAAAAAAGCCATAAAGGCCTGATTGAGTTCAGGTGTTTTTTCACCTAAATGCAGGTCAGAGATAAACAACGTTTTTGTTTTTGGTTCAGCCATGGCGCGCTTTGTTTCCGTGTAGCTATAAGTGTAGCGCAATTTATGAATCAAAACAGGTCTCTACCACCACCAAACACCTAAAGTCAGGCGAAAAGGCCAAGCGTGGATAAGGCCATGAGCAGGTCGAAGAAAACGGGCAACAGAAAGAGAGAGGCGAAAAAGCTCACTTTGCACACCCAATAGGACAGGCGTGCAAAGCGGCGAAACGGTCGGGTTGGTTGCGTTAGCCGTTGATTACGCTAACCGATTCGATGACAACGTCTTCAACCGGTACATTTTGTAAACCCGGACCCACTGGGCGATTACCCGAGGTGCGCACTGCGTCGATTTTCTCAACCACCGCCATGCCGTCAGTTACTTCGCCAAAAACAGCGTAGCCCCAACCATCTTGAGCTTGGTCTTTATCGAGAAAGTGGTTGTTAGCCGTGTTGACAAAAAACTGAGCTGTCGCTGAATGAGGCGCCATTGTGCGGGCCATCGCGATCGTGCCTTTTTTGTTTTTTAACTCAGCGCTTGCTTCGTTTTCGATCGTATCTTGTGTGGCTTTTTGCTCAAGGTCTTCGGTAAAGCCGCCACCTTGAATCATAAAGCCTTCGATTACGCGGTGAAAAATCGTGCCGGCGTAGAAGCCTTGTTCCACATAGCTGAGGAAGTTTTTAACGGTAATTGGCGCTTGTTCGGCAAAAAGTTCAACGGTGAAGTTGCCGTGGCTAGTTGTAAATTCAACGCTAGGGTTGCTCATAGTGTTCTCCAAAAAAGTGTAGAGTGAAAGTAGATCGTGATCAGCTCGCCAGCCGCTATGCCTTTGGCGGAATGCAGTAGCCCTTAGCCTCAAGCTGCTGGCAAAGTTGGATCATGGGTAGACCGATCAACGTGTTAGGGTCTTGGCTTTCGATAGCTTCAAATAGCATGATGCCCAGCCCCTCTGATTTAAAACTGCCCACCGTATCATAAGGCTGCTCTGCTCGAAGATAGCGCTCAATGGCTGCATTGCTTAGCGTTTTAAAACGCACATTCACATCCTCAACAATGACCTCAGCGCTATTGTCCTGCGTATCCAGCAAGCAAAGGCTGGTATGAAAAACCACCGTGCGGCCACTTAACGCCTGCAGCTGCTCAACAGCGCGCTCATGTGTTTCAGGCTTGGTGAGAATCTCGCCATCTAAGGCGGCCAATTGGTCTGAGGCAATAATCAATGCTCCAGGGTGGCGTTTCGCAACGGTTTGTGCTTTCTCAAGCGCCAAACGACGAACCAAGTCTAACCCAGCCTCATTAGGCTGCGCAGATTCGTCAATGTCTGCACTGTCCTGAACAAAGGGCAGCATCAGCTTATCAAGCAAGGCTTTTCGGTAGCGCGACTGAGAGGCAAGAACTAAAGGTTGCATAACAGAGTCGTTTAAAAATGAGCCAGAATTTTACTCTATCTACCCATAAAAATCAGTAGAAGATTAACGCTCAGACATCACGACATGTTGATAGCCTCATGCCTTTCAGTGTGATTGCTGCAGACAAAGTTGCACACAGCATGCTGTCATTACAAAGCAGTGGCCGCATAAAACGAAAATAGATGACGGATATGATAATTTCAAAAGTTTTGCAAAGCTTTTAGCTTAATGTTTCATGAGTAATTTAAACATCATGAATGAGTCCTCTGAGGCAGTTGTTTTTTCAATACATTGCACTTTACTACGGGGCAAAAATCATCATGTTTGATCATTGTAATTTATAGAGCTGTTTAGCATATTTTTCGAGGTGATCCCCTAAACAAGGGATGTAACTTTATGTGAACAAAAGGTGGTGTACTAAAAATTAACTTCTTAGGATTTCATCATGAACTTTTTTACTCCTTTAAAAAAAGTCACACTTACTATTGCCGCTATGTCTTTTGTACTGGTATCAAACGCATTGCCAACATCTCAGCAAGAATTAACCATTGTTGAGATTAGAAATTCATATACCAATGACTTAGTAATTACTTTCAAGAACGCACCAACATACTCGGAAGGCTTTGAACAATGTTCGTGGAATAAAGATGTGATGAGTGCTTTGCATGACTAACTTCCAACTTCCTTAAAAATCCAAATTCGAGTTTTTTGAAAGCTAATCCTGAATCTCTCTCCGTTCTAGCCATTATTTTGGCCAATTTTGTTCGTTTTAT
>JAXHSS010000144.1:0-4152 GCA_034190675.1 Pseudomonadota bacterium
GCCAGCATTTGCAGAACAGGCCATGAGACAGGAATAATAGCGGCGTTAATACCATAGGCTAATTGCTCGTCGGTATCGCCCCAGTCGTCATCGTCTAAAAACTTCATGCCAAGCTCTGCCTTGACCTAGCCCGTGGTTCCTGACATGGCCGGTTCTGCAAATGCTGGCGCGCTTATAAAACCAAGCGCAGCGGTGCTAAGTACTATTTTTTGGAAAAGGTTCATAGTGCCTCCTAGGCGTTGTGTAAAAAAATCCTACTCATTGAGAGATCAGCGACTGTGCCAACGGTGCTGTGTTTAAGCCCACGTTAGTACCTACTGATTTCTCGATTAAATTATAACAATATTTACTGTTTATCGCGCTCAAAAAACCTAGCTTTTTTGACTTTTTATCGAGGCGAAATCATGTTTTTGGGTTGTACGTATTGATCAAATTCCTTATCCGTTAGAAGCTCAAGTTTTACTGCCGCTTCTTTAAGTGTGATGCCTTCTTTATACGCTGTCTTGGCGATATTAGCTGCCTGTTCATAGCCTATATGACGGTTTAAGGCGGTCACTAACATCAGTGAATCGTTAACATAAGTCTCAAGCTGATCGTGAATAGGCTCGATACCCTTAGTGCAGTGAGTATTAAAGCTTATACAACTATCGGCGAGTAATCGGATCGACTGCAACAAGTTGTAGGCGATCACTGGCATATAGACATTTAGCTCAAAATTTCCGCTGGCACCGGCCATTGTGATCGTTGTGTCATTACCAAGTACTTGAGCAACGACCATTGTCATGGCTTCAGCTTGGGTGGGGTTGACCTTGCCAGGCATAATGCTTGAGCCAGGCTCGTTTTCGGGTAATGTAAGCTCACTTAAGCCGCAGCGTGGTCCGCTGGATAACCAGCGAATATCATTGGCGATTTTATTCAAGCTGACCGCCAGTGTTTTCAATGCACCTGAGGCAAAAACAGCCGCATCTTTTCCTGCGAGTGCCTCAAATTTATTGTCTGCGGTCACGAAGGGCAGGCCAGTTAATTCGGCGATATTCTGAGCCACCAAGGGTGCGTAATCAGGGCGGCTATTAAGGCCTGTGCCAACGGCCGCCCCTCCTAAAGCTAGCTCATATAGGCCAGTGAGCACTTGGTCGATACGCTCAAGGCTGTGATCAAGCTGGCTGACATAACCACTAAATTCTTGACCTAGCGTGAGAGGCGTTGCATCTTGCAAATGAGTGCGTCCAATTTTGATGATATCTTTGAAGTCCTCGGCTTTGCTGGCCAATGTGTTACGAAGCTCAGATACAGCGGGCTTGAGCTGATGGTGTATTTCGCTTACCGCCGCAATGTGTATTGCCGCAGGAAAGGAGTCATTGGTGGACTGAGCATGATTCACGTGGTCATTAGGATGAATCGGCTGGTAGCTACCTTTTGCCTGACCAGCTATTTCATTCGTGCGGTTGGCGATCACCTCGTTCATGTTCATATTGCTTTGAGTGCCTGAGCCTGTTTGCCATACGACCAGCGGAAATTGATCATCAAATTGGCCATCTTGGACATCATCGCAGGCTTGGGTGATTAACGCTTTGGTTGAAGCATCGATTCTCCCTAATTGCGCATTAGTTAGAGCGGCCGCTTTTTTTACGGTGGCCATGGCGCGTATTATGGGTATTGGCAGGGTTTCTTCACCAATATCGAAATTTTCAATACTTCGCTAGGTTTGTGTGCCCCAATAGGCATCGGCTGGAACCTTGATCTCACCCATGGTGGTTTTTTCGGTACGTATCGCCATAAATACTCCTAGCGATTAGCTGGTGTATGAATAATGACTTTAAGCCCTTCACCAATACGGTTTTTCATTTCCACCTGCCAATGAATGCTTTCACAGAGGCGTCTGACGAGCTTAATACCAATACCTAAACCTTTATATTCTTTGGTTTTTTTCATGTTTTGGTAGCGAGTTTCATCCATGCCTCGGCCGTCATCTTCGACCACGAAGTGGTCGTCATAAATGTCGATACGAACGCAGCTACCGCGGGAGTACAAAATCGCGTTACGCACCAAATTGCTCATGACGATATAAGGCAGAGCTTCGTTGACCAGTTGGGTATTTTGCGCATGGCTTTGTACATCAATCTGCATATTATAGCCCTCAGCTAAGTATTGAAATTCATTTTTAATACGCTCAGCTACATCGCCTAAATCTACCTCTTCTTTGGTGAGCCACTCGCTGCCTTCGCGGGCCATGCCAAGCAAGGTTTCAATGACGATTTCCATATCATCGGTAGTTGCTCGCATGCGCGTTAGTGCGGGGCTTTGACCCATTTTTAAAATCAGCATTTGGATCGAGCCTTTGATCACGGCGAGAGGAGTGCGCAGTTCATGGCTGACTTCAGCGGTGAATTGTCGTTCGCGCTGAATGTAGTCAACCAGCGTTCGATGGTAATGAGAAAGAGCGGTTTTTAACTCATCCGCCTCAATATTCGCGCCTGTATCGACATTATCAAAAGGGTCTTCGTCAGCGGTTTCGAGATTAAAGTCGGTTTCGCGGATACGGTCCGTGAGCTGGCTAATGGGCGAAACACGGTTATACGTTTTCTGGCTAATCAGCCAAAGCACACTGTAAAGCAGCAACAGGCTGATGATTAAAGGTGCAATACCATAAAACCAAATCAGCTCATTAACATTGCTTTCCGCGAAGATCAGCAAGAGGTGCTGGTCATCATGACGGTCGTACATCACCAAGGTTTCAATATCATCGATCAATATTTTGCGAACCCCTTGCTCCAGTAAAACCCCATCGAGGAACTCGGGTCGAGCGGTGGTATCAGACCATAAATAGCCAGAAAGGTTTTTGGTATCGGGCATCGGGGCATCAGCACTCTTGTCATAACGATGCCAAAAATACTCGGCTTCTTGTTTTAGCGCCTCATTAATCAGCAAACCACGCATGATCAGCGCGCTCATTACCACGCCAGTAATCACCGCAATGGCGATGAAAGTGACCTGAAGCCAATAATAGCGGCTGATGATCAGACTGAGCGATGGTGGTATAACTGACATGAGTTGCTTAAATTAGCTGATTATCAAGAGTTTAAAGCGTTTTATGGTTAGTGAATCGATAATGATTAACACCCCATTGGCAGCCTTTTTCTAAACCAAATAATTCGGCGCAGGACATGAAGAACAAGCGCCAGCGTTGCCACCATGTTGAGGCATCTTTGCCATATACCTCATCAAATAAAGGCATTAAATTATCTTTATGGGCATCCATGTTGTCGAGCCAGTGGTTGGCGGTTTTTTCATAATGTTGTCCACTCCAAAGCCAACGTTGCTCAACGTTGAGGTCGTCTTGGAAATTTAAAAAGGTATCGCTTGACGGCATCATGCCCCCAGTGAAAAAATATTTAGACATCCAGTTTTGTTCATTTTCATCGCCAAATGAATACATCAAAAAGCGATGGGTGAAGATATGGCACCAGAGTTTACCTTCGGGTTTCAACCAAGTCGAAATATTGGCAAATAATTGTTGGTAATTACGCACATGTTCAAACATCTCAATTGAGACCGCGCGATCAAACTGATTTGCCTCAAGTGAGAGTTGGTTGACGTCACAGGTAATCACATTGATGTGATTAAACCCTCGTCGAGCCGCCTCAGCATCAATATAGAGCTTTTGGGTTTTCGAATTGGATACCGCCGTGATCTTGGCATTGGGGTAGTGTTCGGCCATCCACAGCGTTAATGAGCCCCAACCGCAGCCAAGTTCTAAAATATGCTGTCCATCAGCCAGTTGCGCACGCTCGCAGCTTTGTTGTAGCGCGGCAATTTCCGCCTGTTCAAGGGTATTATTGTCATCGCTGTAAAAGCATGAGCTGTATTTTAAGCGCGGACCGAGCACCGTTTTGAAAAACTCAGTGGGCAGCTCATAGTGTTGCTCATTGGCCTGATCGGTCGCAATAGCAAGCGGGCTGGCGCGTAGTTCGCCCAGCAGCTCTTGATAGCGTGCCTCGGCTAATTCAGGCTGATCTATGCCTTCTTTAGCCAAGCGGTCTCGACAGAGCTTTCTTATCCCTGAACGAAGCATGGAATCGGGTAAATAACCGTTTTCTGCAAGATGAAAAGCTAAACTCATAACCCAGTCTCCTATGATTTGGATGTTTTATT
>JAXHSS010000145.1:0-4063 GCA_034190675.1 Pseudomonadota bacterium
AATATGGCCGCTTCTAACCAATGGGTGGCACCCGAATTTGTTAACGAGGCTTGCTTGCACATTGATCAGGGACGTCACCCCGTGGTGGAACAGGTGATCGACGGCGCGTTTATTCCCAATAGCCTTGCCATGAATACTGAACAAAAAATGCTGCTCATCACGGGGCCAAATATGGGTGGTAAATCGACCTATATGCGACAAACGGCTCTTTTAGCGCTATTGGCACATATGGGTAGCTTTGTGCCAGCGCAAGCCATGCGACTATCGATGATGGACCGAATTTTCACGCGTATTGGCGCCTCAGATGATTTAACCCAAGGCCAGTCAACCTTTATGGTTGAAATGACGGAAACCGCCAATATTTTGCATAATGCCACAGACCAAAGCTTAATTTTGATGGATGAGATTGGCCGCGGCACCAGTACGTTTGACGGGCTGTCGTTAGCTTGGGCTATTGCCGAGCAATTAGCGTCATTGAATGCCTTTACTTTGTTTGCGACGCATTATTTTGAGCTAACGGTTTTGCCTGAGCAATGGCCGCAGATTCGCAATGTGCATTTATCCGCGACTGAACATGAAGACGGCATCGTGTTTTTGCACAGTGTTCGTGAAGGTGCAGCGAGCCAAAGTTATGGTTTGCAGGTCGCTAAGCTCGCTGGAGTGCCAAAGTCGGTAATTCAGCGAGCCGACGAAAAGCTGCAGGCGCTTGAGTCGCAGCGCCAAGAACCTACTGAAACCGCTTCGCTCGATCATGCTCAAAACCACAATGCCTTCCAGCCAGATTTATTCAGCGCAGAGCCGCATCCAGTGGTTCAGCAGTTAGGTCAAATCAAGCCTGATGAGCTGACAGCAAAGCAGGCACTTGACTTACTCTATGAGCTCGTTTCAAAATCTATACAGTAGGCCTTTGTTTGACCATGGTTTGGCTTCGTGACAGTATTGTTCGATAGGTTAACGAACGAGATAATTTGAGGCTGAAATGGATCATTTCCTTTCACATTTTTGGTTTTATGGTGTTATTGCCGTTTTGGCAGGCTTTTTCTTTTTGGGAAAACGCTCAAATAGCTCAATTACCGAAAAGCTCGTGGCGGAATTTGAAGTCAAAAATCCTCAATTCAAACTTTCAGGGTTTCGCGCTCGTTACGTCAAATTTGGAGATGAAAGTCCTGACCGTATTGATGTTGAGCTGTCGCAATTACCACTTGATGTAGCCGAGATCTTGGATCTTCAAGTGAACGGACAAGCCATGGTATCGCTGCGTGTAAAGCCGAATCATCAAGCTGAGTTTGACTATTGGCGAGATGAAAATGTGGGCTTCCCTGTGCTTAATGCCAATGATGCACTGGATATTCTGTATCGTGGTGAAGTCATCGCCAGTGGTGTATTTCAGCGCCGCGGTTGAGCCGTATAATTTAATAACTCACCCTCTTTCTTGCTAAACACTTAAGCGCTTCTTTTCGAGTTTAAAAACGCCGTTGAGTTTTGTTGTCGAGCTCAACGGTATTCACTGCAAAATCTGAAATCGATCATTCATTCAAAACCTCCCATCGACAGAGCTGGAATTTCATGGTCTCTCGACAGGTGGTTTGTCACGGTATGAGTATTCACTTTTAGCATTCAATATTTATGGTTTCAGAAAAAATACAAGACAATTTATCCCGCGTGATTGAGCAAACCCCCGGCGAGAGTAATTATCACCAAGCCATGCAGGAGTTGTTCGATGACATCAAAACCTTTGTCGATGATAGCTATGATCCGGCCATTATCCATCGCATGTGCTTTGCTGACCGAGTTTTGCAATTTACTGTGACATGGTATGACGATGCGGGGGAAATGCAGGTGAATCAGGGCTATCGCGTGCAATTTAATCATGCGATAGGGCCTTATAAAGGCGGCCTGCGATTCCATCCTGAGGTGACGCTGGATGATTTTAAGTTCTTGGGTTTTGAGCAAACATTTAAAGACGCGCTAACTGGGATCCCTATGGGTGGCGCTAAGGGTGGCGCTGACTTTGATCCTTCAGGTCGGTCAAATGCGGAAATTAAGCGTTTTTGCGAGGCATTTATGACGGAGTTGAGTCGCTACATAGGCCCAGATCAAGATGTTCCTGCGGGAGATATTGGTGTGGGTGCTCGAGAGCTAGGTTATTTATTTGCCCATTACAAGGCCATGACCGGCCAATTTCGTGGTGCGGTAACAGGCAAAGGGCCGAGCTTTGGCGGCAGTTGTATCCGCACAGAGGCCACGGGCTTTGGCTGTGTGTATTTCCTTCGGGCGGTTTTAGATGAGCAAGGTCAGGGGCTGAAAAAGAAGCGTTGCGCTTTGTCTGGGGCGGGCAATGTTGCGCTATACGCAGCTAAGAAACTGATCGAAAATGAGGCTGTTGTGCTGACACTATCGGATTCAAAAGGGGTGCTTTTTGCTGAAAATGGTTTCAGTGACGAGCAGATAGATACGCTGATCGTTTTGAAAGAGCAAAAACATGGCGCCCTAGCGGACTACACGGATGTGATTGAGCAAACAGATGGGCTGCGCTATGAGACGGATGCCTCTGTTTGGTCAGGTGAATATGATATTGCTATTCCCTGTGCGACACAAAATGAAGTAGGTGCGGATGAGGCAAAGCAAATCATCGATGCTGGCGCGAGCATTGTTTGTCAGGCGGCGAATATGCCCTGTACCGATGAAGCGGTTCAAGCCTTTACTGAAGCTAAGCTGCTTAATTTGCCTTCCAAAGCCGTTAATGCAGGTGGAGTTGCCGTCTCAGGCTTAGAGCGAACGCAAAACGCCATGGGTATGAGCTGGAGCCGTGAGCGTGTGGATAATGAGCTGGAAAATATCATGCTAACGATTCATCGCTTATGTGTAGAGGAAGGCGAGACAGATTCAGGAATCGATTATGCAAAAGGAGCAAATCTCGCAGCCTTTGAAAAGGTTTTTCAGGCGATGTCATCGTATTTACATTAAGCGATTTGCTGTGCGCCACTTAGCTTCACTAGCGCCACTGAACGGGCTGACCAGCTGAATTGTCTGGGCTGCTCTTCTCATCAGGCTCATCTTGCTCTAAGTCATCAGGTGTGAAGCGATGAGCGCAGTCTACGCATTCAAAGTGAACACTGGCTGGCGCAGAGCTTAGCTCGTCAGCAAATGACTGAACCTGAACAAGGCAGTCTCGCTGACGGCATTTGGGGCATGCGGCCCCAGCAATGAATTGGCGTTTTTCAGGCATCTATATTGAAGCATTAAGCGGCTAAGATGCCTTCTTGTTTGAGTAATGCCTCTACATCAGGGCTTCTGCCAAGGAACTTTTTGCACATGCTGGCCGCTGAATCAACACTGCCTTGAGCAAGGAAGCTGTCTAAATAGCGCTGGCCTGTGGCTTGATTGAAAATACCTTCGTTTTTAAAGACAGTAAAAAAGTCGGCTGAAAGCACTTCGGCCCACTTATAGCTGTAATAGCCAGCGGCATAGCCGCCCGCAAAAATATGACTAAAGCTGTTGGCAAAGCGGTTAAATTCAGGCGCAGGAACGACACTGACTTTTGCTCTTACCTCAGCCAAAACCTGCTCAACGTCAAAGCCCTCCGCTTGTGGATCTTCAGCGTGAAGACGCATATCAAATAAAGAGAACTCCAGTTGTCGAACCATCATCATCGCCGAGTGAAAATTCTTAGCCGCTAGCATTTGATTTAGCTGATCCGAAGGTAAAGGCTCGCCTGTCTCAACATGGCTGGAAATAAGCGCAAGGCCTGCGGGCTCCCAGCACCAGTTTTCCATTAGCTGGCTGGGTAGCTCAACCGCATCCCACTCAACACCGCTAATGCCAGCAACAT
This sequence comes from Pseudomonadota bacterium, assembly GCA_034190675.1. GTDB lineage: Bacteria > Pseudomonadota > Gammaproteobacteria > Pseudomonadales > JAXHSS01 > JAXHSS01. Next base: position 3,833 of record JAXHSS010000145.1, read on the forward strand.
CGCTAACATTGACTTGGGTCAGCATGTGATGCAAGCCGTGGCCAAATTCATGGAATAAGGTGGTCACTTCATCGTGGGTTAACAGCGCAGGCTGCTCGCCCACTGGCGGCGTGAAATTACAAGTTAAGTAGGCAACGGGCAGCTGAAGCTGGCTGCTGGTTTGATGTCGGCTTGAAAAATCATTCATCCAAGCGCCGCCTCGTTTTTGCTGACGAGCATAGGGGTCAAGAT
>JAXHSS010000146.1:0-4004 GCA_034190675.1 Pseudomonadota bacterium
CGGCGCCGCGTTCGATAATTTCGAGTGCTTGCTGAATATCGCTTTGAGCAGACATAATCCTAAATCCAAACTGTAAAAGCCGTTATTTTATCGGTTTTTTGAGTGAAAACGTAACCTTCTTATCTAACAGAAAACAAGAAAATGTAAGGAACTTGTAAAAATTTTGATTCTCTATAGAATTAAGAAAAAAATAAAGCTCAAGCTTTTTATGAATCAAAGCTCTAAACCTACTGTTTTTACAAAGTTTTTCGGTTTTTTTAAGACCTTGCCTAAAGCCCACCTCTTTAGCATTATGGGTTTGTCTACATTGGCATTAGCACTATTGGTTTTCCCAGATGCGGGACAAACTCGCGATTCTTCTGCGTATAAATTGCTCGATCAAACCCAATTATCAAAGCATACACAGCAGCTGCCTTTGCTACTAAATTTAAAACCGATCAGCTCGTCTCAGGCTAAGCCCGTATTGACTCGCCAAGTGGTTGAAGTGGAGTCAGGTGATACGCTCAGTAAGATCTTAGAATCGATTGGTCTGCCCCCTTCATTGGCGAATGGGTTTTTAGGCCTTGATCGCGATAAGATTGGTCCGCTTCGTTCGCTTAAAATCGGCCAAGATTTGGAGTTCGCTTTTAACGGTGAGCGATTCGATTCGCTAACGTTTGAGCTGCAAGATGACCAGCACGTGCGTATCACGCAACAGGATGAGGGCTTGTCGGCCGATATTCTTGAGCGTGAGATGGATAAAGAGCTGCACTTTGTTGAAGGTGGAATTGCTGGCTCATTTTACTTATCAGCTCGCAAGGCGGGGTTGTCCAATAAAACCATTATAAATCTGGCAAAAATCTTCCAGTATGAGATCGATTTTGCTTTAGATATTCGTGAAGGCGATCAATTCCGCGTTGTTTATGAAAAGCGATATGTTGACGGTGAACAAATTTCCGATGGCGAAATTCTGGCGGCTGATTTTTACGTATTCAATAAATGGCGCACGGCGATGCGTTATGAAAACAGCGAAGGTGATGTCGGTTATTACTATCCGGATGGCCGCACCATGAAGCGTGACTTTTTGCGAACGCCTGTCGATTTTACCCGCATCTCATCGAAATTTAATCCCAATCGATTGCACCCCGTGTTTAAAACCAAGCGCCCGCACAAAGGCGTTGACTATGCTGCACCAACAGGCACGCCGATTTACGCTGCTGGTTCTGGTCGTATCAGTTTTGCTGGCTCTCAGCGTGGCTACGGAAACGTGGTTTATATCAAGCATGATGGGTCCCATGAGACGGTTTACGCGCATATGAGCCGCTTTGCGGGCTTCAAAAAAGGCGATCGTGTTAAACAGGGTGATCTTATCGGCTATGTTGGCTCGACAGGGTGGGCGACGGGTCCGCATTTGCATTACGAGTTTCGTTTAAACGGTGTGCACAAAGACCCGCTTAAAGTCACTAAGCAGATTACACAAAAGCTACCAGCTAAAGAGATGGCGAAATTTAAGGCGCTTTCTACTGATTTGTTGGCAATGCTCAACGACCAAAAAGGCGTTATCGCCTATACCGCGCTCCAGTAGCACCTTATGGGCTTGTGGATAGGCCTGATGTCAGGCACAAGCTTAGATGGCATTGATGCTGCTCTAGTTCGCATTGAGCCAGGCCTGCCGCTATCACTCATCGATACGCTGGCTCAGCCGTTTTCGGCAGAGTTTCAACAGCGACTTCAAAACCATGTTTCAAAACCTGCGATTAATTTCTCTGACTATGCTCAGTTGGATGTTGAATTAGCTCGTTTGTCTGCTCAGGCTGTTCTTAAACTGCAAGAGCAGGCAAGAGCGAGTCATAAAATGGAATCAAACGATAAAATCGAAGGTGTGGCCAGTCATGGTTTAACATTGTTTCATGCGCCCAATTCGGGCTTTCCGATGTCTTTGCAAATTGGCGATCCTCATGTGATTGCCTATCAAACTAAACTGCCAGTCGTCGCCGATTTTAGACGAATGGATATTGCTGCGGGCGGTCAGGGCGCACCATTTGCTCCGATGTTTCATCGAGCACTCCTTCCAAAGCAGCTGGCAGAACCGGTTGCAGTCGTCAATATTGGCGGCATTGCTAATGTCAGTTTACTCAGTGATGAGCAGGTCTTAGGCTTTGACACTGGTCCCGGCAATGGCTTGATGAATCGCTGGATATACCGTCATCGAGGCCTCTCATATGACGACCAAGGCCAGTGGGCGGCTTCTGGTGATGTTGATGAAGGTCTGCTTAAGAAGATGTTATCCGATGCCTACTTTTCGAGGCCTTCGCCTAAATCAACGGGAGCGGAATATTTTAATGAACGATGGATCGATGAGCATCTAAAGCGCCACCCAGAGGTGTCGGTGGCGAATGTGCAGGCCACTTTGTTGGAATTAACAGCCGTGAGCATAGCCAATGAGCTGGCAGCAGCAAATTGCCAGCGCGCGTTTTTCTGCGGTGGAGGTGTGCACAATCAAGCGTTAATGCAGTCGTTGGGGCAAAAGCTGGAGCGAACAGAGTGTCAGGTTCAAACGACACAGACCTTAGGTATTCACCCAGATTGGGTTGAGGCGGTAGGTTTTGCTTGGTTGGGTTATGCGCGTTGGCATAAAAAAAATATTCACCTTCCTAATGTGACGGGGGCAGATGAACAGGTGCTTTTGGGCGCTATCTATCAAGCTTAGGTAACAATTCAGTCACAAAAAGCTGAAAAAACGGTTGAAGATAAAAACGCCTCTCTTTATACTCCCTGTCGTTTGATTTGATCACGGCAGAAGCTTGTTGAAAGCGGATCTAAACCAAAAACGCCTTATCAATTTGGCGTTTGCAGTAACAGCATTAGCAGTCGCAGGTTTATTATTCTGTTGGTGGTTTTTTCAATCGCATGGGGTAGGTATTACAGCCGGTGTTGGCTTGGTATTGCTGACGCAGCTGTTAGAGATTGTTCGGCTGGTCCTTGTGCCAAAAGGTGCGGATCCGATGAAGCGAGTGTCTTATTTAGTCAAGGCAAAAACGCTGAAATGGTCGATCATTCTTGTGGCTTGCCTTTGGTTGTTCTCATCGCCGCCAAGTTGGTGGGATGGTGATCAACACAATAAAGATTTCTTGATTGGGATCGCGTTGCAGCTGCTGATGTATTTTTTGGCAGTATTTGCGCTAAAGCGAAAGATATAAGCGAATAAAATAGAGTTATACGTATGGCAAGTGGCGAAGCAGGTTACACAACCACCGGTTACATCAAGCACCATTTAACCAACCTTGTTTATGGTAAATTACCAGTGGGTAGTACTGACTGTGATGGTCAGGTGGTATCAGAAGCAACATGGAAAATCGCATACTGTCAAGAAGAAATCAGCCAAATGGGTTTCATGTCAGTGAATATTGACAGCATGGGCTGGTCTATTTTCCTTTCCCTTGTCTTGGGCGCTATTTTTCTTTACGTTGCACGCACAATTGACTTTACAGCGCCATCTGGCCGCTTCGTTAACCTAGTAGAAACCATCATTGAGTTTGTTGATACGCAGGTTAAAGAGATTTTTCACGGCAAGTCCTCATTCATTGCGCCACTTGCGCTGGTGATCTTTACCTGGGTTTTCTGTATGAACCTTCTGGATTTGGTGCCAGTAGACTGGATCCCAATGCTGTTTGAAAAGTTTGCCCACACTCCATACATGAAGATTGTTCCATCGACAGATCCTAACATCACAATGGGTATGTCGTTTACGGTATTCCTTCTGGTCATCTTCTATAGCTTGAAATACAAAGGTCCTATTGGTTTTGCTAAAGAGCTAACAATGCACCCGTTTGAAGCGAATAATACGGTCATGAAGGTGCTTTTAATTCCTATTAACTTCGTACTTGAATTAGTTACGTTGCTTTCTAAACCAATTTCTCTGGGCATGCGTTTGTTCGGAAATATGTATGCTGGTGAATTCGTGTTTATCTTGGCGGCAGCCATGTTGGGCACGGTCCAGTTTATCGGTGCTTGGCCTTGGGCGG
>JAXHSS010000147.1:0-3997 GCA_034190675.1 Pseudomonadota bacterium
GGCCTTTGCGCGGCTCGATGGTCTGCAGTCTGAGCCGCTTAAACAGCTGGCGCGAAAGCTATATCGTGAGCCTTATCGGCAGGTAGGTGTGCCCGTCGGTGTCGGAATTGCGCCAACAAAAACGCTCGCCAAACTCGCCAATGTCATTGCCAAGCGCATGCCAGTGGGTATTTGTGTTTTGCAGACAAAGGCCCAGTGTGAGCAGGCGATGGCGAGCTTTGCAATCGAAGACGTATGGGGTGTCGGACGGCGATTATCGCTCAAGCTACGGGCGTTAGGGATCGAAACGGCCTTGGACTTGGCGCACTACCCAGTTAAAGAATTACAGCGCCGGTTTTCTGTCATTTTGGCCAAAACGGCGAGCGAGCTTGCAGGCACACCGTGTTTTACCGAGGAAAACCCCGAGCATCAAAAACAGATCATCAGCTCGCGTATGTTTGGAACAAAACAAACCGAGCTAGCGCCCATGGGCGAAGCCATTGCAGAATACACCTCAAAAGCCTGTGAGCGTCTCCGATCAAGGGGTTTATATACCAGTTCGATGGCGGTTTTTGTCAGTACTGGTCGACATGCGGATAAGCTCTATCGCAACTCGGCATGGACTCAGTTTGCAACACCCACAAACGACACAGGGCTTTGTATTGGCCGCAGCAAAGCATTGCTCGCCTTGCTTTATAAGCCCGGATACTACTATGCCAAGGTTGGCGTCGTCTTACAGGATTTATGCAATCAGCAGAATTATCAATTCAGCTTATTTGAGCCCGCGGGCCACTACGCTAAGTCCGAGCGGTTGATGAGCACGCTTGATCAAGTCAACCGAGCGAGTAGGCAGGTATTTTATGCAGCTCAAGGTATAGAGCAACAATGGCAGAACAAGCGGCGAATGCAATCGCCGCACTACACAACACATGTTGACGACTTTCCCCGCGTTTAGGTGTATAGCTTGAGTGTAAACCTATGTGTGCTGTTATTGGGCTTTAGCTCTGTCATTGCGTTCTAGCACTGCCTGAATTACAAATGCAGTCATTGCGAGCGAAGCGAAGCAATCTCCCGCCGTGTTGCATTGGGTTTGAGGCTGCCGCGTCGCTCGTGCCTCGCAGTGACGGGAAGGAGGGAGGAGTTAGTCGACTTCGTCTAACCAGGCCATTTGAATGGCTTCGAGAATACCTTCGTTGGACTTTTCTGGGTCGTCGTCAAAGTCTTCTAGCTCGGTGATCCAGCGGTGCATATCGGTGAAGCGCACAGTTAACGGTGCTATTTCAGGATATTTTTCAGCAAGTTCGATGGCGATATCGTAGGTGTCGGTCCACTTCATAAATAGCTCCTGTGCTTAGTGACGCTCGCTGGCGTGATTAATGGTGTATTTGGGGATTTCTACGATCAAGTCTTCGTCTTCAACGATGGCTTGGCAGCTCAGGCGAGATTCGGCCTCTAAGCCCCAGGCTTTATCTAGTAGGTCTTCTTCTTCGTCTTCTGCATCTTCGAGTGAGTCAAAACCTTCGCGTACGATGACATGGCAAGTCGTACAGGCGCACGACTTTTCACAAGCATGTTCTAAATAGACTTTGTTTTTTAGCAGGTTGTCGAGAATGCTTTCACCAGATTCGATGTCGACTTCTATGCCTTCTGGGCAAAGCTGTTCATGAGGTAATACTTTTAATCTAGGCATGATGAATGATCCTCTAGGGTTTCAATATTAATGTCGTCAACGCTTTTACCACTAAGTGCTTGCTGAATGCTTTGGTTCATACGCTTTTCTGCAAAAATGTCGCTGGCTTCACTGAGCGATTTCATGGCTTTGCGCAACGCTTCAAGGTTGATTGGTTGCACCATGATCAATGCTTTAACCGATTGCGAGGCATTTGTTAACTTTAAAATCTCGTCGGGAGTTAACAGCTTGGCGTCAACTGCTAGAGCGGATTGAATGGCTTCAAGGGCACGTTGGGCTTCGACTTTTTCTTCTTGTTCGGTGCGTTTGGACTTGTCTTCTTCGGCAAACTGATAAGACGCTTTGAGCATGGTTTCCATCTCGTCGGCGCTAAGTCCATAGCTGGGTTTAACGACGATATCAGCGTTCACGCCTGTCTCAAGCTCGCGAGCTGAGACGGTAAGTAAACCATCGGCATCAATTTGGAAGGTCACTCGAATACGTGCTGAGCCGGCCACACGTGCAGGTATGTTGCGCAGCTCAAAACGAGCCAGTGAGCGGCAGTCTTCAACCAGTTCGCGCTCGCCTTGGACGACATGAATCGCCATAGCGGTTTGCCCGTCTTTATAGGTGGTAAACTCTTGAGCTCGGGCTGTCGGTATGGTGCTATTACGAGGAATGATTTTCTCAGCCAAGCCGCCCATGGTTTCGATGCCGAGTGAGAGCGGTGTGACATCCAGTAGCAGTGGGTCGTTTTCGCTACGGTTGCCGGCAAGCACATTGGCTTGAATCGCTGCGCCAACGGCGACCACTTTATCAGGGTCGATATCATTGTGGACGGTAGCATCAAAGAAGGACGCTACTGATTGTTGTACAGCGGGTACGCGAGTGGAGCCACCTACTAATACCACAGCGTCGATGTCGGCCTGAGAAAGATTGGCATCATCGAGTACTTGTTGGCAACTCGCTAGGGTTTGCTCTAACAGGGGGCGAATGAGCGCGTTGAATTGATCGCGAGTTAGGGTTTGTTGAAGCGACAGGTCTTTTTGGTTGATATTAACAGCAACCGATTCCTGAGCGCTTAGTTGTTCTTTAATCGCCTTGCCTTGGCTTAGCAAGAAACGGCTTTGCTGAGGGTTGAGTTCGGGCATGCCGAGCTGCTCCCATAGCCAGTTGGCGAGAAGTTGGTCGAAATCATCGCCGCCTAACGCCGTGTCGCCACCCGTTGCCAATACCTCATAAACGCCATTATTAAGGCGTAGAATAGAGATGTCGAAGGTGCCGCCACCTAGGTCATAAATCGCATGTACGCCGTTTGCGCCCGTGTCTAAGCCATAAGCAACAGCGGCGGCAGTGGGTTCATTTAGTAGGCGTAAAACGTTCAAACCTGCAAGCTGGGCTGCGTCTTTGGTTGCTTGTCTTTGGGCGTCATCAAAATATGCCGGCACGGTAATGACCGCACCGACGAGCTCACCACCAAGCGACAGCTGAGCTTGTTCACGAAGTGTATCGAGAATTTTGGCACTGACTTGAACTGGGCTTATCGGGCCTTGCGCGGTGTTAATTCTGGGCATGCCTTCGCTGACTTCAAAGTCATACGGCAGTTGGTTGGCAAAGCTGCGGATATCCTCAAGGCCTCGGCCGATCAACCGTTTAGCCGAGGCGATCGTGTTCCATGGCTGTTCATGCGCCATGGCATTGGCCTCATGGCCGACGAGTGTTTGCTCATCGCCGTAAAAAACCACCGAGGGAAGGATTTCGCGCCCCTTTGAATCACTAAGCACTTCGGCTTTGCCGCTTCGAACAGCGGCAACCAGTGAGTGCGTTGTACCAAGGTCAATGCCGACGGCCAGACGATGTTCATGAGGGTTAGTGCTTTGTCTTGGCTCGGAGATTTGCAATAAAGCCATAGTAAATTATGCCGTTGTTTTAAGTTTTCCAGTGATTTGCTGGCCAAGTTTAGAGAAAAATAGAGCTTTCTGATAGGCGCTTACGGCAACCGCTGTTTCGTTGCTTTGCATGGCTTGATCAAACTGTTCGGCCAACTGAGCAAGGCTTGCAGTGTTGGTGTTTTGAAGAGCTTGCAGTGCTTCAGCGCTACTGGCTGAGTCGAGCTGTTCGCGCAGTTGCATCTGCTGCATTAAAAAATCCATGTCTTGGGTTGTTTTTGCATCATCAATCTCAACGCCTGAGAGGTTGAGCAAATGCAACATACGCGAAAGGTCTGATTTTAGTGTATTGAACGCGTCATTCAGCTCGGTACTTTTTTGCAAGGCGAGCAGCTTTTCCCGTTCGCTGGCATGAGCATAGCGATCGGGGTGAAGAATGTTTTGCAAAGCGAGATATTTT
>JAXHSS010000148.1:0-3914 GCA_034190675.1 Pseudomonadota bacterium
CTTTTTCGATACTGGCCTTGAAAGCCTCAATAGCGATAGCCGTAATGATACCGTCAAAATGATCGGTACGATCTACGGCTCCATTCCTCCCCCCCCCTCATGAGCCGATTTGCTCTCTTAGCTCAGCAATGGTGTTACAATTTCTAGCAAAGTTTCACTTTTTCGAGGGGTATAGAAAATTTATTTGCCCGTGATTTGGCGCAACACGTAATGCAAGATGCCTCCATGCTTGAAATAGGCAGCTTCATCGGCGGTATCGATTCTTACTAAAAGCTCATGTTCATCCGTGCTCCCGTCGCTGCGATGAACGTGTAGTTTTGCTGATTGTTTAGGCTGAACGCCCGACTCAATGCCTGTGATATCGATCAGCTCATCACCGGTAAGTTCAAGCGACTTCCAGCTTTTACCCTCAGTAAACTGTAAAGGCAAAACCCCCATACCAATAAGATTTGAACGGTGAATACGCTCATAGCTCTCTGTGATGACTGCTTTAACACCGAGCAAAATCGTACCTTTAGCGGCCCAGTCACGAGAGGAGCCCGTGCCATATTCCTTACCACCGAATACCACGAGTGGTTTTTGTTCCTTCTGATACTTCATGGCCGCATCATAAATCGCCATTTGTTCACCCGTTGGTACATAGCGCGTGTATCCGCCCTCAACACCATCTAACATTAAGTTCTTGATGCGTATATTGGCAAATGTACCACGCATCATCACTTCATGGTTGCCTCGGCGCGAACCGTAAGAATTAAAGGCGGATTTCTCTACCCCATGCTCTTTGAGATAACGTCCCGCCGGAGAATCTTCTTTTATCGATCCAGCTGGTGAAATATGATCCGTTGTGACGGTATCGCCTAGTAAAGCTAGAATATGAGCACCTTTGATGGCCTCTCCCTCAGTTGGCATGGGAGACATCCCTTCGAAAAACGGCGGCTTCTTGATGTATGTCGAACTCGCTTCCCAATCAAAGGCTTCATCGGCATCATCGGCGCCAACATCCTGCCATTGCTGGGTGCCATCAAACACATTGGCATAACGCGAGGTAAACATTTCAGGCGTTAAAAATTGACGTACCTGTTCAACAATTTCTTGAGTGGTTGGCCATATATCTTTCAAATACACTGGCTCACCTGACGCATCTTCACCAATGGCCTCAGTGGTTATATCTTTTGTCATCGTGCCCATTAAGGCGTAAGCCACAATCAATGGCGGCGAGGCCAAATAATTCGCTTTAACATCTGGGCTAATCCGACCCTCAAAGTTTCGGTTGCCCGATAATACAGAAGTGACCGTCAAGTTGCCTTTATTCACCGCCGCGCTAATTGCGGGCGGAAGAGGGCCTGAGTTGCCAATACACGTCGTGCATCCATAACCGACCAAATTAAAGCCAAGCTTGTCTAAATCATCTTGCAAGCCCGATTGCTCCAGATAATCAGTCACTACCTGCGAGCCTGGTGCCAAAGAAGTCTTCACCCATGGTTTAACAGACAAGCCCTTTTCTACCGCTTTTTTTGCAACAAGACCCGCCGCCATCATGACAGATGGGTTTGAGGTATTGGTGCAACTGGTGATCGCCGCAATCACGACATCGCCATGATCTACTGAAAAGTCTTCGCCTTCGACCGCAACGTCAGTCTCATTTGGCTGATCGTATTCAGCAAGCTGCCTACCTTCGCTCATCATCTTAACGACATCCGTCGCATTTTTTACTGAAATTGTTTTAGCCATTAATGACTCAAACGCTGAAGCTGCTTCTGATAACGTAATTCGATCCTGCGGGCGCTTCGGTCCGGCAATGGATGGCTCGACATCGCCCAAATTCAAATGCAAAGTATCAGTAAAGACGGGCGGGTTGTCGTTATCTCGCCACATGCACTGGGCTTTTGCATAGGCCTCAACCAGTTTGATCTGATGTGGCTCACGGCCTGTAAATTCTAGATACGTCAGTGTCTCTTGATCAATCGGGAAAAAGCCACAGGTCGCCCCATATTCAGGCGCCATATTTGAAATCGTGGCTCGATCAGCAATACTCATCTGCCCCAGCCCTTCCCCATAAAATTCGACAAACTTACCGACAACGCCTTTTTCTCGAAGCATTTGCACCACTCGTAATACTAAATCCGTGGCTGTTGCCCCCTCTTTTAGCTCGCCCGTTAGCTCAAAGCCAATCACTTCAGGGATCAACATTGATATTGGCTGTCCCAGCATGGCCGCCTCTGCCTCAATACCGCCGACGCCCCAGCCTAACACCGACAAAGCATTGATCATCGTGGTATGCGAATCAGTTCCGACTAAACTATCAGGAAAAGCCCATAGCTGACCTTGCTCGTTTTTTTCGCTCCAGACGGTTTTACCTAGATACTCAAGGTTGACTTGGTGACAAATCCCCGTTCCCGGTGGTACCACGCGAAAGTTAGAAAATGCCTTGCTCCCCCATTTCAAAAATTCATACCGCTCTTTATTGCGCTCAAATTCACGCTGAACATTTTGTTCAAAGGCCTGCTCTGTCCCAAAATTATCCACCATGACCGAGTGGTCAATAACCAAATCCACCGCGGAAAGCGGGTTAATATCTTCTGCTTTTCCACCCAAGGCGATTGCTGCCTCTCGCATAGCGGCCAAATCAACCACACCGGGTACGCCAGTAAAATCCTGCATCAATACTCGCGCGGGGTGAAAGGCAACTTCATTTTCACTGGAGCGTTTATCAAGCCATGCTTTCATGCCTTCGATATCTTTTGTTGACACCGACTGCCCATCCTCATGGCGAAGCAAGTTCTCTAGCAGTACTTTCAGCGAAAAGGGTAAAGCGGAGAGATCACCCAAAACTTCTTCAGCCGACTTCAGAGAAGCATAGTGATAAGTTTGATCATCAACGGTGAGGGTTTGTAGAGCTGAGAAGCTATCAAGACGTGATTGAGACATAAAACATCCTCCATGTGGATAATCACTTTATTTTATCATCTCGCTGTGACAGGCAAGTGAATCTCAGATCAACTGCTTTGTATTTCTGATGACCAAGAACATTGCTCGATGAGATAAGTTATTCAAGAATGAGTAATACTGACACTGCAACTGTCAAACAGCTGGCCAAAAAGAACCTCCAAAAGCAGACCACTTTTGAGTTTACTCCGCGAGTTTTTTAAGATTTTTCGCGCTATTTTAGCTTTTCGAGTTTCTTCATTTGCTTCTTAGAGATCCCACCAAGAACCTGAATAGCATGAGACAGCCGCGCCCTTGTCATATCCGAGCCTAGTATGACCATCGCATCCATCACAGAAATCGAAGCCGATTTCCCCGATATCGCAATAAACACAGGCGCTAAAAAATCACGGATCTTAAGCTCCAACTCCTCAGACAGTTGTTTACAGCATGCAAAAATCTCATCTTTTTCCCATGCTGACAGTGTTTCAAAGCGCCAAACCAGTCGCTGAAGCTGCGCTTTTAAGTCATCACTTTCTAGTTTTAAACCATCAAACTGCTCAGGCTGGATCGCTGGCAAGCCATCCAGTAAGAAACCAGCAACATTAACCACATCGCTAAAAACTTCACTACGCGATTGAATATCTTTAATCACACCTTCAAAAAACTCACGGCTCAAACCCCAGGCTTGATACTGCTGAATGAACGCTTCTGGCGATAATTCGCGCAACCACTGACCATTAAGCCAACGCAGTTTTTCAACATCAAAAACTGGACCGCCCAAAGACACTCTCTGAATATCAAACTCGGCAACCATTTCATCAAGTGTAAATTTCTCACGCTCATCCGGCATTGACCAGCCCATACGTCCGAGATAATTCATCACCGCCTCTGGCATAAAGCCCATACGCTGATAAAAATGAATACTGGTTGGGTTTTTACGCTTACTCAACTTGGATTTATCTGGATTGCGTAGTAATGGCATATGC
>JAXHSS010000149.1:0-3900 GCA_034190675.1 Pseudomonadota bacterium
AAGTTGGAAAAAAGTGATAGCTTGCCATTTGATGTATTCTTAAAGAACTGGTTTAAATGAGGTTATGATGACACAACGCTATTTAAGCGCCGTAAATTTGCTGCTCTCAGGTTCGGCCCTGCTGATTGCGATTTTGTATTTCCAAAACCACCTGGGGCTTGAAGCTTGTAACTTATGCCTGCTTCAACGTGCAGCGATGGTTGCTTTTGTCGCGGTCATGTTTATCAGCTTGCTTCATAACCGCTGGGCTAAGCTTTATGGTGGTTTGGGACTGCTTGCTGCGGGAACAGGCATTGCTATTGCTGCTCGCCATGTTTGGCTGCAAAGCTTGCCCGAAGATCAAGTGCCAGCTTGTGGGCCGCCAATGGAGTTTTTAATCGAAGCGGGGGTGCCTTGGTTGGAAATTATCGCTCAGACATTGCAAGGCAGTGGTAACTGCGCGGCGGTTTCTTGGGAAATAGCCGGTCTGAGTATTCCGGCTCTGACATTGATTGTCTTTGTTGTTCTGGCTTTGGTTAGCTTGTTGATGGTTGCTAAAGCTCGGTCATAACGATGCTGTTAGGCTTTCTTATCATCTTAGGCTTTCTTGTATTAGGTAGCGGCGTTCAAGCACTGTTTGATCTTCCGTTGCCAAGCTCAATATTGGGTATGCTACTATTATTTGTGGCGTTAATACTCATCCCAGGGCTCAAGCGACAGTTAGAAGAGGCAGGTAATCTACTACAGCGTTATCTCGGCTTGTTTTTCTTTCCTTTAGGCACGGCTCTGGTGCTAGATTCCAGCCCGCTCGCCGCCGACTGGCTGGTCGTCATTTTAACCATTACGGTCTCAACAGCCCTTGCTATTGGTGCCCTAGGCGCGACAGTGGCGCTTTTTCGCAAACTAAAATCAAAAAAGGCCATGGTGCGATGACGGCATTTATCGATTGGCTAAGTCAGCCGATGGTGTTGCTGTTTTTGTCAGTGCTAACGTTTTTTGTCACTGAACGATTGCATCGGCGCTACAAAATTGCCTTAGCGCATCCGTTGGTGCTCGGAAGTTTGGGGCTAGGTTTGCTCTTGCTGCCTCTGGGTATTCAAGCCAGTGCCTATGAGCAGGCGAACCAGTTTCTGATCTTTTTGCTATCACCTGCCGTAGTGGCGCTAGCACTTCCGCTTTATCGCTACAGGCATACGATTTTAAAAAACCAAAAGCTGATCTACAGCTTGGTGTTTTACGGGGCGATTGTCTCAGCGGCGATCGCTTTTTATCTAGCCGTTGCTTTTGAAGCCGAGATAGAAACACTACGTGCGGTCGTGGCTAAATCCGTGACAACACCCATTGCTGTTGAGTTGGTGCGAATCACTGGGGGCAATATCCCCTTGATTGTGGCAGTTGTGGTGTTTACTGGAATTTTTGGCGCGATGGTTGGCCCTACTATATTGCGCTGGTTTGGCATTACCGATGATAAAACGGTGGGTCTCATTTTAGGCATTACTTCGCACGGGATGGGCGCTGTTAAATCGTTTGAAATCAGTCCCAAAGCAGGCGCTTTTGCAAGTTTAGGCATGGCCCTGACCGGCGTTGTCACCGCCATCGGTATTGGGCTTTACGTCTATTTTGTCTGAATGGCGGGTTTAGAAAAGCGTACTCAATTTGAACACATTTTTTAATGTCTCAAAATAAAAAACGAACCATGCACTTATGCACATGGCTCGCTTTAATCAATATGGCTAAAAGTGATTATTCTGCGCTGTCGTCAGATTTAATCTCTAATAGCTCAACCACGAAAATGAGTGGTTCATTCGGTCCGATTTCGCCCGCACCCATTTCGCCATAAGCAAGCTCAGGAGAAATGAATAGCTCCCATTTTGAGCCTACAGGCATTTCTTGTAGTGCTTTAGTCCAGCCAGGAATCACTCCACGCAGAGGGAATGTTGCAGGCTCGCCACGCTCATAAGAGCTGTCGAAAATACTGCCATCTGTTAGGCGACCTTCATAATGAGCTACAATGGTGTCTTCAGCGACAGGCTTTTCACCTTCAGCTGTTTCAAGAACGCGGTATTGTAGACCTTCTGTAAGAACGATAATGCCTTCTTTTTCAGCGTTGTCCGCTAAAAATGCCTTGGCTTTTTCAAGTGCCGCTGCAGACTCTTGAGCTTGACGTGCTTGAAGCTCCATCTGGTAGCCGATCATTTGCGCTTCCATATCTTGCTCAGAAAGTTCTGATGCTTCGCCAGAAATTCCCTCGCGAATACCTTTGATGTAGGCATCGACATCGATATCGTTGATATTGTCACCAATGTTTTCGCGCATCGCACCACCTGACATATAGCCCACGCTGTAAGAGAACTTTTCATTATCAAAGTTTTCGCTTTCTGCGGGTGCTGCTTCTGCTTCTGTCGTTGCTTCAGACTCGCTACTTACCGTTTCCTTTTCGTCTTCACTACAGCCCGTCATAACAACTAGTGACGAGGCTATTAATGTAGCAAGTAATGTTTTTTTCACAGGAAGTCTCCATTATAAAAAGTAGCCCACAGTATGGCAACGGCCACGCTTTATTTCAATGGCTGATCAGTGCCAGCTCACAATATCTCACATAATTATTGACCGTTGAGCTTGATGTTTGATGAATAGCGGCACTTATTTTTTAAAAAAACAAGTGCAAAGCTAATAGTGTGGGGTTAATAAGCAGGTGCGCCGCCGTTGGTATTGTCGCTTTCATCGCCTTTGATGATGTCTAAAAAAAGAAAACGATTAGGCCAGCCAGTGGAACCACCATTAAGAGCTGCCAAAAGCCAGACTTGCCAAAATTATGGAATCGTCTTGCGTACAGAGCGATTGAAGGCAATATTGACGCGACGAAAAACACTAAATACGGTAGAAAACCTGTCACCCGTTACAGCATCGACCGACAGTGCCATCAGCACGCACAGGATCACTATGATAACAATATTTAAGAGTCCAAAAATCCAGAATTCGCGGCGAGAAGAGCGATCAGAGTAGTTGAAGCTGTTTTTCCAAGTTTGGATAGAAGTTTGAATCATATTCATTCCATTTTCTTTTAACGCTGTATGAAAACATCATAAGTTGATGCACTGAGCGGATTAGGCCTCGAAGCGGCGTAAAGCAATCCAATCGTTTTGTGCTTTTGATGGTTTATGTAACAAAAAGGCATGACAATTATACCTTGGTCTTCGCTGTTGGCATAAGGCTTGCTTGCCTTTATGCAGCTTACATATGGTAGTAGACATGCAACGAGGTATGTTTGTTATGAAGTAAAAACGTATTCACAAATTTTAGGAGACTGGCATGAACACTTCTGCTGATAAGCTCAATATTTTCTCGTTTTCAGGAAAAAACAAAGTTCTTCACCTAAGTTGGGTGGCTTTCTTTATTACCTTTTTCGTTTGGTTCAACCATGCACCATTGCTGGGTGCAATTGGTGAAACGCTGGACTTGACTAAAGCGCAGGTTAAAACCTTACTCATTCTCAATGTGGCACTGACAATCCCTGCACGAATTGTCATCGGTATGTTGACGGACAAATTTGGTCCGCGAATTGTGTATTCAGCGATTTTGTTTTTAGGCTCTATTCCGTGTTTTACGTTTGCGTTTGCTCAATCGTACGAAGTGTTGGCTGCCTCTCGATTTGCTTTGGGCTTTGTTGGCGCAGGTTTTGTTGTTGGTATTCGTCTGGTTAGTGACTGGTTCCCTGCAAAGGAGCTTGGCACGGCTGAAGGGATCTATGGCGGCTGGGGTAATTTTGGTTCGGCTGCGGGTGCTATGCTATTGCCTATTATTGCGGTATGGGCGGCAACGGCATTTGGAGGTGACGAGGGATGGCGCTATGCTTGTGCGCTATCAGGTGTGATTGCACTAGTTTACAGCTTCATCTTTTATGCAACGGTGCGTAACACC
>JAXHSS010000015.1:0-19784 GCA_034190675.1 Pseudomonadota bacterium
TTTTACCGTATTACAATCCAGAGAAACATTCTGTTCCAAAAAATCAGTATCTACAACGTTAGGCATCAGTCTTGCATGCGGAAAATATCGTTCAGCACAGTGAGCGACGACCAAAGACGGCTTAACGGTGTCGGCGACTTTTTTTAAATTTACAGGACTCGAGTGATAATGATAAATGCATTTTGCAGACGTTGATTTTATCTTGTCTAAATTATATCCACCCGATTCAGTAAAAAAGTCCATGTAAGGGTGGTGAAAATGGATGACATCGGCTTCGCTTATTAAATCTAAACAAAGCGCTGGATTCTGATGAAAACACAAATCTTCAGGAAAAGTTCTAGCTCCGTATGCATAAGGGTTAAAATTAATTACCCTACTTTTCAACTCAGTGTACTTGTTCAATGCATTAGACAGTCTAATTGGCGCACCAGCAAGAGGAGTGGACGTTAAATGAATAATCTTCATTATTAGTTTTCAAAAGAGTAATTAAACATTTCTATTTCTTCTGCATACCTGCTTAAAATTAGTTTCTTTGTACTTTCAGTATAGTACGATTTGTAATCATCTTTGCGACTTGAAAGTTCATGCGGAAAAACCAAATCAGACAATTTTATATGCTCTTGTACTTTTAAAAAAACATGGTCTAATTCCTCGAATTTTCCGATGTAATTGTAAGGCATCCCCCCATCTCTCGCCTTTAACCAATACAGTTGCGGCTTCAAGCCATCCATCCCAATTTGAGACTGCAAAAAGGCGGAAAAATCCTTCTCTTTATTAATTCCAAGCTTTTTGTGGTAGCTTGAATCCCTAATCACAGCTTTGTACCAAGATACGGCTCTTGACCAAGGGTTTCTGACGATTGCAAATTTAAAGTATCGCTCAAATTGATCTCTAGTTACCGTGTTTCTATTATTTTGATTATGTGGGTTTTTAAGATATTGTCGGTTTAAATACTCAAACGTCGCCAGAATATTCGATTTGTTTGTAATATGACTAAAAGGTGAAGAAGCACTTTCGATCACCCTCATAGACCTATGATCTTGCCCCCATTTTCCAGTATGTTGTCCCCAATGTCCTAACGCTTTTTCAATGCTCGTTCCAGCACACTTTGGGACATGAATAAAAATACATTTATGTTTGTGAGATATCATTGGTTATTCCGATTTTGCATAAAAATGCTTATACGAATTGAGATAAACGCGTTGGCACAAACTGCTTTTTAAGAAGAATCATTTCTTTTGGCTTGGAGCAGTCATCATGGTCTTTAACTCTAGCAATCACTTTACTTTCGTCAAAGCAAAACGGCTTCTTGAATAGATCGATTTGTCTGAACCCACCTGTTTGCAAATCAGTGTTAATAAAATTTTGATCAACAATATGCGTCGTTGTCATTAGCATTTTGTAATTTACATTGGACAAATTTTGAAGAAAATTATTAATGTCTTCATAAGAAAAGTGAATTAAGCAATCTCTCACAATAATCAGATCAGAGTCGCAAAGCCTATCTGAGCAAATGTCTACAACTTCAAAACTAATGGAATTAGAACCATAATTTTCAATATTTTTTTTAATCAGATCATCAACAATATCATACCCCACATAACAAACTTGAGAGTCTATCAAAACTTCTTTCATCCAGTTAAAGTCGCCACAGGGGGCATCAGCTATGGATTCTATGTCATGTTGGACAATAATTTTAGGCAGCCAATTTCTCAAACTTTCAGTATAAGCAATTTCAGAGCCTCTTCCGCTCACAGACTCTTTACTGCTCCAAGTATTGTCATCATATATTTGAGTAAAACGCTCTTTTACAGTGCCTGAATTCATAACTTCTTTGCGCTTTCTCTTTTCAATCTGATATCCATAAGAAAAGTTTTTAATTACAGCTTTAAGAGTTGCTGAAAGACCATCTCTTTTGTATTTTCTAAATATTTTCCCAAGTATATTTTTCATAATTTCGTCATTGCAAATTAATTGTTAGGTCGCTGTTAGCCAGCGTATCTAGGCGGTGAGCTACCATAATAATCGTTTTATCGCCGAGGGCATTGATCGCTCGCATGACATCCGATTCCGTTTCAGTATCAAGGGCGCTGGTGGCTTCATCAAAAATGAGCACTTCAGAATCATGATACAAAGCGCGCGCAATCGCGACGCGTTGCTTTTGCCCACCAGAAAGCTTAACACCCCGCTCACCCACCCAGGTGTCAAGCCCGTAAGGTAGATCGGCCACGGTTTCAGCCAGCGCCGCAGCTTCAATACACCGGGCAACTTTTGGCTGGTCAATGTCATGCGTTTCCAAACCAAATGTTATGTTCTGCGCTAAGCTGCCTTCGATCAGAAAAATATCTTGTGATACAAGAGCTATTTTTTTCTGCCAAGCCTGATAATTGCTTCGATTCAATGAAACGCCATCAACCTTAATCTGTCCGGTATTTGGCTCGATCAGTCCCATTAATAAATCTAGCACAGTCGATTTGCCTGAGCCGGTTTTGCCCTTAATGCCAACTTGTTGGCCTTTTTTAATGGTAAGGTTCAGGCCAGAAAAAACTGGCTTGTCAGCCTCAGGATAGCTAAAACCCACATCACAAAACTCAATTTGTCTGGAAAACTCAATATCTGGCTGTTGAGTCACTAAATGCGTTTCATTAATGATGTCTAGGTCGTCTAGAATTTTGTCCAAAGCTGATCGGTTCCCCTGGATTTGTGACGCGCTACTATAAACCTGCTGAAGTGCAGGAAGAATTTTTATACCTGCCACGGCATACAAGCTAGCCATAGGCAAAATAGTGATAATATCTGCGCCTTTGACAACAAAAAACACCAGCAAAAAGAGAATCATCACACTAAATGCCATCAGCTCAATAAAGTAGCGCGGCATCATGCCCAATGCAGTATTTCTGCCACGGCTGCTCGCCAAGTTCTGACCTGCGTTTGCAAAACGCTTTTCAAAGTAGGGCTGGCGTTGCAGCAGCATTACCTCTTTTATGCCGCCAAAGGTGTTGTTCATAATTTGGTAGCGCTGAACATTGGCCAAAGAAATGGCCTCTCCACCTCGACGCAAAACAGACCGTAAAACGCGATAAAATAAAAAATAAGCCAAAACAAACACGCCAATACCAAAAAAAGCAATGAATGGATTCACGCAAATAATGGCTATAATGAGCACTAGGGCAAGAATGGACTTTGCGCACATCCACATAAAAGGCTGTAACACACCAAAAGTCACTCGGTCGGCCTCAGTGGCGATTTGCTTGGTCAAGGTGGAGCTGGAATGCTGAGTATGAAAAAGCCAGTTTTGGTATAAATAATGGCTGAATAATTTATCGCCGAGCTTTACACCGACATTATTAGCAAAGCGCGCCTGAAACCAAACATTCAGCATGGCCACACAGCTGCTGACCAACAAGAAAAGCAAGATAAATGCGCCAAACGTGATAATAAATGCGCTTTGTGTTGAAAACCCAAGAAGATCAAAAACAAAGGCTAGCACTGGCTGAGTGTAAAACAAGCTGGGGTTTGATAACACCGCAATAAATGGTGCGATCAATGAAAGAGAAAATAATTCAAAGAAGGCGCTCACGATCATCAACACCTGTAAAATCAGAAAGCGTTGTCGCTGGTGAGGCGTTAAGATGGTCCAAATATCGCGAACTAATTGTTTCATTGCGTGTCAATTTATCGTCATGCGCTTTTGGTGTAGAATAGCGCGTATAGTTTTAATCAATTGTAGCTGTTTTTAAGTATGTTTTTACGAATTTTACGTCACGTTTTTGTATTGTCGCTTTGCGCCTTCTTTAGTCTGTCCCACGCGGTTACTCAGCCCAAGCTTAAGGCCTCAGCATGGGTATTAATGGAAGCGCAAAGTGGCAACATCATTGCAGAAAATAACCCACATGCCAAGCTACCACCTGCCAGCATGACCAAACTCATGACCGCCTATGTCGTTTATGATGCACTGGAAGACGACATTATTGCACTTGATGATATTGTCACCGTCAGTGAAACCGCTCATAGCATGGGTGGCTCTAAGATGTTCCTTCGCCAAGGCGAAAAAGTCACTGTTCAAGAGCTGATAAAAGGACTGGTTATTGTTTCAGGTAATGACGCCAGTGTTGCATTAGCGGAACATGTTTACGCTGATGAGGCCGTATTCGTAGAAAAAATGAATGAAATGGCGGAAAAACTGGGCATGGAAAACACCCACTTTGAGAACGCAACGGGTTGGCCAGTAGAAAACCACTACTCCACGCCTTACGACATGGCCGTATTAGCGCGCGCGATCATTCAAGAGTTCCCGCAATATTACGCCACCTACAAAGAAAAAGAGTTCACCCATGACGGCGTTCGACAATTAAACCGCAATTTATTGCTCTGGCGTGATCAAAGCGTCGATGGACTGAAGACAGGCCATACCGATGAAGCCGGCTATTGCCTCGTTGCCTCGGGTAAGCGCAATGAGCAACGCCTGATCAGCGCGGTGTTCAATACTGACAGCAAAAAAGCGCGCGCAGAACAGTCTCAACGCCTGTTGAATTACGGTTTTCGTTTTTTCACCACCGAAAAGATTTACCCCAAAGAAAGCGCTATTTCACAGTCTACAGTTGAGTATGGCGCTAAGAAAACCGTAAATGTCGGCCGATTTGACGATGTGTATCTCACCTATCCTAAGGAGCAGGTAGAAAACATCGTTGCCACTATTGAAAATATCGAGCCTTTGCAGGCACCGATTCAGCGTGGCCAACAGGTTGGCACACTAACCGTCACCGCCGAACAAGGCATGGTATTGCTGCAAGAGCCTGTTTTTGCTCTTGAAGATGTGAATGAAGCTAATTTCTTCTTAAGAATATGGCAATGGATTCTCAGCTTATTTTCCTGAGGTAGATATGATTAATGAAGATTTATGGGAATTTCCCCATCAAGCTAACCTAAAGATCATGGCCGATGCTTCAGCCGAGCTTAAAGCAGAGGTTGTGCGTATTTTTTCAGACTGTTCGCTTTGCCATGACCCTGAAAATTTCACCTTAAAAACCAGTGCGAAAGGAACGTTCATCTCCATGACCTGCTCAGTGACATTTGAGGACAAACAGCAAGTCGAAAAGGTCTATCAGAGCTTTCACGAGTCCAGCATTATCAAACTGTTCCTGTAATGCGCGAGCCGGAAGAGCACGTACAAATTCGCCCGATCATTGAGCGCGACTACACCATCATTTTTGATGCCATGCGTGACTATACCGCCAAGCGTGGTCCTGGTGCGCCAGACCAGCTCTGGCTTGTCGAGCACGAGCCGGTTTTCACGCAAGGCCGAGCTGGCAAAGCAGAGCATATCCTTCAACACGATGCTGTTCCCATTGTTCAGACTGACCGAGGCGGGCAAGTCACTTACCATGGCCCTGGTCAAATCGTTATTTATTTACTCTGCGACACAGAAAGGCGGCGCCAAAAAACCAAAGATTTCGTTTCAGGTATCGAGTCTGCAATGGTTCATTATTTGGAGCAGCTTGGCCTCAAAGCCCGTGGCGACAGCGAGGCACGTGGGGTATATATTGAGGATAAAAAAATTGGTTCCATCGGCCTCAGAATGACCAAAAAAGGCAGCTATCATGGCCTTTCACTGAACTTATCCATGGATTTAACCCCCTTTCATATGATCAACCCCTGCGGTTATGCTTCGCTGCAAATGACCCAGATCGTCGACCACTTAAGCCAAGGGAAGCCACTGCCAAGTATCAACAAGGCGATGCGTGATTTAGCGCAAGTATTGGCCAAACAGTTGGGGTATAATGGCCATACTATTTTTGAACCTGCTAGCGTGTCGGACATTTTGGCCGAAACACTGGAGTAATTATGAGTGAACCACGAGCAAAGCCAGTCAAGATTGAGCCCGGCGTAAAGTTACGAGGCAAAGACAAAACCGATCGCATTCCAATTAAAATCGAGCCTACAGAAACTTATATTCGTAAGCCCGACTGGATTCGTGTTCGTGTGCCAAATAATGGCGAAATTCAGCGCATTAAAGGCATGCTCAGAAACCAAAAGCTCAACACCGTTTGTGAAGAGGCCGCCTGCCCTAATCTTCCTGAGTGTTTTGGCTCAGGCACAGCGACATTTATGATCATGGGCGATATCTGCACCAGACGCTGCCCGTTTTGCGATGTTGCTCATGGCCGCCCTAATGCGCTGGATGCTCAAGAACCACAGCATTTGGCTGAAGCCATTCACGAGCTTAACTTAAAATACGTTGTGATCACCTCTGTTGACCGCGACGACCTTCTTGATGGCGGCGCTCAGCATTTTGTCGACTGCATTGAAGCCGTTCATAGCCAGTGCCCTAACACCAAAATTGAAGTACTAGTCCCTGATTTTCGTGGCCGTATGGATGTGGCATTGAAGATACTCACCGCCACTCCGCCTGATGTCTTTAACCATAATATTGAAACCGTACCTTCACTCTACAAAGCGATGCGCCCGGGTTCAGACTACCAACACTCTTTGGACCTGCTAAAGCTGTTCAAAGAAGCTCGACCTGAAACGGATACCAAATCAGGCATCATGGTTGGACTCGGAGAAACTGAAGAGCAGGTTATTGAAACGCTAAAAGATCTCAAAGCGCATAAGGTGGATATGGTCACGATTGGTCAATACCTTCAACCGAGTAAGTTTCATGCGCCGGTTCAACGCTATGTTCACCCTGATGAATTTGCGCGTTATGCCGAAATTGGCGAAGCAATGAGCTTCAAAAGTATTGCCTCAGGCCCTATGGTCCGATCGTCTTACCATGCTGATCTTCAACATCAAGGTAAATTAGTCACTTAAAACCAACGCCATGCTGCTTTTAGGCTTTCAGCAAAATCAAATCTAAGGTGCTTGTTTCCAATCAACAGCACCCTATAATGAGAACAACAATTCAATAATTGGAGTTTTTGATGAAAAAGTTGGGATATGCTGCTGCACTCTTCCTTGCAATGGGCAGCACGCAGGCGACAGATCTATCGTTTGATCTAAATGACGCAGAAGTTCGCGGCAATATTGCGATGCCGTTAACCGAAGCAAATTACTACGTCATTGCCGATGTTCTTTACTCTGAAGGATCAAAAATTGATGACTTCGATCTTGATGATCAAACCATGACCTTAGCGGGTGGCTTCTTATTGCATCAACCACTGAACGAAGTGCTTAGCTTCAAATTTGGTGGTAAAGTCGTAGCCGTTAATAGCGAAGAGCTTGACGATACGCTTGTTGGCCTTCCACTAGGCGGTGAGCTACAGTTCACGCTTGAAACATCGCAGAATATCATTTACTTCAATGGTTATGCTTTCTACGCCCCTGATATCATTTCGTTTGGCGATATGGAAAGCTACAGCGAGTTTGGTTTTGAAGTTGAATACCCTTTCTCAAACCAGTTGTCTGCTTATGCGGGTTACCGTTTTATCAACGTTAATCTTGATGAAACGCAGTTTGGCGGTGCAGATAATCTAGAAGTTTCTTCTCGCCCTTATATCGGTGTCACGTTTAGCTTTTAATCCTTTAAAGCGACGTTAACCGCTAAAAAACGGAGTATTAAACGCAGTGTTAGCTGTGTTGGCTCCGTTTTTTTATGCCTGCTGGTCTAACGGTCTTTAACTCAAGCGCAGACAGTCTCAGTTTAGGTGGTAATTATTAGGAAGATTCGCCCCAATGGTTAAGCAACGTTTGCTCAATCCCTAACTGCTTTAAAATGCGAGCCACCACAAAATCAACTAAATCATCGATCGTAGTAGGTTCATGGTAAAAGCCTGGACTAGCTGGCAGGATAACAACACCCATTTGAGAGAGCTTCAACATATTCTCAAGATGAATACTATTGAATGGCGTTTCACGCGGGACAATAATCAGCGGCTTGCGCTCTTTGAGCATGACATCGGCTGCTCGCTCCATCAAATTATTGCTCGCCCCGGTGGCTATAGCAGACAAGCTGCCCATACTACAGGGACAAACAATCATCGCATCGACTTTTCCT
Organism: Pseudomonadota bacterium; assembly: GCA_034190675.1. Lineage (GTDB taxonomy): Bacteria > Pseudomonadota > Gammaproteobacteria > Pseudomonadales > JAXHSS01 > JAXHSS01. The sequence goes on from JAXHSS010000015.1 coordinate 7,997, forward strand.
GAACCTGATGCCGGTGGTGTAAACCATTGGTCTTGGCCGAGAACCGTTAATCGATCTTTTGCTAGTGGCAAGCGCTCCTCTAAATAAGACTGAGCCGCCTGAACTTTGCCAGGTATCTGCCATGATGTCTCTGTAGCAACAACCAAGTGCGCCGCTTTTGTCATTAACAAAAACACCTCGCAATCTGCCGCAAGCAATTGCTCCAATAATTTTAAACCGTAAGGCGCACCTGAGGCGCCCGTCAGTGCAAGCGTGACGCGTTTGCGTGATTGACTTGATTTTTCTGAAGCTAAACTCATAGCTCGCTTCCTCCAACAATCAATTGCTCCACGCGCAAGGTCGGCTGACCAACACCGACAGGCACACTTTGACCTGCCTTACCGCAGACACCGATACCAGCATCAAGTGCCAAATCATTGCCCACCATGCTAATTTTTTGCATCACCTCAGGGCCATTACCGGTCAACGTAGCACGCTTAACTGGGTATTGAATCTTGCCATTTTCAACCCAATAGGCCTCACTGGTCGTAAAGGTGAATTGCCCTGAGGTAATATCCACCTGTCCCCCTGCAAAATTAACGGCATATAAACCACGATCCAGTGAAGCTAAGATGTCATCGGCCTGGCTTTCGCCCGCTAACATGTAGGTGTTAGTCATGCGCGGCATCGGTAAATGCGCATAAGACTCACGACGCGCATTACCCGTCTGAGCCATATTCATTAATGCCGCGTTTTGATAATCTTGCATATAGCCTGTTAGTTTGCCATTTTCAATCAGCACATTGTATTGACTCGGATGGCCTTCATCGTCCATTTGCAGCGAGCCTCTTCGGTCACGAAGTGTGCCATCATCAACCACCGTACACAGCTCTGAAGCCACCTGTTGACCAAGCTTATCAGCAAAAATCGAGGTTTTTTTTCGATTAAAATCAGCCTCCAACCCATGTCCTACCGCCTCATGAAGCAATACCCCCGGCCAGCCGCTGCCCAATACCACGGGGAAAACACCGGCAGGAGAACCCTTCGCGCCAAGGTTCAACACAGCTAAACGAACGGCTTCTTCAACTAAACCATCAACCACCGTTGCCGCAACTAACTCACTGAGCGCATAGCGCCCACCAGCGCCCGATGAGCCACGTTCACGCTGGCCTTGTTCGTCCTGCGCCACTACGGTGATGTTCAAGCGGATCAGTGGCCTCGCCTCTTCTTGATAGCATCCATCAAATTGCAGCACACCAACGTGCTCATAAACACAAATCAAGCTTGCATTCACCAGTGCCACCTTGGTGTCTAGCGCTTTTGCCTTGGCTTCAATTGTTTTGAGTAACGCCACTTTATCGTCAGCATTAAATCCCGTATCGGCTTTATCATCGAGATAAAGCTGCTGGGTCAAGTCGCTCTTTTTGAGCGACAGATTTGAGTTTTTATCACCTTGTGTAAAGGCATGCTGGCATTGCTTTGCTGCGCTCATCAGCGGTTTAGCACCGAAGCCATCCATGCAGGCAAAGCTGGTTTGCTCGCCCTGAATAAGTCGCAGGCCAATGCCCTGCTCAATCGAATAGGTGCCATGTTTAACCACACCCTCATCCAGAGCCCAAGACTCAACGACTTGATGTTGCAAATATATATCACCGTAATCAGCACTGGATTGACGCAAAATACTCAGTGCATCATGGAGTTCGTCAGCGCTCAATGGAGAAAAATAATGGCTTAATTGCATCTTAGGATTGACTCTTTATTTCTTGATTGGTGTAAATTTTGGCGACTTCACTGTCCCCGAAACGTGATAGTTTACTTTGGTTTGCTCATGCAGGGCTTCATCGGTAAACAATTCCCAAACAAAGCCGCCGAAACATACAGGTAATGCAGCCACACAAGTCACAGGGTCAGACACATTGAGCGGCAGTTCGACCTGCGCATCAACGTCCACTTGGTTGGATAATAAATCCAGCTCGCCCTGCATGGTAGCGCTGATCGCGATGCCTTCGATTCTAGCATGTTCAATTTGCATTTTGCCTTCGCTTAAACGCATCAGACCATCAATGCGATCAAACCCAATGCCAGGCGCGTATAAATCGCCAAAATCTAAACGCAAGCGTCGCTGCCAATTGGCCACATTGAAAATAGATAACGCTTTTAAAGCAAAGCTATTAGGCACGTCATTAAACGAGCCCGCACCTGAGTGAAAACGCAGGGCCGCTTCGATATTGTCTAACCTCGCGCTTTCCATTCGCCCAGGCCAAAAAGCAGAAAACTCTAGCTCAACTGGGCCTCCACCCGAGGCAAATTTAGGTAACTGGTTAAAGCCAATAATTTGCTCAAAATTGCTGGCCGTGGCAACGCCTGTTAGCTCATTAAATAACACCCCATTTCGCTCTGTCCAGCGAGCATCACCCAGAATATCAAAGCCATAAATCTGACCATTGATCGAATTAATTTGCACTTCATCGGGGCTTAAACTCGCTATAAAGCTAAGCTGACCTAGATGCTGATCCCCCAAATTTAAGCGCTTGATTTGGGTATCAATTTGCCCCCAATCATCAAAACCATAGGAGCTAACAAACGCCTCTTTTTGCGGCGCACCACTGCGCTTTTGATACGGCAAGGTGATCGTCTCGACCGTTAGGCTGGATGTCGTTGTTGCACCAATGTTTTTAGGCCAGATAAACTCAGCGACCAAATCAGCAGAGTCGCTACTTGCTGCCCATTGTAACGGCGATTCTTGCACATCAATTTGCATCTCCGAAAGGGTCCAATTCTCGGAAGCGGTCACATGGTCTACCGCCAAATTGACCGTCATCGGCAGCCCAAGCCAATAAGGAGAGGTTTTCTGTTGTTCGATACTGTTTATCTGTTGCGGCTCATGCTTGGCCAAAAAATCTAACCAATCCACAATGGATAATCGATACATATCGCCATCGATTTGAATCGATTCGGCAACGACCAATGGCGGTTGCGGCTGATTAACGCCCACACTCATGCCCGCCAAAGCCCCATCTGGCTGCCATTTAGCGGCTAGGCTATGAGGCCCAAGCCACGCTTTTGCTGGAAGCTCTGCATTACCTAAAGGAAGGCGTATCACAGCTCTTTGTTTTTGCTGCGCGGGCTTACCAAATGGGCTAGGCAACTGATACTCCACCCCTTTCATCGGGCTAGAAATCATCAATTCGCCCTGATTCAGGTTACCATCATAATTAGCAAAAAGTTTTGCGCTGGTTTTACCCAGTAAAATTCGATCAAAATCAGATTGCAAATTAGGAAAGTAAAGCGTTGCAACTTTGGCCGGCATGACCGCCGGCATCCATCCTGAAGCTGTCACTTGTTGATCAGTAAACCCGTAGCGCATGCTCGCTACAAAGTCAGCGTCGACGGTTTTACCTTTCAGGTTACGTAATTCAACCGACTCCAGAGTATTCAAATAAAAACCACCTCTGATGTCAGTAAATGGCGCAGGAAAGCCTTTCCAGCGCATGTTATTGTCCACTACATCGGCATCAATCACGACTTCGATAGCACGACTGTCGTAAAAAGGAATATCCATGCTGCCGCGCCCAGCGATTGGCCCCTGCCATTCAAGATCTAGAATATCAGCTGGAATCGTTTGCGTAAAAAACTCCGCCTCACGCATCGCGACAAGCATAGAATCCACGGAGCCCTTAAATTGCATTTCAGGAAAGCTCAAACGAGTCCCAACCCCGTCATTAGCGATTTCCCCCTGCGCCGCGCCAAAACGTGCACCCAAAAAGCGTAAGCTATCGATCGAAAATTCAGCTGGGCCATTCAGTATCACTCGCCCATTAACTTGCTCTAAATGCGGCCAGTCAGGAAGAAAGTCAATGTCGGTTTGATTCACCCAAAAACCCACGGACAATCGATCGGGATCATTAGGCAATTCTGGCTCCAGAACATTGCCTTGGTATAGTAAACTGATTCGATCCGCCACGCCGGCTTTAAAGCCTTTTCTAAACCAGTTAGCTAAATCGCTTGAGAGTAATTGCATCGGGACATAGCGCTTGGCTTTGGTCATATCTTCAAGTGCTGACTCTGCATGAATACCTAGATTAAGCTCATTTAGCCCTTCCCGAGCTACGTTTATTATCAATCGCGTGGATTGGTATTGATCGTCGATCTGAAGCTTATCAGAAGAGAGTTTCCAAAATTCCTGCCAAGGCTTAAAAACCAAATTGCCTTTTAAACCCAACTCAAACGTTTGATCAAACAGCGGATAATCCAGCTTTAATTGTTCATCCTTAAAAGCAAACACCAGCTGCTCATTTAGGCCAGTGATGGAAAAATCAAGATCTTGCACCCCTGGGAATTCGCCGACCTGATTGACCGACAAGCCTTTAATATTGGCTGATACGACTAGATCCTCCAACGCTTCTGTCTGGCCCAAAATTTCCAGCCGCTGAATACGACCCGTCGGATTAAATGCCGGAATTAACTCTTGAAACTCACGCTCCAGCTCAAACTGAGCCAGTTGCAATAAATGGTCGATTTCAAATTTATCTAAGCGCAGCGCCAAAATCTCGTTACGCTTTAAGTCGTATTCCGCCTCGATAGAAGACTCCACCAACTCACCGTTGATCATGCCTTTCAACGGCTGAACGGAAAACGCCAGCACTTCAGCACCAAATCGATAATACCCATGTGTGGGCATGGCTACATCGGACAACTGCACATCGCGATAAGCGCGATAAATATAATTCGACAACTGAGCATCCAGCGAAAACTTAAGCTGCTTCTTATCCGCTTGGACATAAAAGGCCATGCTCGCATCATCCATCTTATTATTTTGGTTCAATAAGGTATTAATCAAAGGCCCAGGGTTAATCCGGCCTCGAGCCTGCAGTTTTGAAGACGATAAATTATAAATACTGCCGCGATAATGCGCTTTAATTAGGCTGCTGCCCTCTTGCAAAATATTGAGATATCGTTGATCACTCTTAAACCAAAACGCTTCAAGCTCATTAAACTGCCAAGCCTTATCAGCTTGGGTGATCTGCCCGGAAAACTGCGTTAAAAAGACATTGGGCTGTTTCTCAAACCATCGAACTAATGCAGAAAACCCCTCATTGTCACTTTCTTGTGTATCAGAAAAAAAGCTCAGGTCATAAATAGCGCTATCAATTTTGGCGTCAAAAACAAATAATTGGTCAAAGATCGGCTGTCGGTAAATAAGCGACTTTGGCAGGTTTAAGTGCCCTTCTGCTCGTCGGACATCAATAGCGAGATCAATCGAGTCGTCATTACTTTCAATACGAATATTTTCTAATTGAATGGTTGGCGAGATGCGGTTTTCACTGATCGAAATCTTGCCAATAGTGAATGGCACCTGCGAGTTTTTCTGAAAAAAACTTAACACCGATTGCTGATAATATGGCATGAATACCACGGCCAAACGAATCGCCAGCAGATAGCCTACCATCAATAAACACAGCCACAAAAAGCTGCGCCAAACGAGATAGCGAACGATGCGAAAAAGCAGAGAAAATATATTCATGCAGCGTCGTGACGAATTACGTGATTAGCTTTTGACCACAAAAGAGTCTCTACGTTAGCACGAGCCATCAAAATTCTCATCTGACTTAGGCTAGTAGTGATATCTTTTGCCATAAATCAAGCGTGAGAGTCCGCGGTAAATGAGCCAAACCATTCCCGTCGTGAACAGTTTTAACAGGCCAAAATTATTCGGATTTAGGATAGACGTTCCGCCTTGAGTCAGCAAAATATCGAAAACAACTTGATGCCAAAGGCATGTCAGCAAAATGAAAAGCACCTGAGCCAAGGCGTTAAGCTCTCGAGCTGTTCGATTAAACTTGCTGATCAAAAACGCCACAGGAAACAATGCAAGGCCAAACGTGCCAAGCGGCAACTGAAAACAACTATCCAAAAGAATGGAAAAAACTAAAACGCCAATTAACTGAAGTCGACTTGGCGCAAAATAGGCAAAAAAGATAACAAACAGCATGGCCCAATTAGGTGCCAACCAGTCCACCCAAACAGGAAGCACCATGATGGCTAGCAAGGTGGTTAAGAGCATCATCAACAACCAAAGAATCGCGATCATGGTGTTGCCTCTTCAGGTTGTGCTAACGATTCATTCTGGGAAGTGTTAGCTTCTGAAGCGTTACGTTCAAGCGCATTTTGCTCAGGCTCTTCGGTTACTAACAAAACATGGCTAGAAGTTGAAAGATTAGCTGATGGCTGAATGATCGCTCGAATGAATGCTTCGCTACTGGTCGGTTTAATCTCAATAATCGTTCCAACAGGATAACCCTGAGGAAAAACACCTCCTAATCCAGAGGAAACCAATAAATCACCGACTGAAAGATCGGCGTTCAATTTCGGTATATCCATCGCCAATTGACGAGACTCACCTCGACCACGAACAATGCCTCGAACACCATTTCTAATTAGCATAACGGGTGTACGATGGCGTGAGTCGTTAATCAAAACCACACGGCTTTGCGAGTCAAACACTTCGACCACCTGCCCCATTAAGCCTGATGCATCCAATACCGCTTGAGACTCAAACACACCGCTTTGTGCTCCTTGGTTGATCATCACTTCCTGCTGATCGCCGACATAGCGAATACTCAAAATTTCTGCGGCTTGATAATTTTTGGGCAAAATTTGGGTTGAACGTAAAAGCTCACGCAACCTAACATTTTCTGCACGAAGTGAGGCTAGCTCCAATAAGCTCACCTGCATTTCAGAATTAGCCCGAGCAAGCTCATCGCGCTCATCAAGAAGTTGCTCATAACGCTTAACATTGTTATCCCAGCCATCAAGTAGCTGCTGCGGCGTTGAGGCAAGCGCCCGAACGGGCGAAGCTACGAACGAAAGCCCCTGATGCAAAGGTTTTAAGACCCGAGTATGCGAATCAACGAGGTATAAAACCGCTAAAAAACCAAAGCAATAAAACAAAAACAGCCAACTAATAGAGTTGGCTGAAGTTGAATACTGGGAGTTAAAAGCCATAAGAACTAGTTAGACGACAAAGCCTCTAGTGTTTTCTTATCGTACATTTCTAAAGCCATTCCACCGCCTTTTGCCACGCAGTTCAAGCAATCATCAGCGATCACAACGGGCAGGCTAGTTTCTTCACGAATTAAGCGGTCAAGATTACGCAATAGCGCACCACCACCTGTCACTACAATACCGCGCTCAGCAATATCAGAAGCCAGCTCTGGCGGGCATTTTTCAAGGGCTTTTTTCACGGCATCGACAATGCTCGTTAATGTTTCACGAATCGCTTCAAGTACTTCTTCGCTAGTCATTGTAAAGCTGCGAGGCACACCCTCGGCCAAATTCAGACCACGGACATCAATTTCGCGTACTTCTTCATCTACACAGGCAGAACCTACTTCAATTTTGATTTGCTCAGCCGTGGTTTCACCGATTTTGCAGCCATATTGACGACGAACATAGGAAACAATGTTTTGATCAAACGTATCGCCTCCAAAATTAATCGAATCCTTATTAACAATACCATCTAACGAGATAATTGCGATTTCAGTGGTACCACCACCGATATCAACCACCATCGAACCCATGGCCTCATGCACTGGCATACCTGCACCAATGGCCGCCGCCATCGGCTCATCAAAAAGATAAACCTCAACCGCGCCTGCATTAGATACGGTTTCACGAATCGATTTACGCTCAACTTTGGTTGCCAAACAGGGAACACAAACCAACACTCTCGGACTTGGCGGCAGTAACGACTTTTCATGAACTTTACGGATAAATGCTTGAAGCATTTTTTCAGTCACATCAAAGTCAGCGATCACGCCGTCTTTCATCGGGCGAACTGTCTCAATATCCATCGGCGTTCGACCCAGCATGCGCTTAGCTGAATTACCTACCGCAAGAACCGACTTGGTATTGCCTGTTGTTTTCAAAGCCACTACAGAGGGCTCATTGAGCACAATGCCTTTGTCACGCATGTAAATCAGTGTGTTGGCCGTACCCAAATCAATTGATAAATCGTTAGAAAAATAATGACGGAAGCGTTTAATCAATGACATAAATAACCTTAAATTCTGATGCAAAAGCGCCTTACAAAAAACCGCGTAAAAAAAGTGCGAAAGGCGACTAAAAATACCGACATACTTTAACAAGCACAAGGCTTTAGAGCAAGTCGATAATATGGTAATGTTGCCAGTCCTTTTTAACGCAAAAAATGCCATGTCGATCGATAGTAACGAACTCAAACAAATCGCTACGCTTGCGCGTCTAGGCCTAGATGAAGCCAGCATTCCACAGCTCACTGAACGAATGAATGAAATCTTGGCGATGGCCGACCAACTTCAGGATGTGGATGTCTCAGATATTCAGCCAATGGCGCATCCATTAGAATTCACTCAGCGCCTTCGTGAAGATCAAGTAAACGCAGCTATTGATCGCGAAAAGCTACAAACAACCGCACAAGCAACCCATGAAGGGCTTTATCTCGTGCCTAAGGTGATCGACTAATGAGCTTACATCAACTTTCTTTAGCGCAATTAACCCAAGGACTGGCGAGTAAACAGTTTTCAAGCCAAGAGCTGACTGAGCATTATTTAGCTCGAATCCAGCGTCATGACGATAAAATCAACAGCTTTATCACGGTTACACCCGAGCTTGCCCTAGCTCAAGCAAAAGCTGCCGATGAGCAAATTGCCAGCGGCCAAGCAAGCGCACTTACGGGGATTCCTATCGCTCACAAAGATATTTTTTGCACCGACGGCGTCAAAACCAGCTGCGGCTCTAAAATGCTTGATAACTTTATTGCACCTTATGAATCGACAGTTACGCAGCAATGTCAGCAGGCTGGCTTAGTTGCTCTAGGCAAGGTCAATATGGATGAGTTTGCAATGGGCTCTTCCAATGAAAGCAGCTTTTATGGGCCAGCGAAAAACCCATGGAACCTTGAACATGTTCCTGGTGGCTCTTCAGGCGGCAGTGCCGCAGCGATTGCCGCAGGTTTAGCGCCATTAGCAACAGGCACGGATACCGGCGGATCGATCCGACAGCCAGCGGCTTTTTGCGGCATTTCGGGTATTAAACCAACCTATGGCCGTTGCTCACGATTTGGCATGATCGCTTTTGCTTCTAGCTTGGATCAAGCAGGCCCGATGGCGCGCTCCGCTGAAGATCTTGCCTTATTGCTAAATGCGATGTCAGGCTTTGATGAAAAAGACTCTACCAGTCTTAACGAGCCCGCCCCTGATTTTACAGCTCAGCTCAATCAGTCACTTAAAGGCTTGCGTATTGGTTTGCCTAAGCCATTTTTTGATGAGCGACTCAACCCTACAATGGGCGATGTCATTGCAAAAGCAAAAGACGAGCTAGAAAAGCTTGGCGCCACCTGCGTTGAAGTAGATCTGCCACATGTGCGCCTAAGCGTTCAATGCTACTACATCATTGCTCCGGCTGAGGCTTCTTCCAACTTATCGCGTTTTGATGGTGTGCGCTATGGCTACCGCTGCGATAACCCCTACGACCTGCAAGACCTTTATTTTCGCAGTCGAAGCGAAGGCTTTGGCGATGAGGTTAAGCGACGCATTTTGATCGGCACCTACGCGTTGTCTGCTGGTTTTTTCGATGCCTATTACGTTCAAGCTCAAAAAGTCCGACAGCTGATTCGTCAAGATTATCTAGCCGCATTTGAACAGTGCGACATTATTCTTGGCCCCACAACACCTGAACCCGCCTACAAGCTCGGTGAGAAATCGGGTGACCCTGTCAGCATGTACCTTGGCGATATATACACCCTTTCAGCGAACCTTGCTGGTTTGCCCGCCGCATCCATTCCTTGTGGTTTCACTGAAGGCTTACCTGTCGGTTTGCAGTTGATCGCCCCTTACAAACAAGAAGCCAAATTGCTTAATGTTGCTCATCAGTACCAAAGCGTCACTGACTGGCATCAGCAAGTTGCCCCGGGATTTGAGGAGTAAACCATGAACTGGGAAACTGTTATCGGACTTGAAATCCACGCTCAACTTAAAACAGAATCAAAGATTTTTTCAGCCAGCTCTACCGCCTATGGTGCTGAACCCAATACTCAGGCGAACGAAGTAGACTTAGCGCTTCCTGGGGTATTACCTGTTCTTAATAAAACAGCGCTCGAATACGCCGTTCGCTTTGGCCTAGCTATTGATGCTGAAATTCATCATTTTTCAGCATTTGACCGTAAGAACTATTTCTACCCTGACCTGCCTAAAGGCTATCAAACCAGCCAATTATTCCACCCAACGGTAGGCAAAGGCCATATTGATATCGAATTAGAAAACGGTGAAACCAAGAGAATTGGTGTCACTCGTGCTCACCTAGAAGAGGACGCAGGAAAGTCCGTGCACGATGCTTATCAAGGCATGAGCGGCATTGATCTTAACCGTGCGGGCACGCCGTTGATTGAAATTGTCTCTGAACCTGACCTTCGAAGCCCAGCTGAAGCTGTTGCCTATTTGCGTAAGATTTACGCCATCGTTCGCTATCTTGATATTAACGACGGCAACTTACAAGAAGGCTCATTTCGATGTGACATCAACGTGTCTATTCGCCCACAAGGCCAAGAAGCCTTTGGCACTCGCACTGAAATCAAAAACGTAAACTCATTCCGCTTTGTCGAAAAAGCCGCTGAGTATGAGATTGAACGACAAATCGATGTGCTTGAGTCGGGCGGCAAAATCACACAAGAAACGCGCTTATACGACAGCGATAAAAACGTCACTCGCAGCATGCGTAGCAAAGAAGAAGCAAACGACTATCGTTACTTCCCCTGCCCTGACCTATTGCCGATTATCATCGATGATAACTATATTGAAAGCATTCGTGCCCAGTTGCCTGAACTGCCTGATCAGCGCAAGATGCGCTTTGTTGAGGAGCTAGGACTGAGCACCTACGATGCTGACATCTTAACCAGCGAGCGCGAACTGGCCAACTTCTTTGAAGACGTCGTAAAAGCCGCTGACGGGGAAACTAAGCTTAGTGCCAACTGGGTGATCACCGAGGTACTTGGCCTGCTCAATAAAGAAGATAAAAGTATTGCTGACAGCCCTGTCACCACGCAGCAGTTGGGCAGTATGATTAAGCGCATTAAAGACAACACCATCTCATCTAAAATCGCTAAACAAGTGTTTAATGCAATGCTGGACAGCGAAGATAATGCTGACACCATTATCGAGCGTGAAGGCTTAAAGCAAGTGACCGACTCTGGAGCCATCGAGGCACTCGTGGACGAAGTAATCGCCAATAACCCTCAGCAAGTTGAGAACTACCGCAATGCGGATGAAAGCAAGCGCCCTAAAATGCTGGGCTTCTTCGTTGGTCAGATCATGAAAGCCTCAAAAGGCAAAGCAAACCCTCAGCAGGTCAACGAGCTCTTATTAAAGAAACTCTAGTGGCTTAACAAAAAAGGGCGCAAAAGCGCCCTTTTTGGCATCAACTTTTCAATGATCAGCGATCAGCGATCAGCGATCAGCGATTTTAGCTAGCCTTGCGTTTAGCTAGACGTGCGATAAATGCATCATGGCACTCAAATGTGCACCTGAGCTCACCGCGTTTTGCTAAAGTTATAGACTTACAGCAGGCCTTTTTCGTTTGAGCAATTTGACGATTCAATGCATGTTGTCATTTCAGCTTGTGTATTAACTTCAGCAGGAGTTACTCCACCAGAAAACGTATGTGCGAAAATGCCAACAACAGAGATAACCATTACCGCAACACTAACGCGGTAGAACCATACAAAACCTTCCATCAGATACTCCTTCTTTTATATCCACGATCGATAATATCACCA
>JAXHSS010000150.1:0-3862 GCA_034190675.1 Pseudomonadota bacterium
ATTGTTCGGTTGTGGCCCGTTGTAGATCGATGCACAGTTGCGACTGGTCTAGGCCCAGCTGGTTCAAGCTCGCTTCGTCTGTCCACAGGTCTGTTGCCGATAAGCCCATCATGCTGAGTAATCGAAACTGCTCTTGCAAAGGTTTTTGGTCGATTAAGTGCGCATTTTGATGGCTGTGTAATAGCCATAAAGCATCACCACGAAAAATGAGTACAGGCGCTTGGTCAAAACTGGCAAAGGCCATAATCGCATCCAGCAGTTCACGGGCTTTGAGGCTTACAAGCTCAGCACTTTCGATCAAAAAAACAGCGCGACTCACTGACCAGCTCCTAAGCTGATCACACGGTCGCTGGCGGTAGTCGCCTCAACCAGGCTGCCGAGCCCAACTAGCTCAAAGCCATCAGCAAGATTAGCGGAAATTAATTCGTAACGCTGGCTTTCATCGGCATCGGCAACGCCGCGTCTGAGCGCCGCACTGATGCAAACTTTCAGTGACAACTGTTGTTTTTTTGCAAAGTCTTGCCAGGCCTTTTGGATGTTAATTTCATCACTGCTGACAAACCGAAGTGCATTACCTAACTCCACGCCTTGGTGGTAAAAAAACACCTGTTCTAGAGTGTAACCTTGTTTGATGATAGACTTCGCCATTTGCAAGGCAGTATAGGGTGTTTGGCTATCTGGACCAGCCAAAACCAAGAGGGTGTAGCGAAGTGCATTTGAGGATGTCATGCCGGCTGCTGAGCCCATTTTTTGCGTCAATTTCGGATCAGTCAGTATATCAGTTTATAACCATGAAACAAAAATCACATTTTCTGAACATGTCATCCATTAGCTTGACAAATAATGATCCTTCGGATCATTATGAAGATGAGGCCGATACCTATGGTGTTGGTCAGTTAGATGATGAAGCTCCACGGCAATTCAAAGTGCTGATGCTCAATGATGACTTTACGCCGATGGATTTTGTTGTCGATGTGCTTATGCATTTCTTCTCGATGGATGAAGCACAGGCAACAACCACGATGTTGGAAGTTCATCACCGCGGAAAAGCTGTCTGCGGTATATTCAGCCGTGAAATTGCTGAAACCAAAGCACACATGGTTATCAATTGTGCAAAGCAAAATGACCACCCGCTGCGCTGTGTTATTGAACCTGAGTAAATCATCCCCATACAAGAGAAGTAATCACAGAAAAGCGAGAAATCTATGTTTGACGCTGATTTAGAAAAAACCCTGAAACATGTTCGTTATCGTGCGCGCACTCAGCAATATGAGTTCCTCACGATTGAGCAGTTATTGCTTGCGCTTTTAGACAATGAAAGTGCGGCTGAGGTTTTGGTTGCTTGTGGGGCAGACCTGGAAAAGCTCACTGAAGAGCTTGAAGCCTTCATTGCTAAAAATGTTCCAGTGAGCGACCAAGCCGCTGCGGATATTGTCCAAACCGTTGGTTTTGACCGCGTATTGCAACGCGCTATTTTTCATGCGCAAAATGCTAATATTGACCAATTATCAGGCGCTCATTTGCTGATCGCCTTATTCAGCGAAAAAGACTGCTACGGCGTGTATTTGCTTAAAAAACAAGGCATTACCCGCTTGGATGTCATTCAGTATATCAGCCACGAAATGGGTCGCACCGATAGCGATAACTCCGTTGAACAAATGCCTGAAGGCAATCCGGGTAAAGAAAACCTCGAAGAATTTGCGATCAATCTAAACGCAAAAGCGAAAAAGGGCAAAATCGACCCACTTATTGGCCGTGCGAAAGAGCTAGATCGAATGGCGCATATCCTAAGCCGTCGCCGTAAGAACAACCCGTTATTGGTGGGTGAGGCCGGCGTGGGTAAAACGGCGATCGTTGAAGGGTTAGCCCGTAAAATCGTTGAAGGTGATGTGCCCGAACCACTATTGAATGCAACGGTATTTTCTTTGGATGTTGGCTCATTGTTGGCAGGCACTAAGTATCGCGGCGATTTTGAAAAACGCTTAAAAAACATTTTGTCGATGTTGAAGAATTTTGAGCATCCGATTTTGTTCATTGACGAAATCCACACCATCATTGGAGCTGGCATGGTTCAAGGTGGTACATTGGATGTGTCGAACTTATTGAAACCGATGCTAGCCAATGGCGAGCTAAAATGTATCGGCTCAACCACTTACCAAGAATATCAGCAGATTTTTGACAAAGACCGTGCGTTATCACGCCGCTTCCAGAAGATTGACGTGAAAGAGCCTTCTTTGGATGAAGCTGTTGAAATTTTGACGGGTGCTAAAGACCTGTTTGAAGAGTATCATGGTGTGAAATACACCGAGGATGCCATTCGAGCGGCGGTCGAGCTTTCAGATCGGTTTATCCAAAAACGCCATCTGCCTGATAAGGCGGTTGATGTATTGGATGAGGCTGGCGCAGCAAGAAAGCTCGCGAACCTCAAAGCCGAAAATCCTTTACCGACGATCAACGAAGACGATATTGAAAAAGTCGTCGCGACGTTTGCACAAATTCCGTCAAAACAAGTGAGCAAAAACGATGTCGAGTTATTGCGTCATTTGAAACGTAATTTGAAATTGACCATTTTTGGTCAAGACGAGTCGATTGATGCGCTGGATCAAGCGATCAAACTGTCTCGCTCTGGTTTGAAAGAGCCTGGCAAACCCATTGCTAATTTCCTGTTCTCGGGCCCAACGGGTGTGGGTAAGACAGAAGTTTGCCGACAATTAGCCAAACAGCTTAATCTTGAGCTTGTGCGCTTTGATATGTCTGAATATATGGAGCGTCACGCAGTGTCACGTTTGATCGGTGCGCCTCCAGGTTATGTCGGTTATGATCAGGCTGGCTTACTCACAGATGCGGTCAATAAAACGCCGCATTGTATTATCTTGCTCGATGAGATTGAGAAGGCGCATCCTGACATCTTCAATATCTTATTACAGGTGATGGATCATGGTAAGTTGACAGATAATAACGGAGAGCAAGCGGACTTCCGCCATGCCATTATTATCATGACAACCAATGCTGGTGCTGCACGTGTTAGTCGAAAGTCAATGGGCTTTATGGAACAGGATCATACCAGCGATAGCCGTGAAGAGATTAACCGTTTGTTCACGCCTGAGTTTAGAAACCGTCTGGATGCGATTGTTCAGTTCGAGCCATTGGGCCAAGAGGTGATTGTACATATTGTTGATAAGTTCATTACTGAGCTTCAATCGCAATTGGATGACAAAAACGTCTTGTTATTGCTGGAAGACGATGTTCGTAACTATTTAGCTGATCATGGTTATGACAAGCTAATGGGCGCACGTCCAATGAAGCGCTTGATTCAAGAAAAGCTTAAGCAACCACTAGCTGAAGAGCTATTGTTTGGTGAGTTGGCTGAATCGGGCGGTGAGGTTTTAGCGAAGCTTGGTGAAAATGGGGAAATTGAGCTCGTCATTACGCCAACACAAACGGCTGAAAACGACAGCATTCCTGAAACCATACATTAGTCTTAAACGCGACTAACTATTGAGTTGCTAAAATAAAAAAGCCCGTCGAAAGACGGGCTTTTTTGTTCAGAATGAGGCAGTAACTACTTCATGCGATAAGTAATGCGACCTTTGCTCAGGTCATAAGGAGAGATTTCCACTTTGACACGGTCTCCTGTCAAGATACGGATATAGTTCTTTCGAATCTTTCCTGAAATGTGCGCTGTTACCACGTGGCCATTTTCTAGCTCAACACGGAACATCGTATTAGGCAACGTATCAAGTACGGTACCTTCCATTTCGATAGCATCACTCATTCACTGTCCTCAAGGTAATTATTTTGAATCGGCATTTTGCCTGAAAAAAAAACAAACCGCAAAAAAAACCGCTGAATTTTGGCGATT
>JAXHSS010000151.1:0-3798 GCA_034190675.1 Pseudomonadota bacterium
GGACTGTCGTTAATTGAATCAGGCGAAGGCTCATGGTTTATTTCAAAAAGGTAAATTCCGCCTTACCGCGGTAAATCGCAAGATCTAACGCTTCTTCAATACGAATAAGTCGGTTATATTTGGCAACACGGTCAGAACGACACAATGAGCCCGTTTTGATTTGACCTGCTGAAGTTGCTACAGCAAGATCTGCAATCGTTGTGTCAGCTGTTTCACCGCTTCGGTGAGAGATAACCGCAGTATAACCGGCTTCTTTAGCCATGTTGATCGCTTCCAATGTCTCTGTCAGCGAGCCAATCTGGTTAAACTTGATCAAAATTGAGTTCGCGATGCCTTTATCGATGCCCTCTTTCAAAATCTTCGTATTGGTCACAAACAAATCGTCACCAACTAGTTGAACCTTCTCACCGATTTTATCGGTAAGCACTTTCCAACCATCCCAGTCGCTCTCGTCCATACCATCTTCAATTGAGATAATAGGATAACGAGCTACTAGGTCAGCTAAGTAATCAGCGAATTCTTCACTCGTGAAGCTCTTGCCTTCACCTGCAAGCACATATTTGCCGTCTTTATAGAACTCTGATGCCGCACAATCAAGCGCCAGCGTCACGTCTTCACCTAGCTTATAACCTGCGTTTTCAACCGCTTGAGAGATCACTTGTAGCGCTTCTTCGTTTGAGCCCAAGTCCGGAGCAAAACCGCCTTCATCACCAACAGCTGTACTTAAGCCCTTGTCTTGCAAAACTTTTTTCAAGTGCTGGAAGATTTCAGCGCCATAGCGAATGGCCTCATCCATCGTGCTCGCGCCCACTGGCTGAATCATAAACTCTTGAATATCAACGTTATTATCTGCGTGTTCGCCACCGTTAATGATGTTCATCATCGGAACAGGCAGGGTATAACCCGAATCACCATTAACCTCAGAGATATGCTCATAAAGTGGCATATCTTTTGAAATAGCGGCGGCCTTTGCTGCTGCTAAAGAAACCGCCAAGATCGCGTTCGCACCAAACTTCGACTTGTTTTCAGTGCCATCAAGATCAATCATGATCTGATCAATTTTTTTCTGATCAGCCGCATCTTTACCCATCAAGGCTTCGCGAATATCGCTGTTGATATTGCCCACTGCCTTGGTCACGCCTTTACCTAAAAAGCGTGATTTATCGCCGTCACGAAGCTCAAGCGCCTCGCGAGAACCTGTCGATGCACCCGATGGTGCACACGCTGTCGCCCAAGAACCGTCTTCTAAATACACGTCAGCTTCAACGGTTGGGTTACCACGCGAATCAAGAATCTCGCGTGCCTTAATGTCTGCAATAATCGTCATAAAAACTCCTTGGGTTAAATCGAGGTATCGAGTTTTGGTAATGACTTCACTAAGTCATCTACCGCTTTTACTTGTGCCAAAAATGGCTCCAACGTGCTCAATGGCAATGCACAAGGGCCATCACATTTCGCTTCATTAGGGTTTGGGTGCGCTTCTAAAAACAGTCCCGCTATGCGTTGAGTCATGCCCGCCAAGGCCAAATCCGTCACTTGTGCACGGCGACCGTCGGCCGAATCAGCTCGACCACCTGGTTTTTGTAGGCTGTGCGTCACATCAAAAAACACGGGATGACCCATGTCTCGCATGATGCCAAAGCCCAGCATATCAACCACCAAATTATTGTAGCCATAGCAAGAGCCACGCTCACAGAGAATCACTTGGTCATTGCCCGCTTCTTGGCATTTTTTTGCAATATGCTGCATTTCATGGGGCGCAAGAAACTGCGCTTTTTTAATATTGATGATGGCGCCCGTTTTCGCCATCGCAACAACAAGGTCTGTCTGACGAGACAAAAAGGCAGGAAGCTGGATAATGTCACAGACTTCGGCTACAGGCTGAGCCTGATACGGCTCGTGAACATCAGTAATCACGGGCACATCAAAGGTTTTTTTCACTTCTTCAAAGATTTTAAGCCCCTCATCTAAACCTGGGCCGCGAAATGAATGCACGGAAGAGCGGTTTGCCTTATCAAAGGACGCCTTGAAAACATAGGGAATGCCTAGCTTTTCGGTGACTTTGACATAGGCTTCGCAAATCGACAGCGCCAAGTCGCGAGACTCTAATACATTCATGCCACCAAACAGCACGAAGGGCAAATCATTGCCCATTTTGATTGATTTTAATTCAATAATCTTTTGCATGTTTTCCTGTGGGTAATTCAGTCAATATTACTGGTGATGCGCACGTTCAAGTGCCGCTTGAATAAAGCCAGCAAACAAAGGATGTGACTCACGAGGCGTCGAGGTAAACTCGGGATGGAACTGACAGGCCACAAACCACGGATGGTCAGGCGCCTCAATCACTTCAACCAAGCTGCCATCTTCTGATTTTCCTGAAATCACCAAGCCAGCCGCCTCAAGTTGAGGAAGGTAGTTATTATTCACCTCATAGCGATGACGGTGACGCTCTTGAATCAGTGGCGTTTGATAGCAATCGTGAATTTTTGTGCCCGGGGTCAATCGCGCTGTTTGCGCGCCCAACCGCATGGTGCCGCCCAAATCGCTGCTAGCATCTCGCTGCATCGTCTCACCCGACTCATCTCGCCACTCTGTAATCAGGCCAACAACAGGGTCTGGCGTGCTTGGCTGAAGCTCTGAGCTATGCGCTTTCGAAATACCTGCCACATGACGTGCAAACTCAATCAAGGCCAATTGCATACCCAAACAAATGCCCAGATACGGTACTTGGTTTTCACGTGCGTAACGAATGGCGGCAATTTTACCTTCCGTTCCACGATCACCAAAACCACCAGGAACGAGGATGCCGTCCACTTCTTGTAAAACCGAAATGCCGTCTTCTTCAAGCGTTTCCGCATCGACATAAATCACATTGACCTTAGCTAGGTGCTTAATGCCTGCATGAACCAGTGCTTCATTGATCGACTTATAAGCATCTGCCAGCTCGACGTATTTGCCCACCATAGCGATAGTAACGCTATGCTTAGGATTTAGATGACGGCTTGATACTGTATCCCAGTCCGAGATGTTGGCTTTAGGCGCATCGATCTGGAACCAATTAATGACGATTTCATCAATGCCTTGTTCATGGAGCACTCGCGGCAGTTGGTAAATGGTCTTACAGTTGGCCGCCGAGATCACGGCTTCTTTATTTACCGAGGTAAAAAGCGCAATTTTTTCACGGGCTTCATCGGGAATCGGCAAAACACTTCGACAAACCAAAATCTCAGGCTGAAGGCCAATAGAACGTAGCTCTTTAACCGAGTGTTGTGTCGGTTTAGTTTTTAATTCACCGGCTGTTTCGATATAAGGCACGAGTGTTAGATGCATTAACATCGCGTCTCGACCAAGCTCTTGCTTGACCTGACGCACGGCTTCCAAGAATGGCTGAGACTCAATATCGCCAATGGTTCCGCCAATCTCGATAATGCTGATATCAAAGCCTTCAGCGCCTTTGTAAATCTTTTCTTTAATGCAATTGGTGATATGAGGGATAACCTGAACCGTGGCGCCCAAATAATCGCCTCGACGCTCTTTTTCAATCACCTCAAGATACACGCGTCCAGAGGTAAAGCTATTGAGCTTACCCAAACGCGTGGTCAAAAAACGCTCGTAATGCCCCAAATCCAAATCGGTCTCGGTACCGTCATCGGTAACAAAGACTTCACCGTGTTGGTATGGGCTCATCGTGCCAGGGTCAACATTGATATAAGGGTCCATTTTGATCATCGTAACGGACAGGCCACGCGCCTCAAGAATAGCGCCCAAAGCCGCTGCCGTTAACCCTTTACCGAG
>JAXHSS010000152.1:0-3781 GCA_034190675.1 Pseudomonadota bacterium
TTCAAATGGGCCGCTCGCATAGCTTTCAAGCACCTGATCGAATGTGTTCACCCCCATTAGCAGCTGAAAGGTTGCATCAATTAACCAAACGCTAACGGCCGCAAAAAGAAAAAGGTTTAAGTGCGAAAATAGCCAACGTGATTTAAGGCTTCGAATAATAAAGACGCCGATAAAAAGATAGCGCAATGAGGCCAGAACGGTTTCCAAGGATTTAGAAAAATCGACCGTCGTGATCAAACTCACGGCCATTGGCAACCAATAGAGAAGAAATAGAACAGCCAGCCAACGAAACACGGGCTCTTTTAAACTGACCTTGCCTCGCAGCACATCAGCTACGCCAATTACGGCCATGATGATACCAATGAGCTGGAAGCTATTCCCAAACGGCAAAGCAAAAAAGTACAAGCCCAGCAGGATAACCCGCCATTCATTTGCGATAGAACGTGCATTCGACATTCGTTCGCCCTCCTGCATTCAACCGTTTGGGAGAGAAAGTAAAACTAGCAGCTAAACAGCCAGTCTTTGTATTGATCCACTTTACCTGTCACCGTATCGAAATACAACGACTGCAATTTTTCGGTGATCTCACCGCGTGATCCACAGCCAATTGCGCGACCATCAAGCTCACGAATCGGCGTGACTTCGGCCGCTGTTCCTGTAAAGAACGCTTCATCGGCCACGTAAACTTCATCACGAGTGATGCGCTTTTCTTTTACCGTGTAGCCTAGATCATTCGCCATTTCTATAATGGTTGCACGGGTAATACCGTCTAAGCAAGACGTGAGCTCGGGTGTATAAATCACACCATCACGCACGATAAATACATTTTCACCAGAGCCTTCAGCAACATAGCCCTCAGGATCCAGCAATAACGCCTCATCTGCACCGCCTGATAAAGCTTCATTAAGTGCCAGCATCGAGTTAATATAGTTACCGTTAGCCTTTGCCTTACACATGGTGATATTCACATGGTGGCGTGTATGGCTTGAGGTGCGAACTTTAATGCCTTTTTCCAGCGCCTCAGGCGACATGTATGAAGGCCATTCCCATGCAGCAACGATCAAGTTCACGCTTAAGCCGGTAGCACGAAGCCCCAATGCTTCACTTCCGTAAAACACCATTGGACGCAAATACGCATGATGCAAATCATTGGCGCGAATCACTTCTTTTTGCGCCTCATTAACTTGCTCATGAGTAAAAGGCATGTCCATGTTCATGATTTTGGCGGAGCGGAACAAACGATTCGTGTGCTCATCCAAACGGAAAATCTTCGGCCCATCCACTGTTTCATAAGCTCGGACACCTTCAAAAACGCCCATTCCGTAATGCAGGGTATGCGTTAAAACGTGAACCTTGGCATCACGCCAATCCACTAATTCACCATTAAACCAGATATATCCATCACGATCAGAAATCGCCATGCTCATGCCTCTAACAATTCAAAAAATAAGCCAGACATTGTACGACAATTTGCGCAAGTTTTGCTAGTTTGTTTTAGATGGTGCAGGCTCAGGCTTCACAACATAAGCCCAGCAAGCGCATTGACAACAAAACCAAGACTATTCGTAAAAACCTACCGCTCCGATTCCTCGCGGATCCGCCGCCGCCTCAACTTCGCCAGTCGCTTTATTGATCGAAATAGCCTGCATATTGCCGTACTCTCGACCAACCGGCTTAACCTGATAGCCCCATTCTTCTAATTGAATCAGCCAACCCGCTTGCTCAAGCTTTGGCTCAACCTGTATCACATCAGGCTGATACTGATGATGATAGCGCGGCAAATCAAGCCAGCGCTCAACTGGCTGACCCCGGCTGGCCTCCATGATTCCAAGCATCACCATAGTAATAATACGACTCCCCCCAGGCGTACCAATAATCCCCCATTGCTCGGAAGTTTCAAACAGTGTCGGCGTCATGCTCGATAATGGACGCTTTAATGGCTCAATACTGTTGGCTGATGATTCGGCGGTCAATCCATAACTGTTTTGCGTGCCCACTTTTGCCGAAAAATCATCCATCTCATTATTCAGTAACACCCCTGTTTTGGGCGACACAAAGCCTGAGCCGAAGCGCGTATTGATACTGAGTGTTGCGCTGACCATATTCCCCGCCTGATCGACAACTGAAAAATGTGTCGTGTTCTCACCCTGCGGCTGATCAGCTGTGACCTTACCCAACAGCGCATTGTCCGTGGGCTGACCCAATGTAAAGTGCTTGGCGTAATGCTTAGCAAAGTCTTCACTGATCAATGTATCCACAGGAATATCAATAAACTGCGGATCACCCAAATAAAGCGCCCGATGGCGATAAGCAAAACGCATCGCCTCGATTACCATTTGCTTCTCATGCGCCTGTGTTAAACGCTTGGTCGCAAAGGCGCCCTGCCAATGCTCTAATAAATTCAAGGCCAGCGACATCACCACCCCGCCCGAGGATGAAGGCGGCGGCGTATACAAAGTAACACCTCGATAGCTCGTAACCAGCGGTTCGTAAAACTTCAGTTGGTATTGATCAAAATCCTCCAATGTCCAAATCCCGCCAGCCTGGCGTACATCGTCCACCAATTGCCCAGTCAACTCGCTGCGATAAAAGCCATCATGCCCCTGCCTGCCCAGCTGAACCAAGGTGTTAGCAAGTGCTAACTGACGAATCTCATCACCCACTTTGGGCAACTGCCCACCCATAAAAAACAGTTCAGTCGCACCCTCAAACTTTAATAATTTACTTTCAACACTGCGCACATGCTCAACCAAACGCTGGTCAGCCGAAAAACCACGAGCCAATTTAATTGCAGGTGCCAATGATTGTTCAAAAGGCAGCTGGCCATACTGCTTTGCCAAATGCGCCAAAGCCGCAGCCTGCCCCGGTATCCCAGCAGCGAGCGGCCCCACTGTTGATAGCTCACGATTGAACTGGCCTTGATCATCCAAATACATGCTCGCCGATGAAGCCAGCGGTGCTTGCTCACGAGCATCCATCACCGTTATTTTTCCATTAGCCTCTCGCAGCAACCAATACCCGCCGCCGCCCATGCCCGAGCCATAGGGCTCAACAACAGCCAGCGCACTCGCCACAGTAATTGCCGCATCAAAGGCATTGCCGCCCGCATTCAAGACAGTAAGACCAGCCTCAGTTGCCAAAGGGTGAGCACTGGCAATTGCGGCTTTGTTGACCTCGATCGGCGCCGAATCCAACACTTTAGTCGAACAACTCGCCAACGCTGATAACAACATCGCAAGCAAACCAATAGCCGCTGTTAAGCGTGCCAATCTTAGAAACTGTATCATTATATTTTTCTCAAACTTTAGGGTCGCGAAGACCAGAAATGTCTAAACAGAATTCAGTTTATCAGCCCACAACAAGGCAAACAAACTCAGCGATATGAGCAACAATACTGAGCGCATTATGATCAATATTTCGATATACTAGCGCCATGCAACAATTGTTTGATTATCCACGATACTGGGCCGAATGTTATGGTCGCGCACCCTACCTACCCATGTCTCGCGAAGAAATGGATCTACTGGGCTGGGACAGCTGTGACATTATCATTGTCACCGGTGATGCTTATGTTGATCACCCAAGTTTTGGCATGGCTATTATCGGCCGATTACTCGAAGCTCAAGGCTTTCGTGTCGGCATTATCGCCCAGCCCAATTGGCAGAGCACCGCCGACTTTGAAGCATTAGGCAAACCCAATCTGTTCTGGGGAGTGACGGCTGGCAACATGGACAGCATGATCAACCATTATACGGCGGATAAAAAACCTCGTTCAGACGAT
>JAXHSS010000153.1:0-3758 GCA_034190675.1 Pseudomonadota bacterium
GGAGGAGAAGTTATTACCGACGATGCCATCGAGGGTTTTGCCTGTGTGATGATCAATAATGGTGGTTTTAAGAATCTCAATCGCTGGAAATGTTTGTCCATCACCGACGATATCAATATCAACCGAGACAATATCCAGCACAAGTTCATAACGATTAGCGTCGATATTGTCCCAGTGGGCTAGGGCGTTAAATCGGCTATTCATCATACGCAGTGCGCTACGCAGGTTCGCCTTGCGTGATGTACCACGTGCTAAGTTCGCAAAATTGGTGGTGATGCGCGTGCTCTGTGCAGGTTGGTAGTCTGCATCAAAACGTATCTGTTTCAGTGAATAAGAAAATGTCTGACTCATGCCTTTTCCCCAGCCGTGATTAAAATTGCTCTGCAAACGCAAACGGTGTGGCCAACTAACAGCAGTCAAACCGCCACGTGTTTCTACATTCGCAGTAGGGGTACTTTAGGGGAACTTGGCTATGATGAAAATTGATATAAATTTATACATGTATGAGATTTACTCATGATTTTTCTTTTGAAGCTTTTGAGGCAAAGCACCCGTATAATCAGACCGAGGCATTTTTAGCCAATGAGATAAAGGCGTGTAAATAAGTCAAATCAGCGTCTTGCTCGCGTCGACCCAGATAGATTTGTTTTGCGATGCCTGATTCCCCTAGTCGCACGACGTCAACGGGCAGCTTCTGACAATATTCCAGTGCCAGCCAACGTGGCAAGGCGGCAACACCGCGTTGACTGGCGACCATTTGCATCATAATTTCCGTTGTCTCGGTGGTTTTATGTTGTTTAGGCACCACTGAATCGCGGTTTAAAAACTGGGTATAAATATCCAAGCGATCCGTGGCAACAGGGTAGGTCAATAGCACCTCACCACGCAAATCCGTAGGCACAAGGTAGCGCTTTTGTGCCAATGGATGATGCTTTGCGACCACCAACACTTGCTCATAATCAAATACCGGCGTGTAGACTAAGCCTGCTTTTTGAAAAGGGTCGGGTGTCACTAATAAATCAATTTCATAATCCAACAAAGCGCCAACACCACCAAACTGGAACTTTTGTTTCACATCGATATCAACATCCGGCCATGCCTCGAAAAATGGCGCAACGATTTTTAACAGCCACTGATAACAAGGGTGGCACTCCATGCCGATGCGCAACGTGCCACGCTCGCCCTGAGCCATTTGCTGGAGCTTGTCTTCGGCATGATCGAGTAATGACAGCACGCGGTTGGCGATTTGGAGTAAGTAGTGCCCAGCTGGTGTGAGACGTAACTGCCGTCCCTCGCGCAGCCAAATAGGCGTGCCGAGTTGCTCTTCGAGCTTTTTGATGCTGTGGCTCAGTGCAGACTGTGTGACAAAGAGCGCTTTAGCAGCAGCGGTTAACGAGCCGTGCTGCTCAACAGCATGCAAAATCCGAAGATGAATACGTTCAATCATTAGCTATGAATAGAATTAATCGTAATGCCAATATAAAGCTGTTTTAATCATATTGGAAGTGCGCAAAATGGTGAGTAGCTCGCACCATGTTCAAGATTCAGGTGTTTAAGTTTATGGACTGAGGTGCAGCTGCGTGACACACCAGATACGCAACTCCTTGAAGTATGTGGCCTCCAAAAACCAGAAGGCCTTCATGACCGATCTTAAACCGGTTTACAAAGCTGTCAGCAAGGACGCGGCGGAAAGCACCCTGGATGAGCTGGAAGCCCTTTGGGGGGCGCAATATCCGATTGTCATCAAGTCATAGCGCAACAAGTGGGACAACCTATCCGTCGGCTTCAAATACCCACCAGGCATCCGGCGGGTGATTTACACTACCAATGCCATTGAGGCTGTGCATCGACAGTTCCTCAAGCTGACCAAAACCAAGGGGCCTTCCCCAATGAAAACAGCCTGATGAAGCTACTCTACATAGGCATAAAAAAATGTCTTGAAGAAATGAACCATGTCGATTCAGAACGGGAGTTTGACCTTATTCCAATTGGCGATATATTTTGAAGCCTGGTTAGATAACGTGTTGGATATTTAACCGTTTACGCTGACACAGAATTTTGAACGCCCTCGAAGAGCTACCGTGATTGCTATATTGCGCATATTTTTCTTATTTTTTCTAAGTCTTCTCAGTGTGCAAGCTTGGAGCTATACGCCTACCATTTCACCGAACTACGCCTACGACACGAGTGGCCACTTCTATATTGCCCAAAGTTTTGACTCTGGGGCCCAAAAACTCAATTACGACGACAAATCAAAAGCCCGCACTCGTGGGCTTTTTAATGGATGGCTTGTTGAATGACGGTCTCTTGAATCTCGCTGACAAACCTGTGTTTAACCTTTACCAACCTGCGGTATGGTTCAATTGGCCGATTAAGCTGATGCTTAGAAGCTAAAAGCACTTCTTTTGCAACGCTTTTGTTTTTAGTCATGATGGGGGTTTCGGTGCTATAATTTGCGGCTTTAGTGATAAACATTATAGAGCATAGCTGATGCGAAACATTGTGATTGTTGGTGGTGGTGCCGGTGGTTTGGAGCTAGCCACAAAGTTAGGTAAAAAACTCGGAAAGCGCAAAAAGGCGAATATCGTGCTAATTGATGCGAAGCCGACTCATGTGTGGAAGCCGCTGCTGCATGAGGTGGCGACAGGCTCGTTGGATTCGGGTATGGATGAGCTGAATTATAGTGCGCATGGTTTGAAGAGTGGTTATGACTTTTGTCTTGGTACAATGAGCGGTTTAGACCGTGAGGCTAAGCGAGTTATGCTGGCGCCGATTATGGATGAGTCGGGCCAACAGGTTTTGCATGAACGCGCTATCGCTTATGACACGTTGATCTTGGCTATCGGTAGTGTGACAAACGATTTTGGTACGTTGGGCGCGAAGGAACACTGCGCCTTTTTGGATTCGTTCAAGGCGGCTAAACAGTTTCATCAAAGGCTGTTGAATAAGTGCTTGAAAGTCTCGAATGCTGAGCAGCCCATGCCGCTTGAGGTGGCGATTGTGGGCGCTGGCGCAACAGGTGTCGAGCTTTCGGCTGAATTGCTGAATACCGCTGAGGTACTGAGCCATTATGGGATATTAAAGCTGCAAGATACGACGCCGAATATTCATCTTATTGAGGCGGGCCCGAGAATTTTGCCGGCATTGCCAGAACGCGTTTCGACCTTGATTCAGCGTGAGCTGGAGAAGCTGGGTATTACTGTGCATACGTCGACGATGATTACTGAAGTGACGGCGGAAGGCTATGTCACCAAGTCGGGTGATGTGATTCCTGCACGCCTGAAAGTGTGGGCAGCGGGTGTTAAGGCGCCTGATTTTATGACGACACTGGGCCTAGAAACCAACCGAGTGAATCAGCTTATGGTGAACGCGCAGCTTCGCACGGAGGATGAGCATATCTACGCGCTGGGTGACTGCGCCTGCGTGATGCAAGAAGATGGCAAGCCTGTGCCGCCGCGAGCTCAAGCTGCTCACCAGCAGGCCTCGCACTTGGTGCGCGTGTTCCGCTCGCAGTATCTTGGCCGTCCTGAGCCTGATTTTGAATACCATGACAAAGGCTCGCTGATTTCACTAAGTCGGTTTAACGCCATTGGCAATTTGTTGGCGAACGATGGTAAACGCTCGTTTAAAATCGAGGGCAAGCTGGCGCGAATAATGTATGTTTCGCTGTATCGTTTGCACCAGGTGGCGTTACACGGACGTTTCCACACGCTTTTGCTTATGCTGATTGGTCGAATCAATAAAGTCGTTCGTCCACG
>JAXHSS010000154.1:0-3744 GCA_034190675.1 Pseudomonadota bacterium
TGTTCTTGCCCTGACCAATCTTCTCACCGCCATAGGCATACCATGAGCCTGACTTTTCAACCAAATCATGTTGAACGCCCAAGGTAAGCAGCTCTTCCATTTTGTTGATACCGCTGCCATACAGGATTTGGAATTCAGCCTGTTTAAAAGGCGGTGCCACTTTGTTTTTAACCACTTTAACGCGGGTTTCGTTACCGATCACTTCATCGCCCTGCTTCACGGATCCTGTACGGCGAATGTCCAAGCGAACTGATGCGTAAAACTTTAGCGCATTACCGCCAGTTGTGGTTTCTGGGCTACCAAACATCACACCGATCTTCATACGAATCTGGTTAATGAAAATCACGAGGCAGTTAGCATTTTTGACATTGCCCGTAATTTTACGCAACGCTTGAGACATCAAACGCGCCTGCAAACCCATATGGCTATCGCCCATATCGCCTTCAATCTCAGCGCGAGGCGTTAATGCCGCAACGGAATCGACAATCACGACATCGACCGCGTTTGAGCGCACCAACATATCGGTAATTTCTAACGCTTGCTCACCCGTGTCGGGCTGTGAAACGAGTAAATCATCAACCTGTACACCAAGCTTACCGGCATATTCAGGATCAAGTGCATGCTCAGCATCAACAAAAGCACAGGTCAAACCCTGTTTTTGCGCCTGAGCAATCGTTGAGAGTGTCAACGTCGTTTTACCTGATGACTCAGGACCATAAATTTCAACAATACGACCTTGCGGTAAACCGCCAATTCCCAATGCAATATCCAAGGTCAAAGAACCTGTTGAAATCGCAGGGATTTTTTCACGTTCGTGGTCGCCCATACGCATGATGGCCCCTTTACCAAACTGCTTTTGAATCTGACTTAAAGCGCCGGCCAGCGCCTTCTTCTTATTATCATCCATCGTGTTTGCCTCGTGTGGAATGGAATAGTAATTGGCATTTCTTTAAAGTTGCGCTTTACTGTACCAATGCAAAAATTTATTTCAAGCACTGATCCACTAAATCAGCTAGATGCCGAGGTTTACCTTGTTGGCGGCGCCGTTCGAGATGAGCTATTAGGGCTTGAGATCCGTGAGCGAGACTGGGTGATTGTAGGTGGCTCAGCTAAGCAATTACTTGATCTGGGCTTTCAACAAGTTGGTCAAGACTTCCCTGTTTTTTTGCACCCTCAAACGCAAGAAGAATACGCCCTAGCCCGCACAGAGCGAAAACAAGGCAAGGGCTATCACGGCTTTAGCGTCTCAACGGAACAAGTCACACTGGAGGAAGATTTACTGCGGCGCGACCTAACCATCAATGCCATTGCAAAAAGCACTGACGGAGCCTTAATCGATCCCTATGGCGGGCAAACAGACCTTCAGCAACGCCTGTTCCGACATGTATCTTTAGCCTTTACCGAAGACCCGTTGCGCGTGCTGCGTATTGCTCGTTTTTATGCACGGTTTTATGACTTGGGCTTTCAGCTAACCCCTGAAACCCGAGAGCTGCTTGAATCGATGGTGCAATCTGGCGAACTTGAGCAGCTCACGCCTGAGCGAGTCTGGCAAGAAACAGCGCGCGCTCTGATGAGCGCTCACCCTGAGCAATACGTCACGTTTTTACTCGGCATCGATGCATGGCCGATCCTCTTTCCTGCTTTGGACAACATCAAGACCGATGCTCCCGCATTTAGCTCACTGATGGCCTCGCTCAGGCTAGCTGCTAAAACAGCGCTGCCGCTAGAAAGTCGAATGGCGCTCTTATTCGTTAGCGCGATGACGAATAACAGCAGCGCCGTCGATCAGCTCAGCTCATCGCTGAAATTACCCAACCGAGTTAGCAAAATGTGCCGACTCGTTCAGCACTACTTCCCAGCGCTTTGCCAGCCCTGCGAGCATTGGAGCAGTGAGCAAATATTGAGCTGTTTTCAGCAATGCCAAGCCTTTCAGCAACAAGACACCTTCAGACAACTATGCGACGCGCTCACAGTGCTTTCACAATGTTTCGATCAACCTTTTAACTCAATACGATTAAATCAGTGCTTAGATAAAACATTAACAATAAGCGCTAGTGAATTGATAAAAAAAGGTTTTTCAGGAAAAGAATTAGGAGAAAAGATTCATGCCGAGCGATGCAGAGCCATCCAAGAGGTATTAGAATCCACCCCATTATGAGCAACACTAACCCCGATTATGCGCCTGTTGTTTTAATCACCGGCGCCGCCAAGCGAATTGGCAAAACCATAGCCCAGCACTTTCATCAGCAGGGCTTTAATGTCATTGTCCATTGCAATGCCTCAAAAAAAGCGGCTGAGCTGCTCGTCAACCAACTCAATAATAAACGGTCCAACTCAGCTATCGCACTCTCGGCTGATCTCAATATCCATGAGGAGATTACCCAGCTCGCCAAGCAAGCCATAGGCTGGCAAAACCGTATTGATGTTCTGGTGAATAATGCCTCGACCTACTTTCCTCAGGATTTGGCCGATACCACCTTGGCCAACTGGGATAATTTATTCAATAGCAATGCCAAAGCGCCTTACTTTCTTACTCAAGCACTTTTACCCAAGCTGCAAGAAAACCAAGGCTCCGTAGTTAATATTATCGACTGCAATCTAGAGCGCCCCAAACCGCATTACTCAGCCTATCAAATGGCTAAAGCCGCTCTTGCTATGATGACAAAAGTGTTGGCTAAAGAGCTATCACCCGAGGTGCGCGTTAATGGCGTTGCGCCCGGCGCCATCATTTGGGCCGAGCATGAAAAAGGAAAACAAGCCGAACAAGTACTTAAAGCCATCCCACTTGAGCGCACAGGTGAGCCTGAGGATATTGCCGAAGCCGTATATTTTCTTACTCAGGCTGGGTATATTACTGGCCAAATTCTTAATGTTGATGGAGGCAAAAGCATCTGATGTACGTGCTCGTTTTATATTATTCACGCCAAGGAAAAACCGCCGAACTGGCCAAACTCATTGCCCGAGGTGTTGAAATGGAAGGCTTGGAAGCCAAAATCCGCACAGTGCCATCGGTTTCACCCAATACCGAGGCAACGCAGGCCAGCGTTCCTGATTCAGGAGCGAGCTACTTTGAAAAATCAGACCTCGCCGAATGCGCCGCTCTTGCCATGGGCTCCCCAACACGTTTTGGCAATATGGCCGCGCCGCTAAAATATTTTCTTGAAACCACCAGCGACCTATGGCTTTCTGGTGCGCTTCGTGGCAAACCTGCTAGCGTTTTCACCTCTACAAGCAGCCTTCACGGCGGCCAAGAATCCACCTTGCTCACCATGATGATTCCGCTTTTTCATCACGGCATGGTGCTTTCAGGCTTGCCCTATTCAGAAAGTGCTTTGATGAACACCACCAGCGGGGGCACGCCATACGGTGCCAGCCATTTTGCTGGTGCAGATAATCAGCGCGTGATCAGCGAGGAGGAAGCAAGCTTAGCTATCGCTCAGGGAAAACGATTGGCGCAATTGGCTAAAAAACTCAGTTAATCGCCAACAAGATCCCCTTAAACTTCATAAGTTATTGAGCGCATCCTTGTAAAAAAGTAAAACCAAATAATACTGCAAACCGCTCGCATCAAAAGCGCTACCTGATGATAGTGCTTTTAACTAACATCTGGTTGTAGGGTAACGTGAGTGCTTTGCATGACTAACTTCCAACTTCCTTAAAAATCCAAATTCGAGTTTTTTGAAAGCTAATCCTGAATCTCTCTCCGTTCTAGCCATTATTTTGGCCAATTTTGTTCGTTTTATT
>JAXHSS010000155.1:0-3585 GCA_034190675.1 Pseudomonadota bacterium
TTATTACAGGTATAGCCGCAACTTTTTTCGGGATCACCCAAGTAACCACAAGGACAAGGGTTCATCGCACTAATCAGGGTAAATTTCGAGGGAAATGTCACTTGGTAAGCCGCCCGACTTATATGCACTTCCTTGGCCTCCATCGGCTCACGCAGCATATCCAAAACGCGCCGCTCAAACTCAGGCAGTTCATCCAAAAACAGTACGCCATTATGAGCCAAAGAAATCTCACCCGGTTGC
Source organism: Pseudomonadota bacterium (assembly GCA_034190675.1). GTDB lineage: Bacteria > Pseudomonadota > Gammaproteobacteria > Pseudomonadales > JAXHSS01 > JAXHSS01. The sequence continues at coordinate 241 of JAXHSS010000155.1, forward strand.
GGCTTTGCTCCTCCGCCAATCAATGCCACCGCCGAGCTAGAATGATGCGGCTGGCGAAACGGCCGTTGATAACTGATTTCAAAATCCACTTTGTTTTGCACTGAAAAAACGCAGGCATTTTCCATTATTTCCTGATCAGACAGTGGCGGCAAAATGCTGGTAAACGCCTTAGCAAGTAGTGTTTTCCCGCTTCCTGGTGGCCCACAAAATAATAAACTATGTCCACCGCTTGCAGCTATCTCAAGGCAGCGCTTCGCTAAAAACTGATCTTTAATATCCGCCAAATCCACCATCGGCGCTAGGCTCGTCATGTCTTTATCATCACTTGAAAAAGCTTGAGGCGTTTGCCAGGCCTGTAGCGCATTTAAGCAGGCGGTGACATCCAGCAACGTTTTGGCCAGTTTGGCGCCACTGTCCTCGAGTAGCTGAACTTCTTGCTGGTTTTCGAAGGGTAAAACCATCGGGCGGCCCGACTGCTCAGCGGCTTTGGCTGACGGCAAGGCACCTCGCACTGAACGAAGCTCGCCAGAAAGCGCTAGCTCGCCGATAAATTCATGATTATCCAGCTCGGCTTGCAGCTGACCTGAGGCTTTAAGAATGCTTAAGGCAATGGGTAAATCAAAGCGCCCGCCCTCTTTCGGCAGATCAGCAGGTGCTAGGTTAATAGTGATGCGGCGCATCGGAAATTCAAAGCCCGCATTGATGATCGCAGAGCGAACTCGGTCTTTACTTTCGCGCACTGAGGCCTCAGGCAGGCCGACCACACTAAAGCCGGGTAAGCCCGCCGTTAGATGGGTTTCAACGGTAACCGATGGCGCCTCAATGCCGATCTGAGCACGCGTAAAAACGCGGGCCAACGACATGATTTATACCTCTGGAGAGGAATTCTCTGCCTGTTCGAGCTCTTTTAGCTGCGCTTCCAGTTCTGTTACTTTTTGCTGGAGGCGATGAAGAACACGTACCTGTGCATCAAATTCATCCCGAGGGAGTAAGTCCATTTTTAGCAACGCATCTTGCGCTGCTGCTTTTACCCATTGATGCAGCTCTTCCCGAGTCGTAGAAAACGACTCTGGCGCTGTATTCAATAGTTTTTCGGCGAGCCGATTAAGAAACGGCTGTTGATTGTTTTGCATTTTGATATACCGCTTGCGCTGCAGCGATTGCCGCACCTTTTTCAAACTGTCCGCCCTGCGCCAACAATGATGTCTCAAGCGCGTTTAGGCAGAATTCAACATTATGCTGCGAGCTAGAGTGACCCATCAGGCCAATACGCCATACTTTACCCGCTAATGCCCCCAAACCTGCACCAATCTCAAGGTTAAACTCGCTCAATAATTGGCTACGTGTTGCTGCATCATCCGCATACTCCGGAATGGTGACGGCATTAAGCTGAGGCAGTCGATGCGCTTCATCAACAACAAACTCAATACCCATGACTTGCAAGCCTGCTTTTAGCGCTTGATGGTTTTGTGCATGACGCGCCCATGCGATCTCAAGGCCTTCTTTTTTGATCATCAATAAGGACTCGTGCAAGGCATAAACATTATTGACTGGTGCTGTGTGGTGATACGCACGCTTTGCGCCGCCACCCCAATAGGCCATGATCAAATTTTGATCCGAAAACCAGCTTTGCACTTTTTGCTTACGGTTTTGGATCACCTGCTGCGCTTTTTCACCAAATGTAATCGGCGCAATACCCGGAACACAAGACAAGCATTTCTGCGAGCCAGAATAAGCCGCATCAATACCCCATTCATCAATTTTAACTGGTGTGCCGCCCAATGAAGTGACACAGTCCATAATGGTCAGCATGCCAGCGTCTTGAGCCATCTTAGCGATCGCTTGAGCATCAGATTGAGCCCCTGTTGAAGTCTCAGCATGAACAAAAGCAATGACCTTGGCATCTGGGTTCGCCTTAATTGCCTCAGCGAGTTTATCCAAGCTCACTGGCTGGCCCCATTCATCGTCAATGGTGACGGCCTGTGCGCCTGAGCGCTCAACGTTTTCTGTCATGCGCAAACCGAATACACCGTTGCGGCAAACAATCACTTTATCACCCGCTTCAAGCAGGTTCACAAAGCAGGCTTCCATCGCCGATGAGCCAGGTGCCGAAATCGGCAGCGTTAGCTCGCTTTTTGTTTGGAAAAGGTATTGCAATAAACGCTTTGTTTCATCCATTAATGCAACAAACTGCGGGTCTAAGTGCCCCACAGTTGGCTGACCCAAAGCAGCCAATACACGCGCAGGAACATCACTTGGCCCCGGGCCCATTAAGGTGCGCGCTTGAATGCTTAGTTCGCATTGGCTTTCGTTTGCGTTAATCGCCATAATACCCTCAAATTCATGTCGTAAATATGACTGCCCATGTTACTGAGATTCCTAGCGGTTTTCTACCTTACTTTTGTTCTGTTTGGGTGTGATCAACACAAAAGCGCAGCACCAGAGACACAAGCTGCCCAAAGCCAACAGCCTAATGCCCGTAAAACCAAAAACAGCCCTCGGGTGGTCAGCCTTGCACCCAACTTGACTCAATGGATGTACCAGCTTGGCATTGAGCAATATCTAGTGGGAGCCGCTGAGTTTAGCGATTTTCCCGAGCCCGCTAAAAACCTACCCCGCACGAATAGCTACAGCACGCTTTTCAAAGAACAATTGCTTGAGCTAAAACCCGATATCGCTTTGGTGTGGAGTGACGGCATCCAAGACGAAAGCCTGCATTTTTTAGCCCTACAAGGCATTGAAGTGATTCAGTTTGAATCACAAACCTTGGCGCAAATTTACAACGAAACTCGGCAACTCGAACAACGCTTTGAGCTGGATCACGCCCAAAGCGACGCCTTTAGCCAAACCATTACGGCACTCAAACAAATCGCAAAGCAGGCCAATGCTTCAAGCTCGCCTAGGCGGGTCGTGTATATCAGCTGGACACAGCCGCTAATCACCTTGGGACGGCCTCAATTATTAACCGAAGTCTTACCCTTATGCGGAGCCGAAAACCTATTTAGCAGCGTGAATAAAAACAGCTTCGTGGTGAATACAGAAGCCATTATTGAGATCAACCCTGACCTGATTTTAAGCGCAAAAGAAACGCAACTACCGGCAGCATTATCGTCATTTAAGCAGGTTCGTATGTCAGGTGATGGCGCACTGTTTCGCGCCAACCTTGGTGTCGCCGAGGCCATTAAAACACTTTGCCAAGAGCTCAGCGCTTCAGGAGGCGTTGTTAAATACGGTTTAAATCAATACTAAAATTGATTTTGCTTTGCGTTACGGTGCTCGTGCCGCTAAAGAAAAACATGATCAAACCAAAGACTTGCAAGGCGATAAACACCTTAATATCAAACA
>JAXHSS010000156.1:0-3563 GCA_034190675.1 Pseudomonadota bacterium
TGATACGACCAGCGTCGATCATGTACGTCAAACCAGCCACTCGGCCCATCGCTTCTTTGATACCTTCAAAGTTGCTGATCGACGTGTTGAACTGACGACGTGTACGCGTGTATAGACCCAATATCGCTGAGCCCATTTTACCTGAAGCTGTACCCAAAGCTGGAAGCGAGATCGAACGACCTACACCCAAACAGCTCATTAGCATACGCCAGCCTTTTCCAACGCCTTCTTCTTTACCGATAACCCAATCCATAGGGATAAATACATCTTTGCCTGCATTTGGACCATTCGGGAATGAAGCGTTGAGTGGCATATGACGGTGACCAATGAAGACACCATCTGTATCAGTTGGAACAAGAGCACAGGTAATACCTAGATCTTCGTTATCACCCAAAATACCGTCTGGATCATACGCACGGAAAGCCAAACCTAGAACCGTGCAGATAGGACCTAGCGTGATATAACGCTTTTCCCAAGTTGTACGGAAACCGATCACTTCTTTACCGTCGATTTCTTTTTTACAAACGATACCAAAATCTGGAATCGAACCCGCGTCAGAACCTGCGTTAGGACCCGTTAGGCCGAATGCTGGAATTTCTTCAGCTGTCGCTAGTTTTGGTAAATATTGATCGCGCTGATCTTGTGTACCGAAGTGAAGCAATAGCTCACCTGGACCTAATGAGTTAGGTACCATAACCACAACGGCAACGTTGATAGAGCGACTCGCAATTTTCATTACGATTTGAGACTGTGCGTAAGCAGAGAAGTCATGACCGCCGTATTCTTTCGGGATAATCATGCCAAAGAAGCGGTGCTTACGAATGAGTTCCCAGACATTTTCTGGAATTTCATGATGCTTGGTCGTAATTTCCCAGTCATCAATCGCGGCACACAGCTCTTCAACTGGGCCGTTGATGAACGCAAGCTCTTCTTCTGAAAGCTTAGCTGGCGGAACATCGAGAAGTTTTTTCCACTCAGGGTTGCCGCTAAATAGGTCTTTATCCCACCAAACGGTACCTGCGTCGATAGCTTCTTGTTCTGTTTGAGACATCTTTGGCGTTACTTTACGGAAAATCGCGTAAACACGACCCGTAATTTGCTTACGTAGCGCATCGATATTCATCACCGCAAGCGGCAAGAAGATCAATAGCAAGGCCCACCAAGCCACACCACCAAAGAACAACGCTTTAGCCACGACTAAACCACCAATCACTGCTGTAAGCACAGCAAGAGATAGGTTAGTGAACGCGAACAAAAGCGTGACAAGGATCACACTAAAGAGAACGAACATAGTTAATTACCTCATATTGAGAATTGAAAAAAAGCTTTTGGATTGTAATTCAAAGTTTTTCATATTGCCAGTACCCCGCTTGAAGCAATGCTTCTTGGGTGCGTCGAAAAGAAACACGTCTTGCACTACCAACCTAAATTTATACAATAGCCCAAAGTCACTTGGACAATTATGCTATTTCAACGCACCGCAATACTCTCAAACGGAATTCGTCGTATCGACAACCTCGATGCCTTCTTCCCTGAGACCGCCTCTTTTTTTTACTATCGCACACACCCTTTTGGTGGCTTTGATAGTGTGATTGGCTGGGGCAAAAAATCGACGGCGGCCAGTGCTATCGCCCTTTCCGAACGCTGTGACCTTCCTTATATTGCCATTGAGGATGGCTTTTTACGTTCTGTTGGAATTGGCGCAACTAACGAGCCAGCCATTGGCTTGGTTATTGACCCTGTTGGCATTTACTACGACGCCAATTCACCCTCGCTGATTGAAAACCTGATTAACCACCCAGACTGGTTTGATGAGCAAGTAAAGCGCCGTGCACAGCAAGCCATTACATTGCTATGCACCTTAAAGCTGTCTAAGTACAATTGCTTTGATGCCAACCCACCCAAGCTTGATCCTTCAGCGGTCTTGGTTATTGACCAAACGCTAGGTGATGCCTCGGTCACCTTGGGCGGTAGCGACCAAGCAGATTTCGATGCGATGCTACAAGCTGCGATTGACCACGATAGCGAGGCAACAGTTTATGTGAAGCAGCACCCTGATGTCTTGCTAGGCACTAAGCAATCTTACCTTCAAAACCATCCTTTATTATCGCATCCCCGCGTGGAGCTGTTGAGGGGCAACCCGAACCCTTGGGATATTTTTGCTCAAATAGATGCCGTCTATGTGGTGACCAGCCAACTCGGTATGGAGGCGATTTTTGCTGATATTCCTGTCTTTTGCTTTGGCCAACCATTTTATTCAAGCTGGGGATTAACAACTGATACAAAGCCTGTAGCGCGACGCAAAAAAACCGCCTGCAAGCATCTGTTATTTGCCGCTGCGTATTTTGAATACAGCCGCTATGTAGATCCAATCACAGGCAAGGCGACCACTTTTGAACAAGCCGTCGACTTGATTCACGATCAACGACATCAAGCACAGCAACGCGCCAATCGGTCGTTAAGCGTGCATTTTAGCCTCTGGAAAAAGGGCTTTATGCCGCACTACTTGCATTACAATCATGAGCGACGTTTTGTTCGACAGCTAAAACCACGACACCTTGAACAAATCGACGAGCAGACCGAAGTCGTCAGTTGGGGCCAACATTCCGCCGCAATCAAAGTTAAGCTGGATCGAATTGCTCATCATACGCGAGTTGAAGACGGATTCTTGCGCTCGGTTGGCCTTGGGTCAAACCTGGCTCGCCCTTGCTCATTAGTACTCGATAAACGCGGCATCTATTTTAACGCCAACGCCCCGTCTGATCTTGAACACTACCTGCAAAACAGCGCATTTACGCCCTATTTGCTAAACCGAGCTGAGCGCCTACATCAGGCGATTTTGGATGCTTCCATTTCCAAATATAACGACGCCAGTTTTTCTGATGCCGCCCGGTTGCCTGATCATAAAAAAACCATTCTTGTGGTGGGTCAGGTTGAAGGCGATGCCTCGATTATTTACGGCCAGTCGTCATTTCAAACCAACCGAGCTTTTATTGAAACCGTTCGCGCTAAACACCCAGACGCGTTCATTATTTTCAAGCCACACCCTGATGTCGTCGTTGGCAACCGAAAAGGCGCTGTATCCAAAGAGGTCACCGACCGCTGCGCAGATCTTTTACTGGAGAAGGCCAACCTGATCGAGCTGGTTCGACAAGTCGATGAGGTACATGTAATGACCTCGTTGGTCGGCTTTGAAGCGCTTTTGCATGGCAAATCTGTGACCACATACGGACTTCCTTTTTATGCTGGCTGGGGCCTAACTCACGATAATTTAACCTGCGAGAGGCGCACCACAAAACGCAATATCACCGAGCTAGTTGCCGCCACCTTGTTATTGTACCCTTGCTATGTCCACCCTGAAGCACATACCATTTGTACTGCAGAGCATATTGTTAGCTGGCTGAGCGCCAATAAAGGACGCCAGCAAAAGGTTTCTTTACGCACCCGATTTTTTCGCTTATTCAAGCCAAAGGCATGATGAAAATGACTCAGACATCACGTCACTTTCTCTTTCTTCAAGGCCCCGTCGGGCCGTTCTTTAAGCAGCTGGGCCGTCATTTACA
>JAXHSS010000157.1:0-3524 GCA_034190675.1 Pseudomonadota bacterium
TCCTGATCGGCCATTGAGCAAAGCGGAGCAAAAGCTGTTGAGTAAGGTTAAAAAGCAAGTGGTTCGCAGCGCCAATGAGTTAAGTGTGGATCCGCAAGTGGTGATGAGCAAACGCTATAGTTTGGCGCTTTATCGAGCGGTTATAAAAGCGCAAGCCGAGAAGGGCACCGTACTTGAAGAGCTGCTTCCAGAGTATTTGCTGGGCTGGCGCTTTGATCAGGTGGTCAAGCCCTGTGTTTCAATTATTAAGCAAGAGTTAGAGTCCTTATGAGTCCTTTGATTTGCCAAGTGTATTCCTGCGCTAAAAAAGATGGCTGCTATGTGTATATGAAAAAAAGTGATCAGCCTACAGAGGTTTTGCCCGAGGCTTTGCGAGAAGCGTTAGGCCAGCTGTCTCCTGCGTTGTCGATATTGCTCGATGCGAATAAAACCTTAGCAAATGCCGATACTGAGGCGGTGATAAAAGCCATTGAAGCTGATGGTTTTTATGTGCAAATGCCGCCAACAGAGGAGCGAAGTGTTGAGGCGAAAATTCTCAAAATGCTTGAAATGCGCGATAAGTCGTCTGCTGATGAGAGTAGCGAGGTATAACCATGGGCGCTGTTTTGTATGTATTACTGACCGCTGCTTTGAGTTATGTCGGATTTTTATTGCTTAAATCCCTGCCAGTGCTGGCGCGACTAGCGGTAATTGGTTTGGGTGTAGGGCTTCTTTTGGCGCCAGTCTGGGTTTCAGATGCAGCCGGTGGTTATCAGGATTATTGGTCTCCTGCTTGGATTCCCGCTTTGTTTGAGAATGTCTTTGTTCGCGAAGCGACAGGCTTAGGTGAGCGCGCTTTGATGAACTTATTAATGGGCGGCGGCGCTGGCCTAGTTATCGCCGTGGGGCTTGGCGTTGTCTATCGACAAGTTGTTCAACAAGCACGATAAGAATAAAAGAAAGGGGCTATACCATAATGTTTAGAGTGCTTATACCATTAATGTTATTTTGGTTATCAGCGAATAACTTGGAATGGTTAATTCGTCGATGGTGAAAATCTGATACATCAAGTGCATTATACGACCTAAAAGTATCGGTATAAACGATACTATCAGGCGTAACTTTTTCTGGAGGGATAAATCAAGTCATGGAAGAAATCGTAATGAAATCATTTGCTTGTCAGGGGAATCTCGAAAAAGTCTCCCCAGAAAAACGCGCATGCATACTAATACGCTGTTAAGTGTACGAGTTATGACTAAATCGTTGGAAGTAAAGATAGATGGTGAAGTTGTGGGGGTTTTTGTTCCTCCCGATGAAAATTGTATAGGTGTGATGCTGGGTAATGTGCCCATTGCCTATATGCGCTGTCAGATTGCGAGTGGCAATGATGCTGAAAGTTGGTATTGGCAGCTACCAGGCATTCAAGAGGGGCAGGAAATCAGTTTTAAGCTGATTGAAGCAACTGCGGAGGATGGTGTGCCGCCAGCTCGTATTGAGGCTAAAGACCCAGAGCAAGTGGCAGAGAGAAAAGCAGCTGCAAGAGAAGCATATAAAAAGGCAATGTCAGAGCGTGGAAACACTTAACAAGGCAGTGAACCCGACCGTCCAAAGCTGCGCTTTGGGTTCCCTCCGCTTCGCTCCGGCGGACGGGTTACTTCGGCGTTAGGTGCCTAAGTACCACTTGAAAAATGGATATTTTGAATATATATGATCGATAAAATGACTCAATTATCGCAACGTAAAGCTGCTGTAATTGCTGGACTAGCTTATCTTATCGTATTTTTTCTTACGCCTCACGCCTGGATCGATAAGCTTATTGTGCCGGGAGATGCTGCTGCGACATTCACTAATTTGTCAGGATCTGAATCATTATTTCGCGTGGGTATCGTTTCCTGGCTCATCGTACTTGTAGCTGATACGGTATTGGCTTGGGCGCTTTATTATTTTCTTAAGCCAGTAAACAGAGGTTTATCGTTTCTGGCTGGTTGCTTTAGATTGCTGTTTGTCGCAATTTTTGCCGTTAATATGTTGAGCTGGGCTGAAATTCTTCCGCTCTTAGAAGGCTCTGAATTATTAGCGACCTTAAATAAAAGTCAGCTGGAAGCTCAGGCGATGCTTCATTATGCAGCATATATCTATGGGTCTAATATTGCATTTATATTTTTTGGCCTTCATATAGGCATCGTTGGCTATTTAGTCTGGAAGTCTGGCTATATTCCAAGAGCACTTGGTGTCTTACTATTAGTAGCGTTTGCTGGGTATCTTATTGATAGTTTCGCTTCTTTTCTTTCACCAAATTATGCCAACAATGACACCGCTTTTTGGATTATCGTTGCCTTACCTGCCATTCTTTCTGAATTTTCGTTAACCATTTGGTTGTTAATTAAAGGCGGTAAAACTGCAAACGCGAAGAACACCTAACAAAATGCTCCAGCGGACGTGCTAAAGCGTCACGCCTTTTGCAAAGAGCCGCAAAAGTCGCGCCCGTTTAGCACGCCGATGAGTCATCAAAGCATTCGTTGTTAAAGGCGGCGATTACGGAGCTGGAGCAGCATCAGTCAGCACTAGTCCCCAAGCTTAAGCGTTGGCTTAATCAGCTTGAGACTCGTTGATCGCGGCTTCTAATGCCGTGATCCAACTTTCAAGTTGATGGTCCTTTACGACGCAGTAGTGGTTTTCTGGCAGTTGCTTGGTGATTTTTGACCACGGGCTAAAAATTCCGTAAGCCTTCATTCTCAGCACATCGAAGCTTTTTGCTTCTGAGCGGGCGCGATTAAGCTGGGTATCCAATAAAGGCATTAAAGCAATATCGATATGCGCTGTACAGGTATGGTGATAATAGCTGTCCCAGTCAATCGGGTGCACAATGCGCACGCAAGGAACGGATTCAAATTGGCGTTTAATTGAAAAATCACCGTAAATCTCAAGTAAGGTAACGCCATAAGTTTCGACGTCGATAATGAAGCGGAAAGGAGCTATCTTTAATGAGGTCGGTGATATTGTCATCAGTAAAGTAGATGGCTTGATAATCAGGTTGTTTCATCAGCCATTTGAACGCATCGACGACAATGTGTCGGACAAAAATGATCGTTTGACCCCGATAAATCGTTTGTAGGTCATTGAGCAGGCTCTCGCTATGGCTATCCAGTGCATAATATTGGCTAAACTCGTGCTCACGGAGTTTAAAGTAGATATCAACGATGGCGGATGATAACTCGCCGATCACGATGACATCCATCGTTGGCAGATCCGTTGTCGGTATATGGCTGGGAGTCACTCAGTATCGTCTCGTTTTATGACAAATCTTGGGCAGTATAACATGGCTAAAACCGTCGGCTAGTTATGGATGCAAGCCGAATTTAATTGCGTTATCATTAACTGCTTTGCGAAATATTGAGGTGCTTTTTTCGTGTCTAAAACTTTATACGATAAATTGTGGGATGCCCACGTCGTTAAACAACGTGAGGATGGAACCGCACTTATTTATATTGATCGTCAAATTATTCATGAAGTGACATCGCCACAGGCGTTTGAAGGCTTGCGTA
>JAXHSS010000158.1:0-3507 GCA_034190675.1 Pseudomonadota bacterium
ATTTGATAGGCCATCAAGGCGCCTTCGATCAAGACTGTGCCAGCGCCACAGAAAGGGTCGATAAGCTGGCTGCCTTGCGGTGCTTTGTGCCAGTTCGCGGCGTAAAGCAGACCAGCAGCAAGGGTTTCTCGCAATGGTGCTTCGCCTTGAGCTTTTCGGTAGCCGCGCTTATGCAATGCGCCACCTGATAGGTCAAGATAGACTTGAACGGCTTCGCCATCCCAAAAAACGGTGACTAAGACATCGGGTTGGCCACGGTCAACGTTCGGGCGGTCATGGCCGAAATGACGAAAGCTATCTACGATGGCGTCTTTGACTCGAAAGGTCAAAAACTGCGTATTGTGTTTGACTTTTTGAGCATCGATATTGAGATCAATACTGAAGGTTTTATCGGAGGCGAAATGTTTAAACCAAGCAAACTTGGCCAGCTTTTCGTAAATATCGTCGGGCTCGGTGGCTTGAAATCGCGTTAAGCGCCAAAGTACATGGTGCGCAATTCGTGAATGCAAACACACTCGATAGGCATTGTCGATGGACTCTTCAAGGCCGTAAACACCGGGGCTGATGGCTTCATGAGCAATATCAAGCGCTTTAAATTCGGTTTCGAGGAAGGGGGATAATCCTCGTGACGTGGTAATAACCAGTGCGGAAGATGACAAAGGTGACGACATAAAATCTGAGTTGCAAAGCCGATAATAGCGGAGCGCAATAATAACAGAATGTCGGCTTAAAACCTATTTAAACGGCGCTTATCTGCGCAGTGCACGCACCTGATCTATACGCCTAACCATTTTGGTTTGGCAAAGCACATTGCCCTGGCATAACTGTTTGGCAATCAGTAATTGCTCTTCGGCTTTGGCCAGTTGGTTATTGAGATAAGCGATTTCAGCAAGGCTGTAATGCATGTCCGCGGGCTGTTTGAGTTCACGGAATAATTGTACGTTTTGCTCCCAGTATAAAATGGAGTAGGCCATTTCATCTTCAAGGGTAATGCTCATGCCTAAGGCGCGATCAGTTTGCTGGCTATCAAGGTAATATTGATAGGCCAATACTTTGGTGGCCCGGCTCTCAGGAGCAAGCCTAAACATAGTTGTTACGCTTTGAGCGGCTTGTTCAGGGCGAAACTGACTAAAAGTTTGCGCAATAGTTTGCGCAATTATCGGGTTAAAGGGCAGCTGGCCTTGCAGATAGCGCATCAGCTCAAGCGCCTGATCCCAGTCATCACCTTGGCCATAAGCAATCAGCGCTCGATAGGCCGACAAGGTTTTGTTCAAACCCTCTGGAGCACGGGCAAAAAGTGCCGCGTGTTTTTTGAAGCTTTCAGGCTGCTCAATTTGCACCATTCGCTGGCGAACTAGTTGGTAGTGGATACTTTGGTCGCTGAATTGGTTGTCGATTTCGCTTAAGAGCGCCATGTTTTTTAGGCGAGCGGAGGTGTAGCTGATCCGCGCCTGCGAAATGGGGTGGCTGAGCATGAAGCTTGGCAGCTGATTTTGGTCACCGTATTTGCGCAGCATCACTTTGAAAAAATCTGGCAAGCCTTTGGGGTCAATATGGTTATCGGCCATGGCTTTGAGCGCGAACATATCCGCCTCAGTTTCAAGCTGTCGGCTATAGGCGGCGTATTCATCCATTGCGAGGGTTTGACCCGTGGCGATCATGCCGACAACTTCGCTGCTGACATCGATCTCGCCAGTTACCGCCACCAAGATTCCTGCGATAATTGGGATAAGCAGTTTGCGCTGAGTGCTTTCGGCTTGATTCATCATCAAGGCAAAATGCTTGTAATTCAGGTGGCCAAGTTCATGGGCCATGACGCCCGCAAACTCGGGTAATTGGTCGGCGTTTACAAACAGGCCGCTATGAACGCCGATGATCTGACCGGGTCCTGCAAAAGCGTTAATGCTGCTATCACGGATCAAAAGAATCGATGGACTAAAATAATGAATCTGGGAGCTTTGCGCCAGTCGTGTCATTAGGTCATCAACATAGCTGGCGGTGATAGGATCATCGATAATGCGCTGCGTTTGGTAGACTTGGCGGCGTAATTGGTCAGCAAAGCGGGCTTCCATTGCGCTGGAAACCTGCGCTTTTTTGCTGTCACCCAGCTCAGGAAGATTGAGCTCTGCTTGGCTGGTGGTTTGACCGCTTAATGCTAAGCAGAAAATCATCAGCACAGGAAGTGAGCGCAAATGCTTTGTTAATGCGAGGCTCTCGCGAAAACCTGGGGAAAGTCTAGACATAAATGTTCAATACGCAGTGTGGCAGGAAAACCAAAGTGACATCATGGCGCAAAATAAACCTAACGCGTATTACTGTTGTTCAGCTTATTAGAGCCGATGATGTCTAAATTGGTTCCTTAGCAAGGCAGGCCAGCTTAGCCAGCAAGCTCTTTAAGTGCCTCAAGCACTTCTTGTGCATGGCCTTTGACCTTCACTTTACGCCATTCTTTAACGGGCGTGCCGGTTTCATCCAAAATAAAGGTGCTGCGTTCGATGCCCATATACTCTTTGCCATACAGCTTTTTGAGCTTGATGACATCGAAAATTTTGCACAACGTCTCCTCAGGGTCGCTGATTAGCTCAAAGGGGAAAGACTGTTTGGCTTTGAAGTTTTCATGGCTGCGAATTTTATCGCGCGAAACGCCGAAAATCTGAGCATTTAAGGCGCTGAACTGCTCATAAAGATCACGAAAGTCTTGGCCTTCTGTGGTGCAACCTGGGGTGCTGTCTTTGGGGTAGAAATAAATAACCGACCATTTGTCTTGTAGGCTTTCATTGGTAATGGTCTGATCAGAGGTGGCTTCTAAGCTAAAAGCAGCGAGAGGTTGGTTTAAAACTGTCATGATGTCTCCTAAATCAAAAATTAAAGCAATCCCAGCGTACAAATGCTAAAGTCAACGCTATGTCGTGGCTTGATCGCTTTTCTTAAAATCGGTGATCAAGTAAGATAGCAACTTTTTACAATTAGAAACAGAATAAAGATGATTTCAGGCAGTATTGTAGCGTTAGTCACCCCTATGCAAAAAGATGGACCGGTTGATTGGGATGCATTGAAACTCCTTGTTGAATGGCATATCGAGCAGAAAACGGACGCGATTGTTGCTGTTGGTACCACCGGTGAGTCAGCAACCCTGGATATGGATGAACATATTCAAGTGATCAAAACCGTTGTTGATGTAGCAAACAAGCGTTTGCCTGTGATTGCGGGAACGGGTGCAAATGCAACGATGGAAGCGCTTGAGCTGACAGAAAAAGCAAAAGGCGTTGGCGCTGATGCCTGTCTTCTGGTCTCGCCTTACTATAATAAGCCAACTCAGGAAGGCTTATTTTTGCATCATAAATATATTGCTGATCGTGTGGCTATCCCACAGATTCTATATAATGTTCCAGGCCGAACTCAGGTGGATTTTCAAGCTGAAACCGTGGCGCGTTTGTCTCGGGTAGACAATATTGTTGGTATTAAAGAGGCGACGCCACATATCGAGCGCGTGGGGCGTTATTTGGC
>JAXHSS010000159.1:0-3450 GCA_034190675.1 Pseudomonadota bacterium
AAGCGGTCTCGACAGAGCTTTCTTATCCCTGAACGAAGCATGGAATCGGGTAAATAACCGTTTTCTGCAAGATGAAAAGCTAAACTCATAACCCAGTCTCCTATGATTTGGATGTTTTATTTGGCCAAGTATTCGGTGGCCAAAGGATGAAAACGGACGTTCGCTCCTGATAGCGACGATAGGCTTCCCCTTTGGATTTTCGCGCTTGTTTTTCGCTAAATGGAATACCTGAAATGAAGTATAAAAAAGCAAACATCAACAGCGGGTAAAACCATAGCCAGTATTGTCCGCTGGCCAAGCCGATCAATGGATAGGCAAACCAATGCAGCCATTCGAAAAAATAATTGGGATGACGGCTGTACTTCCACAGGCCTTGATCCATGACTTTGCCCTTGTTTTCGGGCTTGGATTTAAACTGCGATAACTGTTTGTCTGCTATGTGCTCACCCCAAAATGCCACAAGCATTAGGGCGGCGGCCAGAATCACTACGCTATGCTGGCTGAGCGGTAATTGCGTGATGGCCCACATTGGGACCAAAAACAGCATGACCAAGCCCGCTTGAAACAGGAAAAAGAGCAAAAAACCAATAGCGGCCTTATCACCCAACGCTTGGCGCATATTGGCATAGCGGCTATCTTCTTGTTCCTCATGTTGGTAGCGAATAAGCAAGTGCCAGCCCAAACGCAAAAACCAAAGCGTGCTGCCAATGCCGATAAAAGTGCGCAGCAGAAAGTCGCCTTCATGAACAACCGCAAACACCAGCGAGCCCGCGGCTATTAGCAGGGCCCAGCAGGCATCGACAATACCCGCGCGTTGCTGCTTTTGCGCATAAGTATAAGCGCCCAGCATCACCATGACACTCACCGCGGCGACAGCTAAAAAGCTGGAATAATCAAGGTTCGAATTGATCATGGCGCAATGTTCATGGTATTTTTGAAGTGTAATTGCACATCACTGATGCGCTCTTCGATAAACCCAGCCTCACAATAGCAAAGATAAAACGACCACATTCGCTCAAAGCGCTGGTCAAAACCAAGTTCTCTCACGGCATCAATATTGTCGAGAAAACGCTGATGCCAAGCGTTCAATGTCATGGCATAGCTTTGTCCGATATCATGAAGATCATGTAGCTTCAGGCCATTATTGGCTGCTGTTTGGATCAAGAGTTGATTGCAGGGAATAAAGGAGCCGGGGAAGATATAGTGCTTGATAAAGTCGACTTCTTTTAGCGCCTTTTCATAGCGAGTATCTTCAATCGTGATGGCTTGAATTAGGGCTTGGCCACCGGGTTTGAGTCGCTCATGGCAGACTTTGAAATAGGTGTCGAGATACTGATGGCCAACCGCTTCAATCATTTCAATAGAAACGAGTTTATCAAACTGCCCAGTAAGCTCGCGGTAGTCATCAAAAAGTAGAGTGATTTTATCGCCAAGATTCTCTGCCTCTACTCGCGCCTTTGCAAGGTCGAATTGCGCTTGGGAAATGGTGGTCGTCGTCACTCGGCAGCCATAATATTTGGCGGCAAAAATCGCAAAGCCACCCCAGCCGGTGCCGATCTCAAGCACATGGTCATCTTCACAAAGCTGTAATTGTTGGCAAATGCGATGCAGTTTTTGCTCCTGAGCCAGCTCGAGCGTTTGATTAGGATGTTGGTAGATTGCGCTGGAGTACATCATGCGCTGGTCCAAAAATAGCGTGAACAGCTCATTGGATAAATCATAATGGTCAGCAATATTTCGGCGGCTACCCGATAAGCTATTTTTGCGCTGGTAGAGATACCAAAATAAGCGGCCCATTTTTTTGAATCGAGCTGATGCGGGGTTATTGACTCGCTCAAGTGCTTGCTGGTTCTGAATCAAAATACGAAATAGCGCGGTGAGATCATCGACTTCCCAATGGCCTTGTAAATACGATTCGGCTGCACCTAGGGTGCCCTCTTTCAAGATAGAGGAAAATAGCGCCTCATTGTGCAGAGTAATATGTGCTTTGAGCTCGCTATTTTCATCGCCAAAGGCACTGGTGCTGTTGGTTTCATCCAGCCCAGTTACTTGAATATAACCTATTGCCAGCTGTTCTAGGTAATGGGTTAGGCGTTGTTGTACGGTTTTATTTGAGATCAGAGCCATAATTTACTTTTGATGTTTGGGGTGGGTGAAAAAGGGGATACGTTTACGCCACAGCTTGTAAGCCTGCCAATAAATTCCCCAGACGACTTTAAGACTTTGCCAAGGAAAAGAGAACGGGTAGCGTCGTTGTTGTTTGGCGGACATTGCCGATAACTTAAAGCGCATGTGAGCGACAAAATCGAGGTGCTCTTCGCCGTTTTCTGTTCGTTTTAAGGCCATGTGAATACGATACGGCGCGCGTTGAACTTCAAAGCGCCAGTGATAATCAAGGTTCATTGGCATGAAAGGCGAGACATGAAAGGCCTTATGAAAGGCAAAATGTTGTTTTCCATCGCCCGCTGGCTGACAGCGCAAACAATAGGCGTGACGCTCGCCCCATGGGGTGTTGGTAATATCGGCGATAATATAACTTGGCTGGTCACTGGCCTGACAATAGACAAAATAAAAGCTAACCGGATTAAAGTTAAACCATAAAAAGCGCGGCACGGTAAGTAACTTAATATCAGTAAAGCTGGAATGATCAGCATGAGTTTCTGCAATTAATTGCTCAACACTTTCGCGAATTGTCAGCTCAGGCCGATTCAGCGTTGAAGGCAGATAGTGACGAGTGTTCAGCGAGCAGAAATTAAAGCGATTAAATGACCAAAACCGAGCACGTGAACACAGCGACTCAATGGCATCGACATCAACGAGGATATAGCCAATTTGATACTGAAATTCATGAGTTTTGGGATGATAACGCTTATGACGAATATCCGAATGTGCCAGCGCCAGATCAACGGTCTTCATGCCAGTCATCCTTAAGTGCATCGAGGGTGTTATAAGCACTGTTGACGCCATCTTCATGAAAGCCCCAGCCCCAATACGCTCCACAAAAATAACGCGGCGCTTTATTGATTTGTCGCCAGCGAGGTTGAGCAGCATAAGCTGCTTGGCTGTACTTAGGGTGCTGATATTCACGTTTGAGCCAGATTTTACCAGAATCCAACGGCTCGATTGGGTTGAGCGTGGTGATAATCGGGGTAGAAACGGGTAAGCCCTGTAATAGGTTCATCCAGTAACTAATGCTGTACTGATGATGAGCATCCTGGCTTTGCTCGCTGCGCTGATGAATGACATTCCAGCTGGCCCAATGTTTTTTCTGAACGGGTAGGGCGCGCACATCGTGATGCAGGTACATGGTGTTATCACTGTATTCAAAGCAGGACAGGATTTCTTGTTCTTCTGCGCTGGCATCGCTCAAAAGCGACAGCGCTTGGTCGCCATGACAGGCAAAAATCACTCGGTCAAATACGTACTCGCCCTGAGTGGTAGTGACCTGCT
>JAXHSS010000016.1:0-19621 GCA_034190675.1 Pseudomonadota bacterium
CTGGGCGCGACGATTAATATGGATGGTACGAGCCTTTATCAGGCTGTGGCCGCTGTGTTTATTGCTCAGTCATTGGGGATGGATTTAAGTATTTCGCAACAATTGATGATCGTATTCACGGTATTGCTAGCCTCCATTGGTACGGTGGATGTGCCAGGTGCGAGCATTGTTATGTTGTTGATTGTGTTAGAGAGCATTGGTGTGCCAGCGGCAGGAATTGCCTTGATATTGGTGCCAGATCGTTTTCTTGATATGAGTCGAACAGCGCTGAATGTTTCGGGTGATGCGATGGTTTCAGCAGTGATAGCCGACAGCGAAAAGGCTATTGATTACAGAAAGATAGAGAGCTGAATGTAACAGCGTGTTACAATGTTGAAATTGACATAACTTTGCATTTTTTTACAATCTGTAAAGTGCAGCAACAAACAATAGGAAATATCAATGCTAACACCCTATTTTTTTGACTTTAAAATGTTCTTTTCGGTGGTCTATCGATCGATCACTGGCTCGGATAAAATCGAAGCGCCACTTGGCTTTAAGAGGCTGCTTTTTCTTATTGCGTTTGTACCATTTTATCTGTGGATACAGGTCGTTAATTATATTGCCTTCCTGATTGACGAAATCTTATTCCGCGGGTATCGCGGTATCAGCGTAAAGAATGCATTGTTTATTGTCGGTATTCCAAGAAGTGGAACGACATTTATGCATCGCTTGTTCTCTTTAGATGATCAATTCACGGCGGTAAAAACTTGGGAAATGATTTTTGCCCCAGCGATTTGCCAGAAATATTTTTGGCTATTTGTCGGCAAGCTCGATGGCATGATTGGCTCACCGTTCAAAAAGCTCATTTTGGCGTTTGAAAAATCAGTTGCTAGCGAATTTAACAAAATTCATAAAGTGGGCTTATTCGAAACAGAAGAAGATGAGGTGATGTTCCTGACATCTTTTACCAGCTGCTATCTTTACTTCTTTTTCCCAGACCGTCGCATGACCGACTATGTTTTCTTTGATGAAAAGCTTAGCTTTGAGCAGCGCAAGAAAATTATGGATTACCGCAGGGCCCTAATCAAAAAACACATGTTTGTGTTTGGCGAAGGCAAAACCTACATGACTAAGAACCCAGCAGATAGTGGTAAGATCGCCTCAATTCATGAGTTCTTCCCAGATGGCAAAATTGTCTATCTGGTACGCAGCCCTTATCAATCCGTGGCTTCTGTACTGAACTTGTTCCACAACATGTACAAAGTGGCGAACACCGAAATGGACAAAGAGCTACTTCGCGAGATGGCGGAAATGTCGGTCAGCTATTGGTATGAATATGCTGAGCGTGCGTTGGAGACGGTGCCAGAAGGCCAAAAAGTTACCGTGCTTTATTCTGATATGGTTTCAGACCCGATCACCACTGCAGAAAAAGTCTATGGTGATTTAGGTTACACGATTTCCGAGTACTTTCATGAGGTCTTGGTTAAGGAAACTGAGCGTGCCAAGCAGTACACCAGTAAGCATAACTATGATATCGAAACTCATGGTATGACCAAAGAGCAGATCACAGAGACCTACGGCCATGTTTTTGATCGCTATGGTATTGCGAAGCAGGCCTAATTATTCCTAGCTTTCACCATAAACTGGCCCAGCGCTGCAAAGCGTTGGGCCTTTTTTTTGCTGCAAACAGTCTGCTTTATCTCTTTTGGCTAATCGGCAGGCTGATGCGGTTAATGGGTTTTGATCAAGTTCATGCCCTAGCCCAGCGTCTGGCATTCTCTTCCTGGGTGTTTCGCCAGATCAATCGAGCATTTAAAAAAAAGCGGCACTTTTTAACGGATAATGTGCACCAGGTTTTATCGCTTGCACCTGCACATCAGACGGACTTCTTGGCTCAGTATTATCAAAACCTCACGCAAACGATGATCGATGAGCTAATCATCCGCCCGCAAGATATTCAACGTGCCAATGTCCTTGGGCAGGAGTACTTGCCAAAGTCAGCACCGCCCATCTTTTTTTCGATTCACTGCTCAGCATTAAGCTGGTTGCAGTTAGCCACACAAAGCCAAGGCTATAGCGCGGTTATGTTATACCGTGAAATTGATCATCCACTTTTTAGAGTGCTAGGGAAAAAAGCACGAGAGCGATTTACAATGGCAGCTTTTTCAACGAAGCAAATGCCGATGTTCATGGAGGCTTTTAGTAAAGCGCCTAAACCTGTCCTTATTTTGCCTGATTTAAGAGTCAAAAAAGGGCGTAATGCGGCCGAGCTTAGTTTTTGCGGACAGCAAGCTTGGACTTCCACGTTCACGGCTGAGATGGCTATTACCTACCAGAGGCCACTGATACCAATTCGCGTGACAAGAGACAAAAAGCAGCGCGTTAGGATCGAGTTTTTTCCGGACATTCGGGGGACATGAAGGGACAAGCAAGCGCTCGCCCAGCGCATGAATGATGTGATGAGTCAGTGGGTGATGGAGCAGCCATCAGCATGGCAATTATGGAATACTAACCGCTGGGGTTAACGATGATCAAAGCACTGTGTTATGATCAATGGATCAAGTACATTTGCACTGTGCAAACGATATGAATCCTTTAATACGTAAAGACTTACTGACGTTTATTACACTGCTATCCGCCGTAATGATTATGGTGAGCCTATGTCTTGCGCTCTGGCTTATGACGGATCCTCAAGTGTCCATGATTGCCTTTGTGTTAAGCGTTCCTATTGCCCTATATTTGGCTGATTTTGTCTCGGGGGTTATGCACTTTATTATTGATTATGTGCCCCAGAAAAAAGGCGTAGGACTGGATCGTTTGTATTATTTTGAGGGAAGCAAAAACTGCAAAGAGTACATTCAGCTTCGCCAACAAGTGATGAAAAAAGCAGGGCTTTTTCAGCAAACCTCCTTTTTCTTTAAACACCACCATTTGGTACACCCAAAAACCATTGCGATCCAGCCTTTATTTAATAATTTTTTGCCTACGCTGCCCATGAGTCTATTGTTCTTTATGCTCGCTATTATTGCCATTGCAGCACAATTGCCCGATGTCCTCATCTTGATTTTGATTTTATCCAGTTTGATTGTGTTTTTTGCGCAATACTTGCATGCGGTTACACATGGGCGATCAACGCCTAGGCTGATTCGCTTTTTGCAGGAATATCACGTTCTACTCAATAGGCAGCACCACGCAAAACATCATAAAACACCTGATCAGTATTTTTGTTTTGTGAATGGTTGGGCCGACCCGTTGGTGAACTTCATTGTTCGATGGGTATTTCGACAAGGCTGGCTGGATCGTGATAACCTTGCTCCTCCTGAAAAAGAATTCGTTTCATGACCGACATTGCTATCCCGCCTTGCCCAAAATGCGTATCTGAATTTACTTATCGAGATGAAGGGCTTGTTATCTGCCCTGAGTGCGCCTATGAATGGGACCCAGATCAAGCAGAACAGCTGGTCATCAAGGACGCGAATGGTGCTCAGCTGGCCGATGGCGATTCGGTCGTTGTTATCAAAGACTTAAAAATCAAAGGCAGCTCACAGGTCGTTAAAGTGGGCACAAAGGTTAAGAATATTCGCCTTGTTGAAGGTGATCACGATATTGACTGTAAAATTACAGGCATGGGCGCGATGAAGCTGAAGTCCGAATTTGTCAAAAAAGCCTAGCCTGCCTACAGGGCTTGAATGCTGGCTCTGGCCTCAAGTGTTCGATGCACAGGGCATTTATTGACAATGTCATAGAGCTTGGCTAGCTGCTCATCGCTTAATTCAGGCGCGGTTATCACAGTCTGTTTAGTGAACTGATCCTCTCGGCCTTGCTTTTCATGAGTGATGGTCACCTCGACGCTCTCCACAGGCCAGTTATTTTGCTCGGCAAACCAGCGCACCGTCATCACAGAGCACTCGGCTAAAGCTGCGCAAAGATAATCATAAGGATCAGGGCCTAAGTTTTTGCCGCCCATGTTTTCTGGCTCATCCCCGATTAAGTCAAATCCACTAACAGATAAATCAACACAATAAGTGCTTTTGCCGTTTTCGATGGCATAGGCAGTTGTTTTTTTCATGGCTCGCTCCGATGTTAGAAAGCGCTATCTAAAGGGTAAAAGGTAAAAGGCTTACGGCAGAGGAATAAACTCCTGCGTGTCATGAAGCACGGCTGGGAAACGCCCTGCCTGCCACTGCGCCTTGGCATCCTCAATTCGAGATTTTCGGCTAGAAACAAAATTCCAGTCGATGTAGCGCCGACCCACTGACTCGCCGCCAATCATAGCGATTTGAGTAGCTGACTGAAGCGACTGTATACGCATGTCGGGTGCTTCAATAATCAGCATATCACCCTCAGAGAATACCTGTCCATTGCAGATCACTTGGCCAGAAACCACATAAATCCCGAGCTCTTGGACGATGGGTAAATCCAGTGCGCTTTGAGGAGGAAGATTGGCCTCAACATATAGCGTTTCATAAAAGGTTTTGACCGGTGAGGTTAAACCATAGGCTGAGCCCATTAAGACGCGCAGTGCAACCGTATCTTGCCACAGGGTTTCAGGAATGCTTGCTTTAGGGTGGTGATAAAATGCAGGATCACATTCCTCATCGTCCTCAGGTAGCACATGCCATAGCTGTAAGCCATGCAACCGCCTGGGCGTTTGCCGATAAGTTTCGCGCTCACGTTCCGAGTGGGTGATCCCCTTGCCCGCCACCATCAAGTTAATTGCGCCAGGCTGTATAGCCAGCTCATTGCCCAAGCTATCGCGGTGAAGAATCTCGCCTTCAAATAAATACGTCACGGTGGCTAGGTTGATATGCGGATGTGGACGCACATTAATACCGATTTGTCCCGCCTTAAACTGAACCGGTCCAAAGTGATCGAAAAAGATCCAAGGGCCGATGGTTTTGCGGTGGCGGCTGGGAAGACTTCGGCGAACGGTAAAGCCATCGCCAAGGTCACTATTTTTTGCTGTTAAATGGGTTAGTTCTGTCATAAAAAAAGGGCTCTCGCGAGCCCTCCTCATTCAATATTTATTTTTTACGCATGCCTTCAATTTCGATAATAATACTCACCTCATCGCTCACGGCAGGAAGGGCGTATTTGATCCCAAAGTCAGAGCGCTTGATCGTACCCTTGGCAGAAAAGCCGGCGTGATAAGCACCCGAAAATGGGTTCTCGCCCGCTTTATTGAACGTGACATTCAATTTCACTGGCTTAGTAAAGGTCTTGATCGTTAGGTTGCCTTTAAGAATGCCGGTATTCTCACCCGTCATTTCAACGCCAGTGCTTTTAAAGGTAATATCTGGGTAAACATCGGCCATGAAAAAGTCTTTGCCGCGCAAGTGGCCATCCAGTTTTTCACTGTCGCTTCGAACAGATGTGGCGTCCATCACGACGTTGACCGTACTGTCAGCGATAGCCTCTGGGTCAAAGGTGAAACCGCCTTCATAGTCCATGACTTCCATATAAAAATCAGAAAAGCCAAGATGGTTTACCGTAAGAATGATCTGAGTATGGCTTTTATCAATATCATACTCTGCAGCATTAAGCGCCAATGGAGACATAAGTGCAGCCATGGCCGCTGCGGTTGTCATAAGTTTTTTCATTTTTGTCCTCTTAAATGTTGTATTAGTTTTGGGTTAAACGCCCATCAAACAGCACGAGTTCAGCATGCTCGGCTTGATCAAAGCGTAAAATTTGGGCTGTTTTTGTCAGAAAAGCATCCCCTGTTTGCAAAAACTCACCGTTGATAACAACGCTGCCCTCGGCAACTTGTACCCATGCTTGACGGTCGGGTTTTACCTCGAAATCCACTTGGTCATCACCGTCCAACAATGTCACAAACATATTAACATCTTGGTGCAGGCTCACTGAGCCGTTTAATCCTGCTTTTGATGCCACTAAGCAGAATTGTCCTTTTTTCTCTGCATCCGAAAAGTGCTTTTGTTCATAGCTGGGCTCCACATTACGTTGATCAGGTAAAAACCAGATCTGCAATAATTTGGTGGGCTGCTCATCGCTGTGATTAAACTCACTGTGAACAATACCAGTGCCTGCGCTCATACGTTGGACATCGCCACGTTGAATCACTGAACCATTACCAATAGAGTCCTCATGCGCCAGCTCACCTGAGAGAACATAGGTCACGATTTCCATATTATCGTGCGGATGCGGTGCAAAACCGCCGCCCGCAGCGATCGTATCATCGTTGATCACGCGCAGATCGCCAAAGCCCATCCACTGCGGATCGTAGTAATGCCCAAAAGAAAAGCTGTGATAACTGTTCAGCCAGCCCATGTTAACTTTGCCTCGCTCCTCAGAGCGACGAATGGTATAGCTCATGATTAAACCGAGAATTGCTCAATTTTCTGTTCAGCGTCTTTGGTTCGATCAGGGTTAGCCATCAGTGTGTCGGCTGCAAAGACATCACCAGCGGTAACTCCTAAAAAGCCACAGACATGCTGTAAATAGGGCGTTGCAAAATCAATATCACTGCCCACGGTGGTACCACCGGAAGTCTCTACGATTAAAGCAGTTTTGTCGGTTAGCAAACCCTCAGGGCCTGTTTCAGTGTATTTAAACGTCACACCAGCACGACAAACCTGATCAACCCACGCTTTAAGTGCTGCTGGGATAGAGAAGTTATAAATCGGCGTAGCAAAAACAATAAGATCAGCTTGCTGAATTTCATTGATTAACGTGTCCGAAAGTGCCAATGCTTGTTTTTGAGCATCGCTGCGCTTATCAGCGGGTGTAAAATTTGCATGGATCCAATCCTCATTGATCTGAGGGACTGGCTCGGTTAATAAATCGCGCTCAATCAGGCCCGCAGGATCGAGTTTAGTGATGAGCTTGCTGGTTAGTTCGCGTGACACGGAATCACTTTTACGCATGCTGGCATAAACCACGAGTACGTTTGGTTGAGACATGATGTGCTCCAAATAAGTTATTTAGTAAGACCAGATTAAGCTTTATCAATTAGTGAATAAAGTGGTATAAATAGAAAACACTGTTCTCAAAAACAGAACGATAATGTCATATCCTCGCTAACCAAAAGAGCCATTTATCCTGTGAACACCTTTGAATCCTATCGAGCCTTTGTGCAAACCGTAGAGTCTGGCTCCATTACCGAGGCGGCCGAAAGCTTGTTTTTGGCTAAATCTGCGGTGAGTCGACGAATCTCTGAGCTAGAAAAACATCTTGGCGTGGAGTTATTTCACCGCACGACTCGAAGCCTGCACTTAACGGATGATGGTCAGCAGTTTTATCCCCGAGCTTGTGCGATTTTGGATATGGTGAGTGAATCAGAAGCCCAGTTTCAGCCTTCGGATGATACGCTAACAGGGCGCTTGAATATTGCCCTGCCCGTTTCTTTTGGCCTAAACCAGTTGGGCGATATACTCAATGCCTTCAGCCTTCGCTATCCTGATTTATCCGTAAATTATGATTTCAGCGATCGCAAGGTCAATATGATTGAAGAAGGCTTTGATGTGGGTTTGCGAATCGGCAAATTAACGGACTCAACATTGATTTCCAAAAAAATCGTCAGCATGAACCGTTGGTTGGTCGCAAGCCCAGCCTATATAAAAGCTAGAGGGCAGCCAAAAAACCTCAGCGAGCTTCAAGAGCATGACTTATTGCATTACAGCCTGATACCGCTGGGCTATGAGTTTGGTTTAAGCGGCTCGAGCCAGAAATACCAAGCGCGACTTTCCTCCAGCAGTGGCAACTTCTTACTGCAAGCGGCTATTGTAGGCCAAGGTATCGCGATGTCACCCAGCTTTATATGCGCCAAAGCACTTGCTAAACAGCAGGTGGTTCGAATTTTACCTGAGCACCCGTTTGAGCCGTTGACTTTGTATGCGGTATATCCGCAAACGCGTTTTTTATCGCGTCGTGCAAGAGCGTTTATCGACTTTATTGCCAACTCTCTACAACAGGCCAGCTGGGAGCAGCAGGCTTTAGAGCTAGCCAGCATTAGCTCAGTCAAAGAGGGATAATTGCTGGTCGTTTGACGAGCTTTGTGCTTTGGTTTTATTTTTGGTTTTGCGTCGAGAGGATGAGCGTTTTCGACTGCCATGTTTGACAAAAACGGCCTTGGAAAGCTCGGCAAAATCACTTTGTTGGCGAATAGCTTTAAACTGCTGACGGGCTAAGCTGATGGCTGCGCTATGATCGACCACAGGCGGCTGATAATCGCAATGTAGCCAAGGCTCGTGAATAGCATCATTGTCTAAATGCCTCAGCTCTGGCAGGTATTGACGGATAAACTCGCCCTTGGGGTCTTTTTCATAGGATTGCTTTAGCGGGTTATACATGCGCAAGGCGTTAATACCCGTTACGCCTGATTGCATTTGCAGCTGGCTAAAGTGAATCCCTGGCTCATAGTCGCTGAAATAACCCGCAAGAAACGGGTGAATCTGCCGCCAGTCGAGCCATAGATCATAGGCTGCGAAGCTGACGATCATGGCGCGCATACGAAAGTTTAGCCAGCCTGTTTGTTGCAAGCAGCGAATGCAGGCATCAACAATAGGATAGCCAGTTTTGCCCTCAACCCAAGCCTGCAAATGACGGGTTTGATGTGGGTCGCGCAAGCTCTCCAGAGCTGGGTGCATGCACTGAAACTCAAGGCTCGGCTGGCTTTCTAACTTCTGTATAAAGTGATCGCGCCAATACAAACGGCTGCTCATGGCTTGAAGACCTTGTTTGATTCGTGAGCTGCTAGGCTCTGCTGGGTCAAGCTGCTCAATACGGTTTGCGATAGCCGCAAAGATTTCACGAATGGATAAGCTGCCATAAGCAATGGCCACCGATAAGCGCGAGTTAAACTGCTGAGCCGCAAATGGGGTAGACAATGAGCGACGATATTGAGCGCTGCGTTGCATTAAAAAGCTGTCGAGTGTGGCGAGTGCGGCGCTTCTGCCTGCTGGCTGAATAGTCGCGTTTGCTGGGCGAATTTGCCAAGGTAATTGTACTGGCAGCGGGTCTGATGTCCACCTCTCGTCTAAATGCTTTGGAATAGCTGGCGCATGTTTTGGGGCTTTCAGCACAGGGCAGTGGATTCTGGCCGCATGGATTTTTTGCCAATCATCTCGGCTGCTGAGGCGGCGCACGATACCTGAGTTGGGAAACTCGCGCAAAATCACTGACTGCGATCGTGCCCAGCGAATAACGTTGAGATCTCGTTGAAACGTCCAGTTATTGCCAGTTTCTTCATGGCAGTAAATGGCTTTGGGCTTTAATTGCGAAAAAATATGGCAAACATCGCCGTGGCGAATGATCAGCGGTAAGCCCAAGGGTTGCAGGGCCTGTTCAAGGTCAAGTAACGCACTGCGCACGCAAGCCCAATGGCGAAACGAAACATCAGGTTGTTGCCACAGCTCAGGTTCAATGACATAAAGCGGCATAACGGATAGGCCTTGAGCCAATGCATCTTGGCAGGCATTGAGGAAAGGAGCGTGATCGGCGATTCGTAAATCGCGCTTAAACCAAACAATGATCATTATGGCATTGTCAGGTTTCTGGTTTGATGATGATGTGAAGCCTTACAGATGCGATCTTTGGCGGTATAATGCCAGCTTTGTTTTAGCAATATGAACGATTCCTATGGAAAAGCAGTTTAACCCGCAAGCTATTGAGACACAGTGGTACGAGCATTGGGAAAGCCAAGGCTATTTTAAGCCCATTGGTGAAGGCGAACCTTATAGCATTATGATTCCGCCGCCGAATGTTACGGGTAGCCTGCATATGGGCCATGCTTTCCAAGATACGATCATGGATGCGTTGATTCGCTATCATCGCATGCAGGGCAATAATACGCTTTGGCAGCCGGGCACCGACCACGCCGGTATTGCAACGCAAATGGTAGTGGAGCGTCAGCTAGCGGCAGCGGGAATCAAACGCCATGAATTGGGCCGAGAAAAATTTCTTGAAAAAGTCTGGGAATGGAAAGCCGAAAGTGGTGGCACGATTACTCGTCAGCTGCGCCGTATGGGCGCTTCACCAGACTGGTCGCGAGAGCGCTTTACGATGGATGAGGGCTTGTCAGAAGCTGTGCGTGAAGTGTTTATCCAGCTTTATGACGAGGGCATTATTTACCGAGGTAAGCGCCTAGTGAACTGGGATCCGACGCTTCATACTGCGATTTCAGACCTTGAAGTCATCAACGAAGACGAAAAAGGCTCGCTTTGGCATTTCCGCTACCCACTAACCGATGGCAGTGGCCATGTGGTGGTAGCCACGACGCGTCCTGAGACTATGCTGGGTGACACCGCCGTTGCCGTTAATCCTAAAGACGAGCGTTATCAATCTCTCATTGGTAAAACCATTACCCTGCCATTAGTCGGTCGTGAAATTGCGATTATTGCCGATGACTATGTTGATGCAGAGTTTGGCTCGGGTTGTGTGAAAATCACCCCAGCACATGACTTCAACGATTACGAGATGGGCAAGCGCCATAATCTGCCGATGATCAACATCCTGACGGATGATGCCAAGCTTAATGATGATGTCCCTGAGGCTTATCGAGGTCTAGATCGTTTTGATGCTCGTAAACAAGTGGTTGCCGACCTTGATGAACTTGGCTTGCTTGAGAAAATTGAAGATCACGCATTGAAAGTGCCACGAGGTGACCGCTCAGGCGTGGTTATCGAGCCTTATTTGACGGACCAGTGGTATGTTGGCGTTGAAAGCCTGGCTAAACCTGCCATTGAGGCGGTTGAAAATGGTGATATTCAGTTTGTGCCTAAACAGTATGAAAATATGTATTTCTCATGGATGCGCGACCTCCAAGACTGGTGTATTTCTCGCCAGCTTTGGTGGGGGCACCGCATTCCGGCATGGTATGATGCTGAGGGCAATATTTACGTTGGCCAAGATGAAGCCGCTGTGCGAGCAAAATATCAATTAGCTGATGATGTTCAGTTAAATCAAGACGAAGACGTGTTAGATACTTGGTTCTCTTCGGCCTTGTGGACATTCTCAACGCTGGGTTGGCCTGAAGAAACACCTGAGCTTGCTACCTTCCACCCGACCAGTGTTTTGGTAACGGGTTTTGATATTATTTTCTTCTGGGTGGCGCGGATGATTATGATGACACTGAAATTCCGCAAAGAAGTGCCGTTTAAAACCGTTTATGTTCATGGTCTAGTTCGCGATGCCGAAGGCCAGAAAATGTCGAAGTCAAAAGGTAATGTGCTTGACCCGATTGACCTGATTGATGGTATTGACCTCGACAGCCTTGTACAAAAGCGAACGGCCAATATGATGCAGCCGCAAAAGGCCCAAAAAATCGAAAAAGCAACGCGCAAACAGTTTGCTGATGGTATTCCAGCTTTTGGTACGGATGCCCTGCGCTTCACCTTTGCTTCTTTAGCTTCTACCGGTCGTGACATCAAATTTGACCTGAATCGCATCACGGGTTATCGCAACTTCTGTAATAAAATCTGGAATGCTACCCGCTACGTATTGATGAATACAGAAGGTCAAGATAATGGTCTTGAAAGTAGCCAAGCAAGCAGTGAAGCAGACAATGTGCGATTAGGCCTAGCTGAGCGCTGGATTATCGCTCGCTTGCAGCAAACCGAGAGCGAAGTAAATCAAGCCATTGGGCAATATCGCTTTGACTTAGCCGCCAATGCACTTTATGAATTTGTTTGGAATGAATACTGCGATTGGTATTTAGAGCTGTCAAAACCGACACTCAACGGCGATGCCAGTGACGAGCTTAAGCGTGGCACAAGACGCACGTTATTGCGCGTGCTTGAAACGATTATGCGCTTGATGCACCCGATCATGCCGTATATCACGGAAGAAATCTGGCAGAAAATCGCCCCAATGACAGGTGTTGACCTCACTCAACAGCCAACCATTATGCTCGCACCCTATCCGCAAGCCGAGGCGGACAAGATTGACCAAGGCGCGATTCAAGACGTTGAATGGCTTAAAGGTGTGATCACCAGCGTACGTAATATCCGAGGTGAGATGAATATCTCGCCAAGCCTTGCCCTTAATGTGTATTTGCAAAACGGTGACTCGCAAGACCAAGCCCGACTCAATGCCAATGCTGACTACCTCAAGCGCCTTAGCAAACTTGAATCACTGACGTGGTTGGAGCCAGAGCAAGAGGCTCCAGCGGCAGCAGTTCAGCTTGTCGGTCAGATGAAAGTGATGGTGCCTTTGGCGGGTTTGATTGATCAATCTGCCGAGCTAGCGCGCTTGAACAAAGCCATCGCTAAGCTAGAAAAAGAAGTGCAGATCAACCAAAATAAGCTGAACAACCCGAAGTTTGTTGATAGCGCCCCTGAGGCCGTTGTCGCTGGCGCTCGCCAAAAGTTGGCAGATTCCGAGCGAGACCTTGCAGCTTTACAGACGCAATATCAGCAGATAGAACAGCTTTAAGACTTAAACCCTGCCCTGTGCGCTTAGTGCGCGCAGGATGCTTTTGCTAAAAGCACCACCACAGTGTTGGCCTTGAGGAAAGTTAAACTACCTATGAGTTACTTTTCCAAAGTTAGTAAATAGGCTTGTGCCTTTTGAGGAGAAGTTAAAATATATAGATTGGGCATACCAGACGTATGAGTACAACCAAAAGACGGTATATATTGGAGAGCAGTCGCAGGTAAATGCGTTGGTGAAATATACGGAATAATACTGGCAAAAAACGTATCAATAATGCTAAGTGTAATGATGTCAGTAATTGGCAGTAAGGGGATGAAGCAATCGAGCCTGACCCCTGGTTCACACCTGTGGTGGTGTTAATATGGCTGCTGGTGCAACTCTAAGGGTTGTAGGAAGAACCGGGGGAGGTATTTGGTAACCCTGGGCTGTTTGTGACAGATGGCGCGGCATTACCCAATGCGCTAGGTGACCCTCCTTCTATGTCTATTGCTGCATGGGCATCCCATGTTGCTGATGGACTCATAAAAGTCGGCTAGTGGGTAAATGTGAAGATCGCGGTCATCTTTTCGTCAGGCAATGATCATCAAAAAAGATTCCCGTTGTCGTGTTAACACTGGGAGTCTTTTGTAGACTGCCTCGTCAAAATAACAATAAGGAGGATTAGCAATGAGCTTTTATGAAGATCATATATTTCCCTATGCTTTAGATATAGCACTAAGTGGTATTCAGCAGGCCCGTAAAGATTTATTAGCGTCAGCAACAGGTCGGGTGCTCGAAGTTGGTATCGGGAACGGGGCGAACTTGCCGCATTATTCCAGCAGTGCAGAGGAAGTCGTTGGCATTGAGCCATGTGCTGCAATGGTGGGTATGGCTCAAAACAAGATTGAAAGACTTCATGCCAAATCAGAACTAAGCCTGAAGCCAGAACAATATAAGTTGGAGGTGGGTAGTGGTGAAGACCTGCCCTACGAAGACGATAGTTTCGATTGTGCCGTTGCCTGTCTGGTATTTTGTACGATCCCTAATGCTGAAAAAGCGGCGCAAGAGATGTTTCGAGTATTAAAGCCAGGCGGTAAAGTTCTGTTTCTTGAACATGTTCACGCGAAACCCGGGTTCAAGCGCCGTATGCAGAATTGGTTTAATCCAATATGGAAGCCGCTGGCTTGTGGGTGTAATTTAAATAGGGATACAAAAAGCCTTTTTGCGGAGACTGGCTTTGTTTATGAAGCTGTTGATGAATTTCATCACCATCCACGAATGCTCCCTTTGCTTTCGTCGGTAATACGAGGCGTTGCAGCTAAACCCGCTGCGATATGATCTTTTTTTAAGAGGTGAGGGCGCTATTAACCTGGCGATGTTCTTTGCTGCTTAGTTACAGCTCCATCGTAGATGGTGCGGCTCGTGTTTTTCCTTTGAAATCATGTCGCGCTTACATTAAATCATTGAGAGTAACTTGGGTGTGTCAGGCGTGACAATGCGCATTTTGGTTTTACTGTTCCAAACACGAAAGCGCATTGTTAAGTATGTTACTTAGTTCACTTCAATTAATTCTACGGTTCTGGACTTCCCAGACCTTGCTAGACTGAATCGTTTGCCTTTGCTCATAATTACCTCGAATTAAGTTACAATTTAACTTAATCAGGTCTCTAGCAAAGTCTGGGAAGTCCAGCACGCGTTCAGACTACACATCGATCTCTGTAATTTCCCATAAAATTACTTTTTGAATTTCTAGTGCGCGAAATAATCAAAGAATTCCTCGTTCCTCAAAGACTTTTTGAGCAGAAAAGGCTGCATTTAACGCTGCTGGAAACCCAGCATAGACGGCCATTTGGATAATTACTTCAATAACTTCTTCTGGAGAACAGCCTACATTTAGTGCTCCGTGGATATGAACTTTCAACTGAGGCGCGGCATTACCCAGTGCGGTTAAAGCAGCAACAGTCGCGATTTCTCGTGACTTTAAATCAAGACCACCTCGGCTATAAATGTCTCCAAATGGAAACTCGATAGTGTATTTAGCAAGATCTGGCGCAATCTTGCTAAGGGAATTTATAACATTCTCGCCAGCATGACCGTCAATTTCTTTGAGCTTTTCCCAGCCAATATCGAATCGCGATTTAGTCGTCATAATATCTTCCTTTTTTATATTTACAGAACACGCGCTAAGTAGAGAACTACCTGAGAGCAAGGTGCTCATTAACGCAATAATTTTTATGAATTCACGCCTCTTCTCATCTACAACTGGATTTGAAGTAGGGTGTACATTACCATCAGACATAATCTCACTGATCCCTGTCTTTAGATTCATTCTTTCGTAAGGAGCCATCAATTTTCACGAGAAGCTCTGAAAGTTGCGTCATTTCTATGTCGCTTAGGTCAACCGTCAGTGATTCCAGCCACGCAAGTTGAAAATCGATCACCTCTTCAATTTCTTTATGAGCACGATCTTGCAGCACGATATTAATCGCTCTCCTATCTTCAATCGAAGGCACTCTTGTTACGTACTCATTGCGCTCTAGGAAATCTAGAATTGCCGTCATCGAGGCTCTGGTCAATCCAACCGCAGTTGCCAGATGGTTGGGTTGACCTTGTCCTAAGTGCTTCAATACAAGTAAAGTGGCGAATCTACCATCGAGTAACCCAAACTGAGTAAGGTTGCGGTTGCACTGTTCAGTCAAGCTCGCCCCTAAGGAAAGAAGTTGACCACAAAGCTCAATTTTTTTTTCTGAGAACAGCTTTGCTTCAGCTTCTTTAACTAAAAAATGATACTTCGGCAAAATAGGCACTATCACTATCCTCAAGGTTCGCATTTAGTATGTCGTCTAATTATATGGCATCAAGCCATAATGTCAATGGGTCAATGGGTCAATGGTGTCAGACTCGATTGTTTTCTGCCACACTATAACCGCGCTCTACAACTTGCCTCACTGCCTCACGTTTAAACTCTTCTGTATGTCGTTTGCATTTGCTCATAATTACCTCGATTTAAGTTACAATTTAACTTAATCAGGTCTCTAGCAAAGTCTGGGAAGTCCAGTTTTGACCTATGCCCATCTTTCGGCACGCCGATGCCACAAATTCACTTAGCTCAACTTGATTGAGCGCAAAACATATTTGTGCTCTGTAAACGCTGATTTCTTCATGCAAAATAGCCCTCATTCGATTCTGCATATAGCCAGGTTTTTCTAATCAATCGACTCTCGTTTTGGGAGGAGTTCATCTTATTAATTCTCTTTTTTCGATACCTGGTTGAGTTTGCTATTTAGCATAAAGGCCAAAAGACTGGCCGAGGCAAAAAACAAGAAAACTAACAGCATAGAAACTTGTGCGAGAAGCCCTGTGATGACGCCTGTAAAAAGCAGTAAAAAGCCAATGACTGTATTGCTTACCGAGACATAGTCAGTGCGTTTAGTGCCTCCGGCCATATCAACGACATAGGTTTTTCTGCCTTGGCGAACGCCTTGGTGAATAATGCTCAGCAGGAAGAAAAGGCCGATGCCAATTGCGGTTTGGTAGGGTAGTTCAAAAAACTGGACAGCGGCGCCAGCAAAGCAGATCAGTGCGGTTAAGCCTGCGGTAAGCCGCATAAGCGCTTTGCTGTTTTGGTCGGCTTTTTTGCCCCAAATGCCGCCGCTGACAAAATCGGCAATGCCACTGACAATAATAAATAAGCCAAGGGTTTTTAGTGAGTCTTGCTCTTGATGTGCAAGGAGCACGAAATAGGGTGCGACAAGTGATGAGCTCATCATTAAAGCTCTAACTAGCACAAAATCGCGGAAAGGTTGGTCTTCAATAACCAGTCGTAAATTGCTCAAGCCTTCTTTGAAGCCATCAACGCCGCCGTCGGTTGCGCCTTTGTATTCTTGCAATAGGCTGTAAAGCAGACCTGAGAGTAAAAAACAAACCCCGCCGAGAATCAGTAGCCATTGAATCCCTGATCGACTTTCAAAGCTGAACATCAGCACGACACCAAAAGCAATGCTGGCAAAGCCTGCAAGACTGGCGGCATAGCCACTTTGTCGGCCACGTCGGGCTTTTGGGATGGTTTTGCCGATCACGTCTTTCACTGAGATGGAGGTGATCGCCCGAGATAAGCTAAATAGGCTGAGCAATATTAAGATCGTGATACCTGCCAGCTGGCCTTCTAGCAATACAGCGCAGGCCAACAGGCCAAAAATACAGGCGCCTTGGAGTATGGCGCTGATTACAAGAAATGCTTTGCGTCGAGGTAAGCGGCGAATTTTTGCGCCCAAAAATAGCTGAGGCAGCATAGAGCCTGATTCGCGTATTGGTACTAACAAGGCACTGAAAAACGCGGGTGCGCCGGTGCTGGCCATCACCCAAGGTAGAACAATTTTTGCGCTAGCTAAGGTATCACCCAGTTTACTGGCCAATAATGAGAATAAGATCGTGAGGAAATTTTCTGGCACTTCTTTGCATTGTTGATCGGAGATATCGTTACAGGCTCGCCCTTCGTAGTCATTGTCAATCTGTTGATAAGCACTGGTTGCCCATTGACTGAGTTTGGATGGGGAGGTTTCTGAGGACATATTATTTTCTCGTTGGCGTTTCGCTCACATTTTGGTGATAGAATACACGTTTTTTGCAGGTAAAACAGTCATGACTCAAGTAGCTAAGCCTCAGATTAAGAATGATCGTTTTTTAAAAGCGCTTCGTCGTGAGCCTGTTGATCGTACGCCGATTTGGATGATGCGCCAAGCTGGGCGATATTTGCCTGAGTATCGCGAAACGCGAGCAAAGGCAGGCGATTTTATGTCGTTGTGCAAGAACGCAGAGCTAGCCTGTGAAGTGACGATGCAGCCGATCCGACGTTATGGTTTTGATGCGGCGATTTTATTTTCCGATATTCTCACCATTCCAGATGCAATGGGTTTAGGTCTTCACTTTGTTCAAGGCGAGGGGCCTCAGTTTACTCATCCCGTTCGTCAGCTTGCTGATATTCAGGCATTGCCTGAGTTAACCGCTGAGGTGGATCTGGACTATGTGATGCGTGCGGTTTCGACCATTAAACAAGCGTTGAATCAAGAAATCCCGCTTATCGGCTTTACCGGAAGCCCTTGGACTTTAGCTTGCTACATGGTCAATGGCTCTGGCAGCAAGGACGGTTTTGCTCGTGTTCAACGCATGGCCTATGAGCAGTTAGAGGCTATGCAGCTCTTGCTGGCCAAGTTGGTTGATGCTGTTAGTGATTACTTACTTGCTCAGGTTGCAGCTGGCGCTGATGCATTGCAGATTTTTGATACCTGGGGTGGGTTGCTTAGCTATGAAGACTACCTGAGCTTATCCTTAAATCCGATGCGCTTGATCGTTGAGCGAGTAAAGGCTGAGTATCCAGAGATCCCGATTATTGTTTTTACGAAAGGTGGCGGTGTTTGGCTAGAAGAAATGGCCGATATTGGCTGTGATGGCCTTGGGCTTGATTGGACAGTTCATTTGGGTCAGGCACGTGAACGCGTGGGTAGCCAAGTGGCTTTGCAGGGTAACCTTAGCCCAGTGATTTTGAACGCACCGACATCCGTTGTTGAAGCGAAAACGAAAGCGGTTTTAGACCAATTCGGAGCGCACCCAGGGCATATTTTCAACCTTGGTCATGGAATCACGCCGAAGATTGATCCTGAGCATGTGCGCGTTATGGTGGAAACGGTGAAAAACTATCGGGCAACGCCAAGCGTATAATTCGCTATTCAGTTGACAACATATGTGCAGGGGCAGCGGCTAAAGCACTAGTAACACGAGGCCGACGAGCGCAGCTAATGCGCCACCGATAAGGGTGTTTTTAGAAGGCTGCTGTGCTTGCTCGCGAACGACAATATCTAGGTTTTGTAGCGGCATATCGGCTTGCTCAGTTGCTGATATGATCAGTTGATAGTCGCCTGAGGTGGGTGCTTGAAATTGATGGATCAATACCGTCGCCGAGGTTTGTGCTGGAGGCACGTTGTTTTTAACCATTTGATCCTGTTTTGGCAGCCCTGAAAGCTGGAAGCGTTCTTGCCATAGGATTTGGCCGTCAGCATTGATGCATTGCGCAAGATAGTGGTTTTGATGCTGTTTGCCGATTTTCGGTTTGAACCAAGCTTTGGCCTGAATTGAAACCGTGTTCATTGCTGGCGTTAGTGATACCGTCATCGGGCTTTGCCACTGGCCACTTGAATAGACCGTCGATTGCGTGATGACTTTGCCACTGAAGTACAGCTGGTAGGCGTAATAGGCCGGGCCAATTAAGAGCCCAGTGATCAATAAGCTTAGTCCTATCATTTTATTCATCGATATTTAGCTGTTACGAATGAGGCGGTATCTTTCTTATACTAAACCCGTGTTTAACGAAAAACCACGGTTTTGCTGCCATTGAGAAATACTCGATGCTCAATGTGCAGCTTAACGGCTCGAAACAGGGTGACGGTTTCTGTGTCACGTCCAACGGCGGTTAGCATTTCAGGTGTATAGGTATGATCAACGGGCTGAACCGCTTGTTCAATAATCGGCCCTTCGTCCAAGTCGGCGGTGACATAGTGAGCAGTAGCGCCGATGAGCTTAACACCACGGTCATAGGCTTGATAATACGGTCTAGCGCCCTTGAAGCCCGGCAAAAATGAGTGATGGATATTGATCACTTTACCCGATAGTTGCTGGCATAATTCATTGGACAAAATCTGCATATAACGAGCTAGGATCACAACCTCAGTTTCAGTGTCTTTAATGAGCTCCAGCAGCTTAGCTTCTTGCTCGAGTTTATTGTGTTTCTCTATGGGCATATGAATAAAACGCAGGCCTTCTCGCTCAACCAAAGGCTGTAAGTCAGGGTGGTTTGAGACAACAGCCGTTACCTCCATAGCAAGATCACCTTTTTTTAAACGGTATAGCAAGTCGGCTAGGCAGTGATCATGGCGGCTAACCAAGATCATCGCGCGCATGGTTTGTTTCGCAGGGTGAAACGCCCACTGCATAGCAAATGGGTCGGCTACATCAGCAAAGGCTGTTTGTATTTCGTCGAGATTAGTGTCCGCACTTTCCCAATGGAAGCGAGCACGCATAAAAAAGCGTGCATTTTCAGGATCATCAAACTGTGACATCTCGCTGATATACGCGCCATGCTCGGCTAAAAACGTGGTAACCGCCGCAATGATCCCGCTGGCCGCGGGACATTGAGCTACAAGGATTTGTTCATTCATCATCGTGGCTCAGATGGGCAAGTGATCGTTTTGGTTCGCACCGCCCTTCTTTTTTT
>JAXHSS010000160.1:0-3315 GCA_034190675.1 Pseudomonadota bacterium
TTTTAGTGTATTGAACGCGTCATTCAGCTCGGTACTTTTTTGCAAGGCGAGCAGCTTTTCCCGTTCGCTGGCATGAGCATAGCGATCGGGGTGAAGAATGTTTTGCAAAGCGAGATATTTTTGCTTGAGCTCGTTTTGATCAAGCATGAACTGCGTTGGCAGGCCAAACGCATCAAAATAATTACGCATGACTTAAACCGTGAAGCTCTCGCCGCAGCCGCACTCCCCAGAAATATTTGGGTTTTGGAAGGCGAAGCCTTCGTTTAGGCCCTCGTGCTTATAGTCGACCTGTGTGCCATCGATATAGACGAGGCTTTTTGGGTCGACATACAGCTTAACCCCATGGCTTTCAAAGATTGAGTCTTCAGCTTCAGGCTGGTCTACATACTCCAAAACATAGGCAAGGCCAGAACAGCCGGTAGTCTTCACGCCTAGGCGCAGGCCTTCGCCTTTACCTCTGTGTTGTAAGTAGGCGCTGACTTTTTCTGCCGCACGTTCTGTCAATGAAATTGCCATGGTGGTCTCTTATCGTTTTCGTTAGAAAATTGTGTGATCTGACTAACTGTTTTTCTTAGTGTAGTCATCTATGGCTGCTTTGATGGCATCTTCAGCCAAAACAGAGCAGTGGACTTTAACGGGTGGCAAAGCCAGCTCTTCAGCAATATCCATGTTCTTGATGGAGCTTGCCTCTTCTAGTGTTTTACCTTTAACCCATTCGGTGACGAGTGAGCTTGATGCGATCGCTGAGCCGCAGCCATAAGTTTTGAATCGCGCATCTTCAATGCGGCCATCTTTAACTTTGAGTTGCAAGCGCATCACATCACCACAAGCAGGTGCACCAACCATACCAGTGCCTACGCTGCTGTCGCCACCTTCAAATGAACCTACGTTTCTTGGGTTCTCGTAATGGTCAATTACTTTATCACTGTATGCCATTTTATTTACCTCACTGATTTAGTGTGCCGTCCACTGGACGGTTTTCAGGTCAATACCTGATTTGTACATATCCCATAAAGGGGATAACTCGCGCAGCTTATTAACTGCTTTGTGAACATCTTTTAGTGCATCATCCACATCTTTTTCGGTGGTGAAGCGACCAATAGAAAAGCGAATTGAGCTATGGGCTAGCTCGTCTTCTAAGCCAAGCGCACGTAATACATATGAAGGCTCAAGGCTTGCCGATGTACAAGCAGAGCCAGAAGATACCGCCATGCCACGTAATGCCATCATGAGCGATTCACCTTCAACATAGGCGAAGCTGATGTTCATATTATGCGGGATACGCTGAGTTAAGGAGCCGTTAATGCTTACCGCTTCAAGGTCTTGTACGCCCTGCCATAGGCGCTCACTCAAGGCTTTGATGCGCGGCAGCTCGGCGTCCATCTCATCGACAGCGAGTTTAAATGCCAAGCCCATGCCCACACATTGGTGGGTAGGCAAGGTGCCTGAGCGCATGCCGCGTTCGTGGCCGCCACCGTGGATTTGTGCTTCGATACGAATGCGAGGCTTGCGACGAACATATAGAGCGCCAATGCCTTTGGGACCGTAAGCTTTGTGTGCAGACATCGCGTATAGATCGACTTTTAATTCGCTCATGTCGACAGGCACTTTACCAATGGCTTGGGCACCATCTACATGAAATACCACTTTGTTCGCACGGCAAATCTCGCCGATTGCAGCAATGTCGTTAATCACGCCAATTTCGTTGTTTACGTGCATAAACGACGCCACGATGGTGTCTTCGCGAATCGCTTCGGCGACTTGTTCAGGCGTAATAATGCCTTCTGCGTTAGGCTGTAAATAGCTGATTTCATAGCCTTCACGCTCGAGCTGACGGCAAGTGTCGAGGACGGCCTTGTGCTCAATCTGCGAGGTAATAATGTGCTTACCTTTTTTGCCGTAGAAGTGCGCGGCGCCTTTGATCGCAAGGTTATCTGACTCTGTAGCGCCTGATGTCCAGACAATTTCTCGTGGGTCGGCATTGATGGCTTCAGCGATTTGCTGGCGAGCGAGCTCAACGGCTTCTTCTGCCTGCCAACCATAAACATGCGAGCGGGAAGCTGGGTTGCCGAATTTACCTTCCATGGTGAGGCATTCCATCATGGCCTGTGCGACACGTGGGTCGACAGGTGTTGTTGCTGAATAATCGAAATAGATAGGATTTGTCATATTAACCTCAAAAAAGCACTATTTAGCTTGATGCAATTAGTAAACGGTTTAGCGAATCACGGTCAGCGTCAGAAGTTGGTGACACTGAATGATGGCTACGGGCCTCAAGTCGGCTGACCAGCTGAGCCATAGTGATGCTAGATAAAAAGTCATGAATTTGAGCGCTTAAATCAGCCCATAAATCATGGGTGATACAACGCTGACCGCCTTTGCAGTTGCCTTTGCCATTGCAGCTCGTGTTATCGATAGACTCATTGACCGCGGCAATGATGCCAGCTACTGAGATTTTATCAAGCGGTTGTTCAACGATGTAGCCACCACCTGGCCCGCGAACACTGGCTACTAGATTTGCTTTGCGAAGTTTTGAGAAAATTTGCTCAAGATACGAAATTGAGATTTCTTGGCGCTCTGAAATTTCAGGAAGCGAAATGGGCCCTGATGTTGAATGGATTGCAACATCTAGGAGAGCGGTAACCGCATAGCGAGATTTGGTGGTCAGACGCATAACAAACTCTTAATAAACTACATGTTTAATTATAAATTCCTGACTAAAAAACTCAAGTATTTTAATTTGGAAAAGCGCGCTAAGTAATTGAAAAATATAGAATTGATAATTGTTATCATTTGCTTTTTTGTGAATTACGACTTTTTTTCGCGTTATCATTTGTTAATTGTGCTTTTCAGTCGTAATCTTTACAGTATTAACCATAATAAAAACAATAGGATAGAGCAGGTGGTTTATGATTAATCAATCTCTCACATTGCCAAACGGCCAAGTCATTAAGAACCGTATTGGCAAGTCGGCGCTGTCTGAAACACTGGCAACTAATGATAATAAAATTACTTCATTATTACCTAATCTTTATGCCGCATGGGCCAAAGGAGGTGCGGGTTTGGTGGTGACAGGCAATGTCATGATCGATAAACAGCATTTGGGCGAGCCGGGTAATGTTGTGCTGGAAGATGAGTCGGATCTTAAGATGCTGACAGCTTGGGCTAAAGCAGGCAAACAAAACGGTACCACGCTCTGGATGCAGTTGAACCATCCCGGCAAGCAATCACCGGTCAACTTGAATAAAACGCCTGTTGCGCCTTCAGCGATAGGTTTTGAGAATAAGTCGATGAAGGCGTTTTTTGCCAAGCCTC
>JAXHSS010000161.1:0-3309 GCA_034190675.1 Pseudomonadota bacterium
GCAAACCGGGGTAGGTTAGCACCACTTCCAATGTTGTTCGCGCTGCTGGGTCTCGGGCAAATACCGAACGGATATCGTCTCGAACTTGTTTAAACACCTGCGTCTCACTCAGAATCTGTCTGTTTTGCCATCTTAGGGGATTTATCAGCCATCGCAAGTATGCCACGCAATAAATTCAGCTCTTGTTTGTCTAGCTGGCTTCTGTTGAACAAACGTCGGATACGAGTCATGGTTTGCCTTGGGTCGTCCGCTTTCATAAAGCCATTGCTGATCAAGACTTGCTCAAAATGACCATACAACCCTTCTAAATCGGCCTGCTCGGCGAGCGCATTATCCCAACGCTCTTCAATTCGCGAACCTTGATCAAGGCAGGCCATTGCTTGCTTTCGCAGCCCGTAGCAAACCACTTGCAAGGCCGCCGAAACATTCATCACGGGGTATTCAGGGTTAGCATCAATGCTCATATGATAGGTGCAGCGCGCCAGCTCTTGATTGGTTAGCCCATGCTCTTCGCGTCCAAAGGCAATGGCAATCTTTTTGCCCTGCTGTGCAGACTGTGCAACGGTATTTGCAGCTTGAGCTAGCTCTTGATGTGGCCACGGAATACTGCGACTGCGGCTGCTCGTACCAAATACCAACTGGCAGTCGGCCACGGCGTCTTCAAAACTGGCGACGGTTCGGGCTTGATCAAGCACATCTAGTGCGCCTGAGGCGCGGGCAAAGGCTTTGCCATCGAGCGGTTTATCAGGCGCGACTAGAACCAAATCCTGCAAACCCATGGTTTTCATGGCTCTGGCAGCAGCCCCGATATTGCCTGTATCGCTGGTACGGACCATCACAATGCGCACCTGATCAAGTAATCTTTGTTCTTGTGGTTTTTTCTCTGACATAACCCGCTATAATAGCAGGCTAATCTTTTGAGCTGTAGTGTTATGGAACCCATTGTAAATATTGCTGCGCAAGCAGCTGAAGCGGGTGGACTCGTCATCGAACGCGCATTTGAGCGTCTTGACCGTGTTCAAGTTGAAAGCAAAGCCACGAATGATTTTGTGACCGAGGTCGATCGCGCTGCCGAAGCCGCTATTATTGAGGTAATCCAGCAATACTACCGCGACAAGCACCATATTCTGAGCGAAGAAATCGGCTCAGTTGGCCCAGAAGGCGCTGATTTCCAGTGGATTATTGATCCTCTCGATGGCACAACTAACTTTATTCATGGCTTTCCTCAGTTTGCCATCAGTATTGCGGTCAAAATTCGTGGCCGCTTAGAGCACGGACTGATTTACGACCCTATTTCACGCGAAATGTTTTATGCCAGCCGTGGCAAAGGCGCCTTCTTGAACAAAACACGCATCCGCGTTTCAGATCGCCTTACCTTCGCTGGCACGTTAATCGGCACGGGCTTCCCGTTCAAAAAAGACCAAATGGAAACCGTAGACAGCTACCTTGGCATGTTCAAAGCCATCATGACAGAAGCGGCAGGTATTCGCCGACCAGGCTCTGCAGCGCTTGATTTAGCCTATGTGGCTTGTGGCCGCTTGGACGGTTTTTGGGAAATGAACCTTAAGCCTTGGGATATTGCAGCAGGTATCGTCATCGTACGCGAAGCTGGCGGGCTCATTAGCGACCTTAAAGGCGGCGAAACTTACCTAGAAAGCGGTAATATTTTGACGGCTAATCCGAAGCTATTTAAGCAGATGCTCAAAACCATCTCACCTTTTGCTTAATCACCCAATCACGCTTCTCTTTTTCGCTACATTAAGCGAAACGTTAAGTTTTTCTGACACTTAGCGCCGAACTTCTTGCCAAGGCATGAATCAAAGTAGCACGATTCATACCTTGGAGACTTGCGTTGAACCACTCTATTTTACACCCAATTTTATTGGCCTTCTTTTTGTTTTGGGGCAGCCTTGCCCTACTTTCACCGGTTCAGGCGGCTGATTTTGACTACCTCGAATCTGAGTATCTTTTTTACTTAAACGGCTTTGAGACCAGCACTGAAAACAAACTCGTCATCAGCCATGTGGACAACCTCTACACGGTCGACTTTTCGCTGGATCACTGGATGGCATCAGCGGTTAATCGAGGTACTTTTGAGTGGCAAGACTGCCAAGCAAAGCCGATCAGCCGTTATTTTCATGCCCGCTCTCTCGGCATTGATAAAATTGAAGATATTCAATACGACTACGAGAACGAGATCATTCACTATGCCGATGAGGACGAGAAACAAACTTTCAGCTTAGAAGAAGGCATTATGGATAGCATGACCTTTTTCATGGTGTCGCGATGCGACATGATGGCTGGCAAGCGCGAGTTCACCTACGACATTCTGTTTCAAGGCAAAATTCGCCAACTAAAATTCAACCTCATTCGCCAAGAAACCATCGAAACGCCTTACGGCAAATTCCATGCACTGCGTATCGAGCGGGATC
The DNA here is from genome assembly GCA_034190675.1 of Pseudomonadota bacterium. Classification (GTDB taxonomy): domain Bacteria; phylum Pseudomonadota; class Gammaproteobacteria; order Pseudomonadales; family JAXHSS01; genus JAXHSS01. The sequence goes on from JAXHSS010000161.1 coordinate 2,433, forward strand.
ACGGCAAAAGCAAACGCCAAAGCGTGTTTTGGGTGGCTCCAGAGCTGGACTACCACATTGTGAAAGTATTTCATCGCGAAAATGCACTGATCGAAGGAACCGCCGTGTTGAAAAAGCATCAGCACAGCGTACTTCGACCTCCTGCTCGAAACGCGGTCAGCCAGCGCTAAGCTAAAAACACAGGCAAAAACGAAAAGCACGATAACTGCGCCTCACATCAGTGGGGCGCAGCCCTTTTAGGACGGTGCGCCCGCCATGCCTTATGAGTTAGAAGGCTCTATCCAGCGAATAATGTAGTTTGGATAATCATCCACCTCGACATCAAGCTCGCTAACCGAACGATAGCGAACCGAAACACTCAACTCGTGTACGAGGTCTGGGTCATTGCTTATTAGGTAATGCCAAGGCGGCAATGGCTTTTGCTCTGCACGAAGGCGATAGGCGCAAGTCTCAGGCAAGCTGCTTTCATCCAGTGCTTCGCGAATATTGAGGCAATCATGTACTTTTTCAAAGCGCTTGGGATAGTCAGAACAACGACAGGTTTCCGGATCAAAAAGCTGGCAGGCGACTTCAGTGAGCGCAACATCACCCGTGTCTTCATCCTCTAGCTTCACTAAGCAACAAAGCCCGCAACCATCGCAGAGTGCTTCCCACTCCACATCGTTCAGTTGCTCAAGGGGCAGCGTCCAAAACTGCTCTCGCTTGGCCTCACTCATTGAAAACTCTGCCCCGCCAAGGATTGCGATAGGCTAATCGCGTAGTTATCTGTCATACCACCAATGAAGTCTAGAATACGTCGATAGGCATGGTAGTAGCTGTCATCGGCTTTTGGCGCGTTATTGCCAATAAGGCTAAGCAGTTTTTCATTACGAAAATG
>JAXHSS010000162.1:0-3307 GCA_034190675.1 Pseudomonadota bacterium
GCCAGCTAAGATCGACAGCAAAATCAAAGCACCACCCATGGTTGGCGTTCCTGACTTACTCAAATGGGTTTGCGGGCCATCATCGCGGACCGCTTGTCCCACTTGCTTGATCTGCAAAAAGCGTATCAACTTAGGTCCCAACAGCATTGAGATAGCCAGAGATGTCAGCACAGCTAAGATCGCTCGAAAGCTAATGTATCCAAAGACATTAAAGCCGCTATAAAATTGCTCGAGATATTGAGCTAGGTGGTAGAGCATGTCTCTTCCTCCTTAATTAAACCTTGAATAACGCGCTCCATCGCTGCAGAACGCGAACCTTTCGCTAACACCACTGTGCTTTTGTTTAAGCGCGGCTGAATCCACGCCAGCGCCTGATCAATACTTTCACAGTCAATCAGCTCACCCTCAAAGTGTGGCTGATACAGCAATGCCTGCTCGCCAATAACCAGCAGGTGCTTTAGCCCTTTTTCAGAAGCATATCGCGCAATGGCTTCACAGGTCTGGCTTTGGTACTCGCCCAGCTCACCCAAAAAGCCCAGCGCTAGCAGCTTTTCTGTTTCTGGCCCAGGCGTTGACATCAGCACATCAATCGCGGCTTTTACTGATTTTTCGTTGGCGTTGTAACTATCATCGATCAACTGCGCGCCGCTTAAATGTGTGAAGCGTTGTAAACGGCCTTTTTCCTGCTCTGTTGTCGCCAGCCCTGTTGCAATCTCTTTGATACTCACGCCCAATGCATGACATAAAGCCGCAGCCGCCAGCGCATTACGAACATTGTGCTCACCCGCTAATGGCAGGTTCACCTCAGTACGTTCAGAGAAAACCACCAGCTCAAACTGCACGCCTTCAGCGCTTAAACGAATATTTTTGGCAAAAATATCTGGCTTGATATCGCAGCCCTTTACGTCGCTATCATTTAACGCGAAGGTGCGCGTCTTAACACCCAGCTCGTTGGCGAGTGCTAGCCAGCGTGATGCAAAAGCCTCATCAAGATTAATCACCGCCGTTCCATCTTTGCTCAGCGCGTGGTAAATCTCTGTTTTGCCTTGATACACGCCTTCAAGCGAACCAAAACCTTCCAAATGAACGCCTGCCACATTATTCACCAAGGCCACGTTTGGCTTAACTAAGTTCGCGGTATAGGCAATTTCACCCTGTGCGCTCGCGCCTAGCTCAAATACCCCGTATTGCGTATCAGCCTCAATGCTCAACCCTGTTAGCGGCATACCCCAGTGGTTATTCAAGTTACCTTTTGTCGCCTGCGTTTTTCCTACGCCCGACAAAATGGCAGATGTCATTTGTTTTACACTGGTTTTGCCGACACTGCCCGTTATCGCTACTTTTTCGAGATTTAGCTGCGCTAAATGCGCTTTTGCCATCTGGCCTAATGCCATTGTGGTATCAGGCACCTGCCAAACCATCGCATCCGCTTCCAAGCTCTTTTGGCTGACTACTCCTGTTGCGCCCTGCTCAATGGCACAATGGATAAATTCATGGCCATCAAAACGCTCACCCTGAATTGCCACAAACAAAGCGCCTGCTTCCAAGGTGCGCGTATCGATGCTCACCTGCGAGAAGGTTTCGGCTGAGCCCTTTGCAGCTTGATGAATCGCTTTACCCAAAGCGGTTTCTACCGTCGTTACTTTGATCATGCGGCCACCTCTTCGTTAAAACCTACGTTTTTGAGTGCTTGAGCATCGCTATAAGCATGACGCACGCCGTCTATCTCTTGATAGGCCTCATGCCCTTTGCCTGCAATAACCAATACATCGCTAGGCAATAAGGCGGCTGTTGCTTGACGAATCGCCGTCTCACGATCGTATTCAATCGTCACCAGCTCAGGTGTAGCTACACCTGCCATCATATCGTTTATGATCTGCTCAACTCGCTCAGTTCGAGGATTATCCGCCGTAAACCAACTTTTATCCGCAAGCTCGGTAGCAATTTTTGCCATCATCGGCCGCTTACTGCGATCACGGTCGCCACCGCAGCCGACAACAACAAATATGCGCCCAGATGTCAGGGCGCGCGCCGTCTCTAATACTTTTTTCAAGGCATCAGGTGTATGCGCAAAATCAATAACGGCCGAAACGCCAGAAGGGCCAACAAAACTTTGCATACGACCCTTTGGCGAACTCAGCATTGGCGCGCTTTGGCATAAACGCTCAGCTGAAAAACCTAGCTTTACCAATACGGCGAATGCGGCCACTAAGTTCTGTGCATTAAACGCACCCAGTAAGCTCGACTGCAAAGAAAACAATTGCGTGTCTTGTCGAATCGACATTTCAATACCACGTGTACTAAGCTCACATGTCGCTACGCGGTAGTCGCGCGCATGTAAACCAAAATCCGCTGCTTGATCAAGCTCGTTTAATAACGCTTTACCCAGCTCATCATCTGAGTTCACCAACTTAATGGCGCCAAAATGACGAATAAACTGCGCCTTAGCCTCGGCATAAGCGGCCATGCTGCCGTGATAATCTAGGTGGTCTTGGCTTAAATTCAAAAACACAGAGGCGGCAAACGCTGATCCGTTGATTCGGCCTTGGTCGACGGCAATCGATGAGACTTCCATCACCACATAGGACACCCCGTCTGCCACGCACTGAGCAAACAATGCCTGAAGCTCAAGTGCGTCGGGCGTGGTGTTGGCGCTTAACTTCAGCTGACCCAAAAAGCCATTGCCCAGCGTGCCAATAATAAACGCTGACTGGCCCATCGCTTCAAGCCACTGCGCGAGCAAGTTGCTCACCGTAGTTTTACCATTTGTGCCCGTGATACCGACAACGCTCAGCTGCTGTGATGGCTGGCACCAAAATGCATTCGCCCACTCACCCAGCTTGCTCGCTAGTTCTGCGATGATAATTACAGGCAGTAATTGGCCTGTGGCCTTTCGTTGCTCGGCAATCGCTTGATGCGTTTGCTCGCTGAGTGGCTGATCGACAATAAACGCCACCGCACCCGCTTTTAATGCTTGCAGAAGATAGCTCTTGCCGTCACTTTTTGCGCCTTGATAAGCAACAAATACATCGCCAGCTTTCACTTTCTGGCTATGGTTAGTTAGGCCTGTAATCGCCACATCTGTAACCAGTGCACTTTGGCCGCACTGAATTAGCAATTCATTGAGCGAGGTTAAATGCTTAGCCAGCATTGGGTACCTCGCGCTGGTTGTTCTGTGATGCCTGCGCTTTTAATTGCGGCAAAATCCCCGCCATCGGCAAAATCTGCCCGAGCACTTCAGCGAAAATCGGCGCGGCTACTTGGCCCGCGTTCACCTGTTCGCCTTTTGGGTTGTCTACGATCACGA
>JAXHSS010000163.1:0-3289 GCA_034190675.1 Pseudomonadota bacterium
CCGATTTCAATGTAAACTCTCCAAACTGAAGAACGTTTTCATTTAAGGCCAATTCAATAAACTGCTGTTGATACGGTTGCATAGCGAATCCTGTAAACTCTAAGTGGTATCGCGTATGATACTCACCGATTTAATCAAGGTAAAACAAAACCACAGGTTATCCATGAGAGTAATGAGTTTTAACGCCAATGGCATTCGCGCCGCCACCCGCAAGGGTTTCTGGGACTGGTTTCATAAACAAAATATTGATGTATTGTGCATTCAAGAAACAAAAGCCCATGAAAGCCAGCTCGATGAAACCGTGCTTGACCAAAGCGGCTATCATTGCTGGTTTAGTGATGCACAAAAAAAAGGCTACAGCGGCGTGGCCATCTACAGCAGGGCAAAGCCGGTCAATGTCATTGATGCACTGGGTTTTGAGGAGTCTGATACAGAAGGCCGATGGCTTATGGCTGAGTACGAGTCGGTCAATATCGCTTCGCTGTATCTGCCTTCAGGCAGCAGCTCAGAAGCGAATCAGGCTAAAAAAGAGCGTTTTATAGAGAAGTTCGAGCCACAGCTTAAAGCATGGGCTAGCTCGGAAAAGCCCACCATCATCTGCGGCGATTGGAATATTGCTCATACGGAAAAAGACATTAAAAACTGGAAGGGCAACTTAAAAAGCTCAGGCTTTTTGCCACATGAGCGAGAGTGGGTCAGTATGCTGCTAGAGCAGCAAAATTGGTATGATGGCTTTCGTTTGGTGAACCAAGACGACTTACAATACACATGGTGGTCATTCCGCGGTCGCGCTTGGGACAATAATGCAGGCTGGAGGATCGATTATCATATGGTTAACGAAGCGCTCAAAGAGCTCGTTGTTAGCGAAGAAGTATATCGTGAATCTCGTTTTTCAGACCATGCGCCATTGACGCTAGAATACGATTTCAAGCTAAGCTAACGCTTGTACCAAAAGGTGCAAACACTAAGAAGAGCGACGTTCAAACTAGCTTGATAATGACTTCAGAGCGCCTCGGATTAAATCCTCACTATTAACATAGCCCGCCTGCTGAGCCGCTTTTACTGACTGCTCTGCTTGCTTTTGTTTATAGCCTAGGCTCAACAAGGCGCTAATCGCATCCTGCGCTTCACTTGGGCCTGAGGCGACTGGCTCGTCCGTCAGTGTAGGCAACCCCTGCAGCTTATCATTAGCGGCTAACTTATCACGCAAGTCGATAACAATGCGCTCAGCCGTTTTCTTGCCAATCCCTGGGATTTTCACCAAGGCATCAACATCAGCATGAGCGATAGCAGATACCAAACCACCCGCATCCATGGCCGAGAGCATAGCAAGGGCTAAACGCGGCCCGATACCATTAACCTTAATGACCTCTCGAAATAAATCACGATCAGACAAGCTCATAAAACCGAATAATGATTGCGCATCCTCACGAACCACATGGTGTAAGAACAATTTAGCAGCCGAGCCAACATCGCCTAGCTGAAAAAACGCATTCATGGGCATATCAATCTCATAGCCCACACCATGAGTAACCACCACGACCTGCGGTGGCTGCTTAATTAAAATCTGACCTTCTATATACGCTAACATCTGTTTTCCTTTAGACTAACCTGCTGAAAACTGAGTATTCACTCAATAAATTTTTGGCTCACCCTCAGGGCGAGTCTTAAAGCGTTTATGCATCCAGAGATACTGCGCTGGATGACGACGAACGGCTCGCTCTAATGCTGCATTCCATGCCACGGCATCGGATTGCGGATCATCGCCAAACATGCCTAGATCATCAAAGCGAACCAAATATTTTTTATAGCCAATACGCGCACAGCTATAAAATACCACGGGACATTTAGAAATTTTGCCCACATTAGTCGGCATACTAATGCACCCTGCTAGAACACCAAAAAACGGAACAAACAGATCAACGTATTGTTTAAAGTCTTGGTCACATCCATACCAGCCCACGCCGTTTTGACGAATAAAACGCATGAATGATTTTATCTGTTTCTTATCAAAGTTCTTGAGCTGAAAACGCCCAGCACGACCCTCTTCAATCATCTGATTGATAATCGGATTGTCATTGGCACGATACACGTAACTGGTGGGCTTATGCGAGTATTGCGAAGCGATCGGCAGCATCATATCGAAGATCGTAAAATGTCCGCTCATCAGCAATACACCGCGATCTTCATTTTGTGCCTTTTGAAAAATATCCAACCCTTCAACCTGCACATTAGCCAAAATATCATCGATATTGCACCACCATGCATGTATGGTTTCTAATGCGCCTTGCGCGGTATAAATATAGTTTTGCTTAACCAATCGTCGACGCTCAAGCTCCGTCCAGTTCGGATAGCACATACGGATATTTGCCTCCACAACTTTTCGGCGCACTTTGAAAAAATGCAGCATGATCCCAATTTTTTCGCCCAACCAGAGCTTCACTCCATAGGGCAATAAGCTCAGCAAACGCAACAAAGCATAGACAGTGTAGCCTGACATCTTTTGCAGCCAAGTTGGCTCTGTTTTCGTCATGTTTTATCTTGCCCTGTTAATTCGGTCATTGATACGTCTGGTATGAGCATGACAAACAGCCACTGCTAATGCATCAGCGGCATCTTCTTGCAGACACTCTTTTAACTTCATTAAATACTGGATCATCTGCTGAACCTGCTCTTTTTTACCTGCACCTGTACCAACAACCGCTTGTTTAACTTGTTTTGCCGAATACTCAGCAACATCAAGATTTAACGACGTCATCGCGACAATAGCTGCACCGCGAGCTTGGCCAAGTTTTAATGCAGAATCTGCATTTTTGCCTAAAAAGACCTTTTCAATGGCCGCCTCATCAGGTTTAAAATGCTGAACTAGATCGCTAATTTCACAAAAAATCGCGTTCAAGCGCTCATTCATGCTGAGCTTCTCAACACGAATTACTCCATGAGCCACGCAGCGCAAGGTCTTGTCAAATTCAATAACACCATAACCCGTCTTGCGCGAGCCTGGATCTATACCAAGAAAAATCATCGGCCTATTATAGGAGAAATCGCCTGCAATTACCTTCGATAAATCGCCTCATCTAAGGCAACACAAACCTACTAACTTTTCTTTAGACAAAAAAAAGCCCAGCTAAATAGCTGGGCTTTTTAATAAGTACCGATTAACGGTTAAGATCACGCAAGGATCTTAGCAACAACACCAGCACCAACAGTACGGCCACCCTCGCGGATCGCGAAACGTAGACCTTCGTCCATCGCGATTGGTGCGATCAACTCTACTGTCATTTGGATG
>JAXHSS010000164.1:0-3252 GCA_034190675.1 Pseudomonadota bacterium
AAGACGTTTTGCCAATCGGGCATGAGTTTCGTGATTCAGAGGGTAAGCTGATAGGCAAAGTGGTATACTCCGCAGCGCCGAAAGACCAGAGCGTAACCCAGAGCGCAACGGAGTTGCTTGCAGTTTTACGCCATGACAAGGCAGCCTTGCTGGTTTAACGACGGGCTTAGTAGTTGATTTAGGGGTTTTATAAATTATGTTTTCTTTTCAAAAGATTTTACCCATTTTTATTATCGTGCCGATCATTGAGTTGGTGGTATTGATTGGTTTGGCCGACTGGGTTGGCTTTTTCCCAACGCTGATCTTGATCATTTCGACCGCCTTTATCGGGGTGAACATGTTGAAGCGCCAAGGCGTGAACACATTAAACAAAATTCGCGCGGCGGCTCGCTCTAATAAGGTTCCGACCAATGAAGTGATTCAAGGTGTGATGCTCTTTTTTGCTGGCGGCCTGTTGTTGACGCCAGGCTTAGTGACTGATGTGGTGGGTTTTAGCATTTTGATCCCGCAGTCTCGTCGCTGGATTGCGAGCAAGCTTGAAAAATATGCTCAGCCTATTTTTGTCGGCGAGTTTTCAACTTACTCCTACGAGCAGGCTGACCAAAGCTATCAGGATGCTCAAAAGCAGCGTAATAAGTCGTCAGACTCTGTGGTCATTGATGGAGAATTCACTGATGAGAGCAAGCTTTAAGCAATAAGCTAATGGCGTGATCAATGCTTTGTTCACGCACCGCCTGACGATCGCCAGCAAAACACTTACGGTCAGTTAGGGTAAACTCAGGATGAGCTAAACCAAACCACACCGTGCCAACAGGCTTTTGTTCGCTGCCTCCGCCTGGCCCAGCAATGCCGGTGACCGAAACAGCGATATCAGCCTGAGCCACAGCCCTCGCGCCGCAGGCCATTTGTTCCGCCACCTCTTGGCTAACAGCGCCAACGGCCGCTAAAGTTTCGGCCTTAACGCCCAAAAGCTCGACTTTCGCTTGGTTTGAATAGGTCACAAAACTGCGCTCAAACCACGCTGAGCTTCCCGCTATAGAGGTCAGAGAAAAAGAAACTCCGCCACCTGTACAAGACTCTGCCGTACTCACTTGCCACCGGCGCTCAATGAGTATTGCCGCAAGCTTTTGGATTAGCTCATCACGCTGAAAAGAAGCGGGCTGTTTGGCGCTCGAGGCTATGCGCTTAAGTGGATGTTGTTCTTTGTTCATTATTTAGGCCTCTAACAAGAATAGCCTTAAGTTTAGCGAGTATTAGCGCTAACGAATAGTGCAGCAAAAAATAGGCGCGCTTCGCCCATGAAACAACAGCAATGCATTATGCTTGCTAATAATGAGTGCAAGCTGCGCCTTATTTTGAGGGGCTTGGGAAAATTTTTTAAGCTGCGCTATGGCTAGAAATAACAGAGTTGTTATGATGCTCTGATCCTTTTATTAACTCGTTAACGATAGACTATGACTCAAGCCGCCCAGCACACGCCGATGATGCAGCAATATTTGAAGGTAAAAGCAGAATACCCTTCGATGCTGGTGTTTTATCGGATGGGCGATTTTTATGAGTTGTTTTTTTCTGATGCTGAACGCGCCGCAAAATTGCTTGATATCACACTCACTGCGCGAGGTAAGTCTGGCGGCCAACCTATCCCGATGGCTGGCGTTCCTTATCATAGTGCTGAGGGTTATTTGGCTCGCTTGGTAAAACAGGGTGAGTCAGTAGCGATCTGCGAGCAAGTAGGCGATCCAGCGACCAGCAAAGGCCCTGTTGAGCGAAAAGTGGTGCGCGTTTTAACGCCCGGTACGGTGAGCGATGAGGCGCTGCTGGATGAAAAGTCGGATAACATCTTGCTTAGCATTTATGCCCAATCCGAGTCGGTCGGTTTGGCTTGGTTGAATATGACCCGGGGCGAAATGCGCCTAGCTCAGGTTAACAAAGGCGAGCCTTGTGCTGCGTTGGTGAGTCGTTTATCAGCGGTCGAATTGCTTTATCCTGAGGGTGGCAGCTTGTTTAATGAGCTATCCCATATTCCGACAAAAGTATCTCAGCCACCTTGGTTTTATGATGAAGAAGGTGCGCTTGAGGGGCTTTGTCGTCAGTTTCAGGTAAAAGATTTGCGCGGGTTTGGTGCTCAGGATAAATCGTTGGCGATTATGGCGGCGGGCGCTTTATTAAGCTATGCAAAAGAAACGCAAAAGCAAGCGCTTACTCACCTGCATCACCTTGGTTATGAAGAGCAAAGCCAGTTTGTTATGCTCGATCCCGCCACACGTAAAAACTTAGAACTCACACATACCCAGTCAGGCAAGAAGCAGCATGCGTTGCTTTGGTTGTTGGATCATTGTCAAACGCCAATGGGCAGTCGCTTACTGCAACGTTGGTTGTTGCAACCGCTGCGCGATGTGCAGGTGATTAAGGCCAGACAATGCGCGCTTCAAATGTTTATAGAGCAGTATGCCTATGAGCCACTTCAGAGCCCTTTACAGGCCGTGGGTGATCTTGAGCGAGTGCTAACTCGCATTGCATTGCACAGTGCCCGACCTCGAGATTTAATTAAACTTAAACAAGCATTAAGCGCATTACCCGAGATTCAAGCCTGCTTAATACCGCTTGTAGGCAGTGAGAAACTTGCCGAGCTAGCCGAGCAAACAGATGTCCAGCCAGAGCTATTGGCTTATTTAGATGCAGCCATTATTGATAATCCGCCTGTGGTGATTCGCGATGGCGGGGTAATTAAAGCAGGCTTTGATGAGCAGGTAGATGAATACCGAAACCTTAGCCAAAATGCAGGGCAGGTATTAATCGAAATTGAGCAAAAAGAGCGCGAAAAAACGGGCGTGAGTACCCTGAAAGTCGGCTATAACAAAGTGCATGGCTATTATATTGAGATCAGTCGTGCGCAATCAGAAAAAGCCCCGATTGAATATCAACGCCGACAGACATTAAAAAACGTTGAGCGTTTCATTACGCCTGAGCTGAAAGTTCATGAGGATAAGGTGCTTAGCGCTAAATCGAAGCTTCTGGCACGCGAAAAACAGCTCTACGAAGAGATTTTAACGTATTTAAATACTCATTTGGCTGCCCTGCAGTTATTGGCAATGGCATTAGCTGAGTTGGATGTGCTGGTGAACTTGGCCAATATGGCCGCTTCTAACCAATGGGTGGCACCCGAATTTGTTAACGAGGCTTGCTTGCACATTGATCAGGGACGTCACCCCGTGGTGGAACAGGTGATCGACGGCGCGTTTATTCCCAATA
>JAXHSS010000165.1:0-3215 GCA_034190675.1 Pseudomonadota bacterium
TCTCGATTTGCTTTAAGTAGCTGAGGTAGCGCGCTGCGTGGTTCATCATTTGCCATTTGTTGAGGTCGCTGTATTTGCCTGAGATAAAGGCGCCGGGCATTTCGGTGGGCTTTTTAAACTGGTGCTCGCGGTCGGGCACGGTGCGGAAAATGGCGACTTCATATTCGCGCTCAAAGGCAAGTCGAACGCCGGTTGGGCATTCGACAAAGGCGGCATTAAGGTAGTCGTTAAAACATTCGGGGTGGAAGTATTTAAAGAACCGTTTGTTTTGGTAGATCTCGCGTATTTGCTCGCGGCTTTCGAAGATAACACGGCGCTTTCGGCTGGCATAGGCGGGTGAAAGGTAGTCTTGCAGCCCAAAGGATTTGAGCACACGCCAGCCAATGGCTTTCCAGCCGACTAGCATGGGTGGCTCGATAATGATGATTTGACGAAATAGCTGAGGGTATTCATGGGCGCAGAGCAGAGTTAAAAAGGCACCAAGCGAGTGGCCAAGGCCAATGATGGGGTCAAAGTTTTGCGTGCGCTTTTGATGCGCCAGAATATTATCGTGTACTTCTTCAACCAGATACCGCCAGCGATTAGTAATCGGGTAGTTCGGGTTGTGGCCGATTTTGTCGATACTTAAAATCTCGTAGTCATCGCGAAGCTGATCGAGGAAAAATCGATAGCAACCGACGGGAAAACCGTTGGCATGGGCAAAGTGGATGAGAGGTTTTTGCGACATAGTCTTTTTTGTCTTGCCTTTGTGATTCAATGATTTAAGATAACTAGCTGATTAATTTTACCTCGTTTTTTAACGCTCGCGCATGGCTTTCGAAAAATTTTTCAAAAAGCAGTTTTTAGCGCTATGGATAGTGCTGGCATTTTGTGCTCAATTATCGGCACAAATGCATGCGGCTGAGCATGATTTTGAGGTTCATGAACATCACGGCGAAGTGTGTACGCTCTCATTATTGAGCGCGCAGCCGAATGCCCTTTCTGCCAGTGAGGCCCCTGAGGTTATTCTTTCAGTTTATTCTGCTGAGAGTGATTTTTGGGTCGTAAATACCGCTCCTTTTTCTCCTTCAAGTTATAACTATTGCACCAGAGCGCCGCCTTTTAGCCGTTAAATCTTACGTTTTCTATTTTATTTAACGATTTTTGAGGCAATTATGTTTTTATCTCATTCGCGCGAGCGTGCGTCTCGTGCATTGGTTTTATCTGTTTTTTCTCTTTTTACTTGCCTGCCCGTAACGGCAGCCGAGATCGATACCATTTCTGTTGAAACTCAAGCGCCGACGGATAACTCGCTTTTCATGCAGCCTATTGATGATAGCGAAAAAAGCTGGGGTGCAACTACAGACCTTGCGGATGGCCTGGCAGAGCAGCCCAATACTCGCTTGCGTGAGTATGGTCAGGGCAATGCCACACCGATGATCAACGGTCTTAACCTGAAGCGTATTTCTGTCGTTGAGGACGGTCAGGAAAGTGTGGATGTGGCCACATTGGGTGAGGATCACAGCTTGGTGATTCAAGCCGAGCAGGCGCAGACGGTTCGCGTTTTAAAAGGGCCGAATGCGTTGCTTTATGGCGCAACGCCGGGTGGTGTTATTCAGCTGAGCGATGAGCAAGAGGGCTTGGCTTCTGGCGAGCTTGAGGGGCAAATTTCTGGGCATTATGGCACGAATAATGAGCTGTTCGGTGCCTCAGGTAACGTGCGTACTCGACAGGGCGATGTTCAGTTGTCGTTGTCGGCTGCCTATCAAGAGGCGGATGACTATGAAGCTGGCGAGGGTGAAACGGTTGAAGGCTCGGCGTTTGATCGACAGTTTTATCAGGGTGAGTTTTCTTGGTTTATCAACCCGAAACATGAATTAAGCATTTATGCCATTCACCGCGAAAAGAACTATGGCATTGCGCATGGCGACCATGATGACGAAGACGAGCATCACGATGAAGACGAGCATCACGATGAAGACGAGGATCATGATGAAGAAGAACATCATGATGAAGACGAGCATCACGATGAAGACGAGGATCATGATGAAGAAGAACATCATGATGAAGACGAGGATCATGATGAAGAAGAACATCATGATGAAGACGAGGATCATGATGAAGAAGAACATCACGATGAAGAAGAACATCATGATGAAGAAGGCCATGATCACCATGAGCACGGAGAGGGCGTGGTTATTGAGATGGAACAAACCGTATATGGCTTGAAAACCGAGTCTAACTGGACCAATGCATGGTTTGATTCCTCAGAGTTCGACCTGCGTTTTACGGACTATGAGCATGTCGAGGGCGAAGGTGGTGAAGCGGTTGGCCGTTTTGGTAAAGAAGCATGGCAGTTTTCAGCACTGAATCGCTTTTCGCTGGATCAGTGGCTTGGTAGCTTGCGATTTGCTGCCGAGACAGCTGAATTAAAAGTCTGTCATGATCATGACGGTTGTAATGGTTTTAATAAGGCCACCCGTGATGCAGCCAGCGCCTCAGGCGAGGGTGTTCTAGAAGCTATTGAAGAAACAGGTTTGCCATTGCGAGGAAGTCATCCGCTCGCCAATAGCCGCACAGATAACTTCACTCTAGGTTGGTTAATGGAGCGCGATGCAAATCTCGGTTGGGACGAGCCTGCTATTTTGAGCTGGGCTTTGCATACGGAGTATCGTCAGATCACGCTTGATGCAGAAAACATTGAGCAAGAGTGGTTGATCCCAGAAAGTGTTGATGCGAATTATTACGATGATAATGAAAGCTGGGCTACGAGTGCCTCTTTGGGTTTTGATCAGGCATTGAATGAGGCTCTGCAGTTGTCCTTAGCTGTTGGCTACCTAGAGCGTTTACCAGGTGTTGAGTCGTTGTATTGGAACGGCATACACGAGGCGACGCAAAGTTATATTATCGGTGATCGACGTCTTGCGAAGGAGAAGGCGCTGACTTTCGATGCAATGCTTGATTATCGTAAAGACAGCTGGATGGCTGGAATCTCGGCGTATTTCTATGACTTTGATGACTATATTTACCAAAACCGCTTATTGGATGAAGAAGGCCTCGCGATCACAGACCCGTATGATGGGTTTGATGTCTACCAAGTTGAGCAAACCGATGTGCATATCTACGGCGGTGCGGTTCAATTAGGCTATGCGCTGACGGACGCATGGACGATCCAGACTCAAGCTGAAGTTGTGCGTCGATTGGCAGCTGGTGGTGATGATTTGCCACGTACAGCG
>JAXHSS010000166.1:0-3145 GCA_034190675.1 Pseudomonadota bacterium
GTGAAATTACAAGTTAAGTAGGCAACGGGCAGCTGAAGCTGGCTGCTGGTTTGATGTCGGCTTGAAAAATCATTCATCCAAGCGCCGCCTCGTTTTTGCTGACGAGCATAGGGGTCAAGATAAAAACCAGCGATCAGTGTGTTTTGTTGGTCAAACACGCGATAAAAACAGACATCTTCGTGATAGGTCGCTACGCTCTCGTCCGCTTCGATGCGCAGCGCAAGGAGCTTGCTGACAATACTGAATAATCCTGAAACCACCTTCGGGTAGGGGAAGTAGGCCTTTACTTGCTCTTGGTTCAGAGAATAACGCTGCTCTTTGAGCTTTTCACTGTAATAGCTCATATCCCAGGCTTGCAAGTCGGCGATGCCGTCGAGCTCCTTCGCAAATTCACAAAGCTCGGCAAATTCCTTTTCTGCAGCGGGTCGGCTCTTGTCGGCCAGTAGCGATAAGAAGTCCATGACTTCGGGCACATTATTTGCCATTTTCTTGGCGAGAGAGAGCTCTGCAAAATTGTCAAAATCGAGCAATTGTGCGAGTGCTTGACGCTTTTCCAGTAAGGTCTTCATGATCTGGGTGTTGTCAAACTGCGCATCGATATGGCCATCAAGGTCTTGGCTCAAAGCAGAGGCTCTGGTGGCGTAGGCACGATAAACAGCTTGTCGTAATTCGCGGTTGTCAGCAAATTGAAGCACAGGGAAATAACAAGGGAAATCAAGTGTGACCACATAGCCAGTCTGCGATCGCGCTTGAGCTTGTTGCTCAAAGAGTGCTAGTGCTGAGTCAGGGATGCCAGCAAGATCATCGACTTTATCGGTATGGTAATACCATGCTTGCGTGGCATCTAAGACATTATTGCTGAACTGATTGGCTAATTGAGATAGCTCGCTGCTCAATGTGGCAAATTGTGCCTTTTTGTCAGCTGGTAGTGCGACGCCTGACAGCTCAAAATCACGTAAGGCTTTTTTGATCGTGGCTTTTTGCGCGGGGCTATATTGCAAGTACTCATCGCTGTCGGCCAAAGACTGATAGACGCTGAATAAGGCTTCGTTTTGGCCCATGCGAGTGTACAGCTCGGATAGTTTGGGAATGCAAGGCTCATAAGCATTGCGCAAAGCTTCGGATTGCTTTACCGCGTTTAAGTGGCTGACAGGTGACCAAAAGCTATTAAGCGCATCAAAGGCTTCATCCAGCTTGGCAATGGTGGTTGCCCAGGTAGGTTGCTCTTCGGCGCAGACAGCCTTAATAGTTTGGTTAATGGTTTTAATATGTTGATCTAATATTGCCTCTAATGTGGCAGGATCAACTTGGTCAAAGTCAGCAAGCGGTAAAACAGTATTCATAATGTCTCTGGTGGTTTATGTGGCGTTAGCAAACCCAAATTGTCGCCAACATTCATAAGTAGCAATGGCGACGGCATTCGATAAATTCAAGCTTCGTCGTTCAGGAAGCATGGGCAGGCGTATGCGCTGGTCATCGGGTAGGCTTTGAATGAGCTCATCGGGCAGTCCACGAGTTTCAGGGCCAAATAATAAAGCGCTTTTGCTATCATACTGCGCTTCAGTGTGAAACTGTGAGGCCTTGGTCGTAAAGGCAAATAGCTTGAGCTCAGGATGCTCGGCCTTAAAGGCCTCTAGGTTAGTATAGCGCTTAACCTGCGCGTACTCGGCATAATCTAGTCCTGCACGGCGCAGCTTCTTTTCTTCCATATCAAAGCCCAAAGGCTCGATTAAATGCAGGCGAAAACCTGTATTGGCACAGAGGCGAATAATATTGCCTGTATTAGGCGCAATTTCAGGTTCAAAGAGGACGATGTTCATGGGCTTATGCTCGGTTAGTCTATCTATCGGGCTTAAGTGTTCAGAGCTTATAAACTGACCGTAACACGAGCAATTTTCTTTTTTCCTGCCTGAATCACTTGGCTGCTTCCCGATTGAAGAAAGACTTCAGCACTGGCTTGCTCGCCATCAATATAGCAAGCACCGCGTTTAAAAACATCTTTGGCCGCCGCTGCATTGGCGACGAGCTTAGCTTTGCGCAAAGCAGAAATAATATGCACTTGATCTTCGCCATCACTGCTGATGGTCACCTCAGGCACATTGTCGGGGATATCGCCCAAACCTACTCGGTTGCCCGCTGAGTTTGCCGCTGACTCGGCTGCCTCAGCATCATGGAAGCGGGTAATGAGCTCTTTAGCCAGCAGGATTTTAACCATTTGCGGGTTTTCGCCTGCCTCGACTGATGCTTTTAAGTCATTGATTTCTGACATTGGTTTAAAGCTGAGTAGCTCAAAATAACGCCAGATAAGGCTATCAGGCATAGAGAGGATTTTTTGATACATAACGCCAGATGCTTCGTTAATGCCAATGTAGTTGCCCAAGGATTTAGACATTTTCTTTTCACCGTCTAAACCTTCAAGTAATGGCATCATGAGTACATCTTGCTGCGCCTTACCGTAAACGCGTTGCAAGTGACGACCCATCAGCAGGTTGAAGCGCTGGTCTGTACCGCCAAGCTCGATATCGGCCTCAAGTGCAACCGAGTCATAGCCTTGAACTAAAGGGTAGAGAAATTCGTGAATGGCAATGCTTTGCTCGCTATTAAAGCGCTTATTAAAATCATCGCGCTCCAGCATGCGCGCCACGCTGTATTGTCCAGCGAGTTTGATCATGTCGGCCGCGCTGAGTTTGTCCATCCATTCTGAGTTAAAGCGAACTTCGGTTTTCGCGGGATCGAGAATTTTGAAGACTTGGTCTTGATAGGTCTGGGCGTTGCGTTTGACATCTTCATCGGTCAACGGCGGGCGTGTGGCATTTTTACCTGTTGGATCACCAATTTTGCCAGTGAAGTCGCCTATTAAAAAGATCACTTGGTGCCCTAAGTCTTGGAATTGCTTAAGCTTGTTGAGCAATACGGTATGGCCTAAGTGTAGGTCTGGCGCGGTAGGATCAAAGCCAGCTTTAACGCGCAGGGGCTTCCCTGTTTTAAGCTTTTCGATCAGCGCATCTTTAACTAAAATCTCATCGGCGCCGCGTTCGATAATTTCGAGTGCTTGCTGAATATCGCTTTGAGCAGACATAATCCTAAATCCAAACTGTAAAAGCCGTTATTTTATCGGTTTTTTGAGTGAAAACGTAACCTTCTT
>JAXHSS010000167.1:0-3126 GCA_034190675.1 Pseudomonadota bacterium
AGCTTGGTTGACCGAGTTTTGGTGATCTTGGCTATAGCGAGTAAATAACTCACTCATGCCCAAACTTGACGAATGTTGACTCAAGGCTTAACCCTCCTTTAATTATTATTACTCAGGTATAAAAAAAGCTGGCTTCTAACCGACTATTATTACTTATTTTGCGGATATTGAGTGCTTAATCCCAAGATTGAGTGCTTAATCCCAAGAAAAAAGGATGCAGCAGATCGCGTGAGTGATGCTCAAGCTGAATCAAGTCAGGAAAGCGTAAGTATTCCATAATCAGCCCTTTCATTAAAGCCATTAAGCTAATCGTCAGAAGATGAACATCAAACCGTTCATCAATATCGCCTTGCTGCTGGGCAAGCTCAAATAGCGCACGGAATGTTTCTATGCCTCGGGTTTTGTATTCATGCTTTTTCTCAAGCACATCACTTAGCTCACCTGAATAATCACATTTTAAGAAGAAGACCGTCATCACCTTTTGCTTTTGTGGATCATGAGCCACATCCAAAAGCAATTTGCCGCAAAGCACCTCAATTTGCTTTAACGGTGTTAAGGAATAATCAATTTTATGACTTAAAATTTGTTCCGAAATAGGTTGATAAAGTTGATCCATCAGAGCGATAAACAGATCTTTTTTATTATTAAAATGCCAATAGACCGCGCCTCGTGTGGTGCCTGCAGCCCGAGCCACGCCCTCAATACTGGTCTTTGCATAGCCCTTTTCGAGGATTAAGTCGGTGGCCGCATCGAGCAGTTTTTGTCGGGTAATCTGAGCTTGTTGTTTTTTTAATGTTGTCATATTTTCACTCTATTATCATTTAATTTAAGCATAATCAGAAAAGTAAATCTATTTGACATACACAAGTGTATGTATATAGTAAAAAAGACAGTACCCGTAGTTTGGAGCCCTTCATGTCATCAAAAAAACCCAATAACTTTATCTTAATTGCCGCTCTTATTGGTTTAGCCGTTGTCGGTTATCTTACCTATGTAGTGCTCGGTGGCTCTGGCAGTTCGGGGCAAGCAACGAACGGTGCACAGCGGCAAAGTGCAGGCCAGCAAGGCGCGCTGCCCGTCACCACCACAACACTCTCGCCAACGCAGTATCAGCCTAGCTTGATTTATCCAGCTCGACTAACACCAAGTTTGCAAGTACAAATCCGACCGCGTGTTGGCGGCTTTATCCTAGAGCAGCGTTTTGACGAGGGACAAATCGTTAACAAGGGTGATGTTCTGTATCGAGTCAATGATAATAGCCTACGCGCTGACTATGAAAGTGCCTTAGCCGGCCTTAACAAAGCCAAAGCCAATCTTAAAACCGTTGAAGCACAAGCTAACCGATATAAAACATTGATCGAA
Organism: Pseudomonadota bacterium; assembly: GCA_034190675.1. Classification (GTDB taxonomy): domain Bacteria; phylum Pseudomonadota; class Gammaproteobacteria; order Pseudomonadales; family JAXHSS01; genus JAXHSS01. The sequence continues at coordinate 1,363 of JAXHSS010000167.1, forward strand.
GTCAATGCCGTCAGCCAACAAGAGTACGATGATATTATGGCCGCCTATGATAGCGCCAAAGCCGACATCGAGGTTGCCAGAGCGGCGGTAACCTCAAGCAAAACCAGCTATGGCTACGCGCAGGTGAAATCACCGATAACTGGCAAAACCTCGGCCTCTAACTACGATATTGGTGCATTAGTTTCCTCGACTGACACGATGCCTCTGACCACAGTGACGCAGTTAGATCCTGTAGAAGTCGAGCTATCATTACCGAGCAAAGATTACTTCCTCATTCGAGATAGCTTAAAGCAAAATAATGTAAGCGTTGAGCTCGTTGATGCCAACGGCCAGTCCATTCACCCTCAAGTAGGCCAAATTACGTTCAGCGACACCTTGATTGACGAAGTGACTGATACACTTTTGCTAAAAGCTAAATTTGAAAACGCAGATCTGACTCTTTTACCAGGCATGTTTGCTCGAGCCAAGTTAAGCCTGCCAGCAAAATCAGTTTATCTTGTCCCACAAAAATACACCGTCAGATCGCCTGATGGCATGCTACTGGTATGGACTGTTGACGAGAACAACCTAGCTCAACCGCTACCCATCCAAGCCTCAAGCTCTGATAAAGGCAACTGGATTGTTGAGCAGGGCTTGCAGCCCGAAACCCCGATTATTATTGATAACCTTCAAATGCTGCGTATGCCCGGCACGCCCGTCAAACCGAGCCCGAAACCCTCTGATGACCCGCAACAAGCCACAGAGCAACGACAGTAACACCCACTAGCAAGGATTATTCTATGTCTTTATTTTTCCTCAATCGTCCTGTTTTTGCTTGGGTTATTGCCATTGGCATCATGGTTATCGGCCTGCTCTCAATCAACAACTTACCCATTCAACAATACCCTACCGTAGCGCCACCTGTCGTTTCAATTTCGGCCACATACCCCGGTGCTTCTGCACCTACTGTTGAAAACTCAGTAACTCAAATCATTGAGCAAAGCCTAACCGGTATCGATAATATGCGCTATTTCAGCGCCTCGAGTAGCAACTCAGCGTCGAATATTATGGTGACCTTTGAGCCAGGTACAAACCCTGATATTGCTCAAGTTCAAGTACAAAACAAAGTTCAAACCGCGTTGCCATTCCTTCCCGCCAGCGTCCAACAACAAGGCATTATCGTTAATAAAGGCAATGACACCTTCTTAATGGTTGTCGGCTTTTACTCTGAAAATGACAGCGTTTCCCAAAATGAACTCAGCGACCTGTTAGTCACCAATATTCAAGACCAGTTGGCTCGAGTTGAAGGCGTTGGTAGTGTTAGCGTATTTGGCTCTGAGGCAGCTATGCGCATCTGGTTAAATCCTGATCAGCTAAACCAGTTTGATATCACGCCGATGGAAGTCTATGCGGCTATTCAGGCTCAAAACGTGGATATTTCCGCAGGCCAGATTGGCGGGCTACCTGCTGTTGAAGGCCAGCAAATTAATGCCGCGATCTTGGCGCAATCAAAATTACAAAGCACTGAAGACTTTGAAAATATTCAGTTAAAAACACTCTCCAATGGCGCTCAAGTTAAGCTCGGCGATGTTGCTCGAGTCGAGCTTGGTGCTGAAAACTACGATGCTATTTCGCGCTATAAACGCCACCCTGCCACAGGTATTGCTATCACGCTAGCAACAGGCGCCAATGCCTTGGCAACAGCGGATGCGGTAAAATCTCGAATGACAGAGCTTCAGGCAACACTCCCTGATAGCGTTAATGTCATCTACCCTTTTGAAACCA
>JAXHSS010000168.1:0-3002 GCA_034190675.1 Pseudomonadota bacterium
AGGCAACCTGGGTGGCATACAGCTCAAAGCGGGTGACACATTGCTGCTTGAGGCGCGCTCTGATTTCGTCAACCGCCAAAAACACAGCAAAGAGTTTTTGCTGGTGAATGACCTAGAAACTGAGTCTCCTCACCATGAAAAAGCTCTTTTTGCTTGGCTTATTCTGATCGGCATCGTTTTCTTTGCCGCCAGTGGCATTGCATCAATGGTTTCTGCCTCATTGGTGGGCGCTGGTTTAATGATGGCTTCAGGCGCTTGCTCTGTTGCTCAGGCAGAAAAGAGCTTAAATCTTGAGGTGTTGATTACCATTGCCGCCTCTTTTTCTTTGGGTGTGGCGCTGCAAAAAACAGGGCTTGCTGCAGAACTTGCCCACGGTATTGTCAGCCTAAGTGCGGGTAATGCCATTATCCTGTTGATTCTTTGCTATATCAGCGTGGCGGTGTTAACTGAAATGATCACCAATAATGCGGCGGCAATTATTATGCTGCCCATTGTGCTCAATATCACCGCGCAGGCTGGGCTCAATGAGATTCCTTTTGTGTTATCCATTATGATTGCCGCTTCCGCAAGCTTTGCCACACCATTGGGTTATCAGACCAACTTGATGGTTTACGGCCCGGGTGATTATCGCTTCACGGACTTTCTAAAAGTGGGCATTCCGATGAGCATTTTAACCAGTATTGTTACCCTCTCCTTGTTAATCCTAGGTTGGGATTTGCATCAATAATCGCATCCTTTAGGGAAAATCGGTAAACTATCGCCTTTATTGAAACGATCCTCCATCATGAGCAAAGCCCAGTTTAAGGAATGGGAAAACCTCCCAGCCAATAGCCAGATTGCACTCAAGGACGCCTTAGAGGCGCTCAGTTTTAATGAGCAAGGCTTAATTCCTGTGATTGCCCAGCAATACGACAGCAAAACGGTCTTAATGATGGCTTGGATGAATCGCGAGGCGTTAAACGAGACGCTGCGGACAGGCCGAGTCTGTTATTACTCACGTTCACGCAAGACGTTGTGGCGCAAAGGCGAAAGCTCTGGCCATCAGCAGCAGCTCAAATCACTGCATTTCGACTGTGATGGCGACTGCTTGCTGGCCCTAGTTGATCAAACAGGCGCCGCCTGTCATACCTATCGCGAAAGCTGCTTCTTTTTTACCGTAAACGACCAACAGGTCATTATTGATAACGACCCTGGACATCCGCCACACCATGACTGAACTTTATCTACAAAACACCCAAACAGGTGAAAAAACCGCCTTTACCCCCATTGACCCAGCGGGCAAAAAAGTCACCATGTACGTCTGTGGGCCAACGGTTTATAACTACGTTCATATTGGCAATGCCCGACCCGTAGTCGTGTTTGATACGCTATTTCGCGTCTTACAAAGCCTTTATCCTGACGTGGTTTATGCGCGCAACCTTACCGATGTTGATGACAAAATTAATGCCGCCGCACATGCCAATGGCGAGAGCATCTTGTCACTCACGACACGTTTTGCTGACGCATTCCATGAGGATATGGCGCAGCTTAATGCCCTAACGCCAACCATTGAGCCAAGAGCGACCGAAACCATCGCTGAAATGGTTGAGCTGATCGATAATTTAATCCAAAAAGGCCATGCCTATGTAGCCGACGGCCATGTTTTGTTTGATGTCACCTCAGACCCTAACTATGGCGAGCTCTCAAGCCGCAAGCTCGAAGACATGCTGGCGGGTGCGCGTGTAGAAATTGCCGATTACAAGCAAAATCCTGCCGACTTTGTCCTTTGGAAACCCAGCAAAGAAAGCGAGCCCAGCTGGCCTAGCCCTTGGGGTGATGGCCGCCCAGGCTGGCACTTAGAATGTACCGCAATGATCAATAAACACCTTGGTGATCGTATTGATATTCACGGAGGTGGACAAGACCTGATCTTCCCACACCATGAAAACGAGCGAGCTCAGGGCCAGTGTGCTCATGGAACCAATTACGTTAATATCTGGTTGCATAATGGCTATATCAATATCGACGGTGAGAAAATGTCCAAATCCTTGGGTAATTTCAAGCTGGTTCGTGAACTGCTTAAAAACTTCCACGGCGAAGTGCTCCGCTTTGCGCTTTTGATGGCTCATTACCGCTCACCTTTGAACTGGACAGAAGATTTACTCACGGATGCCAAAAAGCAGCTTGATGGTTTCTACACAGCGCTTCGCAAAGTGCAACAGGTCGCCGCCGTCCCCTTAAATGATGTATCTCAAGAGCCTGCCTACCAAGCACTTTTGGATGATCTCAACACGCCATTGGCGATCAGCGAATTGCATCAGCTGACGCGCCAGCTCAATAAAACGGAAGTTGAGTCAGAGCAGGCCATCTTAAAAGGCCGCTTACTGGCTTGCGCGAATTTGCTCGGCATTTTGCAAGAGCCTGCCGAAACTTGGTTTAAACAGCCAAGCCAAGAAGGCGGATTATCGGATGCGAATATCGATGCCCTAATTCAAGCACGAGCCGAAGCCAAAGCCGCCAAAGACTTTAGCCAAGCTGACGCCATCCGAGACCAGTTGACCAAAGCTGGTATTGCGCTCGAAGATACCGCTAACGGCACACAGTGGACACGCTCGTAGTCCGATTTTTACAGTGGCTTATTCGCGGCTATCAGCTCGTATTAAGCCCATGGATGGGGCGCCAATGTCGCTTTGAGCCCAGTTGCTCACATTATGGCCTAGAAGCACTGGAGCAACATGGCGCGATAAAAGGCTTTATCTTAACGACTTGGCGAGTTTTGCGCTGCCAACCGCTATGCAAAGCTGGATTTGACCCAGTGCCCACTAAAGGCTACTGGAAACCCACGGCGCAGCAACGCCAGCAACAAGACCAGCGCGAAACCCAAAGCCGTTGTGACAACTGTTCTGCAAACAAGCGAACCGATGAGTCAGCCCAATGAGCCAACAACGCTTTACCGTTTCAGGCCTAAACCAACACGTTAAGTATTTACTCGAAGCGGATATTGGCCGTGTCACGGTGGTGGG
>JAXHSS010000169.1:0-2941 GCA_034190675.1 Pseudomonadota bacterium
CATGGGCGCTATTCAAATGCTCAGCACTGGGATCATTGCCGAAATTTTAACTCGAAGTCATCATGCCACATCTGACCAAAAGCAAAGTTATGTGATCGGTGCGATTCATAGTAAAGACCAAGGCGATCCTGTCGCCAATTCGGCCGATACCCACTCTTCGAGTACCAACAAGGACAATACCTAGACGAGTCAATAAGATGAACCTACGCCGCCAACTCGACCACGCCTTAACGGCATGCATAGAACACACTGCTTTCATCATCTCTTTGCTGTTTATTGCTTTTTTTCTGGGGCTTGGGGCTATTCCACTGGTGGACTTAGATGAAGGCGCTTTTGGCGCAGCCACGATGGAAATGCTGATTCGCCAAGATTTTATCACCACTTACTTAGGCGGCGAGCTACGTTTTGATAAACCCATCTTAATTTACTGGCTACAAGCAGCAAGTGTTTCTATCTTCGGCCTCAATGAGTTTGGCCTACGACTGCCATCAGCCATTATGGCCAGCCTCTGGGCGCTCGCCATATACTTTTTCACTCGCCAACACTGTGATAAAAAATCAGCCGTTGTCGCTCTGACGGCCATGGCAACCAGCGCCTATATTATTGTTGTCGGGCGCGCAGCCGTGGCCGATGCCCTGCTCAATTTTTGGCTCTGTATGACCATGTTATCCGGCTATAAATTCTTCGAGACAGGCGAGAAAAAATACAGCTACTGGGGCTATGCTTTCATTGGCCTTGGGCTTTTAACCAAAGGCCCCATAGCCGTTTTAGTGCCGGGTGCTGTGACCTTAATTTATACCTTGATGATGCGATCATGGCCGCGTTTTTGGCGCTTAGCCTTCAACCCTATTGGCTGGATGATCACACTGGCTATCGCTTTGCCTTGGTATGTTCTTGAATATCTTGATCAAGGCATGCTGTTCATTGATGGCTTTATTTTTAAGCACAATGTTGAGCGCTTTTCCGAGACGATGGAGCAGCATGGCGGCTCAATTTTTTACTACCTTTTACTATTGCCGGTGATTTTATTACCCCTGACTGGGCTGTTCCTTAACACGCTTCGTCGATTACGCACCTTATTTCACGGCAAAGCCTTTGATACATGGATGTGGCTGTGGTTTATTTTTGTGTTTGTCTTTTTTAGCCTTTCAGGCACTCAACTGCCTCATTACGTGCTCTATGGAGCAACGCCGCTGTTTATTCTTATGGGTAAATACCATCGAGAGCTGCTTTCCTACCGCCTGACCTTTATCCCGATTCTTATCTGGTTAGTCTTAGCGTTTTTATTACCATTTGTCCTGCCTTATGTTGCTGAAGCTCAAAACAAGCTGTTCGTAAAAACCCAGCTAGAAGATGCCCAGCTGTATTACCACTGGAGCTATTCAGCTGGTGTTGGCGCTTTAATCGCCCTCGTTGCTCTAATTTGGTTTACCAAGCCACGAAGCTTGATTAACTCACTATTAGCCTTTGCATGGCTGCATACACTCGTTGTGGTGACTTTGATCGTCCCTTATGCCCTAAACACCAAACAAGATGCCGTTAAACAGGCCGGTATATTAGCTCGCCAATATGATCAAACCGTTGTCATGCATGGCATCACCTTCCCGACTTTTGCGGTATATCGCGGCGCGGTAACCCCTAAGCGCAAACCTGTATCAGGCGAAATCGTGTTCACCAAAATCTCCAATGCTGAAAAATACGGGCCAGCCGAAATCTTGTTTTCGCAATCAGGCTACGCCTTACTCAAACTCGCCCAATAGCTTCGAAGCGCACTGGTACGGCCATTTCCATAGCGGCAGGCAGAAGTCGGCCTGCCAGCTTTTTCCATCAAATCATCAACCCGTTGCCATCATTTCAAATAAAAAGATAATTATCACTTGCATTTGATAATAGTTATCATTAATATTTGATCTCACTTGTTAAATGATGGTTTCAATCATTTGAGACGGTTTTTTACTGACTTCAGTGGCTATCACTTTTGTTCAACATTCTTATGCCAGCGTTGTTGATAGCTCTCCGGGGACACATGAGATCGATACAATCGTGGTTACAGGGACACGCACTGAAAAGCACCTCACTAACTCGCCAGTGCGAACAGAAGTGATAGCCACTGAAGTCATCGAAAAACAACATGCACGCAATATGCAGGATGCTCTGCGTTACGCGCCTGGACTTTTGCTTCGCGATATTCATGGCAAAACAGGCCAATCCGCTTGGATACAAGGGCTGGATTCCGACCGTGTGCTGGTACTTGTCAATGGAGAAAAATTAAGTGCTAGCACGGGGTCAACCGTCGACCTTTCTCAAATTAGCACACTATCAATTAAGCAAATCGAGATTATTAAAGGTGCATCCTCTGCATTATACGGTAGTGAAGCTATGGGCGGCGTTATTAACATTATTACCAATCAACCTGAGGCAGGTTGGCATGGTCAAATTAAAGGCGATCTAGGTAGCCACAATGAAAAAAACCAAGCACAAGATAGCTTCCCTAACCGGCTTTATAGTGCTGGCAATCTGAGTTTTTCTAATAACCAATGGGACATTATTCTAGGAGCTGATCTGCGCCACTCAGACGGCTATACGATCTCTGAGGACGCCTACCATTTAAGAGGCGAGTCGGGTTATAAAAGCAATCAACACTTGACGTTAGGTTATCAATTCAATGAACAGTTCAACACGAAACTCGCTTATCGAGGGTATGCGGAAGATCATACGTTAAAAGACGATCTCGTGATTCCTGGTCAATCGCCATTAGACCGACATGAACAGGCTCAAAGCCAACACTTAAGCTTGGCCAATGACTGGCTCGTATCAAATGCGCATGCGCTCAAAACCTCAAGCTATGTAGAACAATATCAAGGTCAGACTCAAGCTGATATTCATCGAAAAAACGAGATCGAATTTCTGTCCCAAGAATTACAGCATGACTGGAGTATTA
>JAXHSS010000017.1:0-19259 GCA_034190675.1 Pseudomonadota bacterium
CACGAAGACAAGAACGGACTAGAGGATATTCGGAAGGCTTATCACTGCATTCAGCTCTACCTAGAGCACCCGCATGGGCATTTGCGCAGACTGATAGCAAGGTTGATTTATTGGCGAAATCACAAAAAGTTCGAGCAATTTTATATTCAGTTCCCTTATTTTGAGTCGCTAATCATCAAGAATATTGTGAAGAATTATCTCGCTGGAGGAGGGTTTATTCAGCCGTTGTTGGATTTGCAAGCCCTGTATGCAGCGCATGGCGGGAACGTGAAGGACTTGATGGCAATGCACGGCAAGGAGGGCAAGTGATATGTTTTGCCCAAAGTGCAGCTCTGACAATATCAGAGAGACAAAAGACAAGGCGCAATCTGGGAAGTCTCGATGGAAGTGTCGCCCATGTGGGCATAGAACAACCAGCCCATTATCAGCCCCTAACCCACTGACACAGGGAGCTATTAATAAATCCTCAATAAAGGGCGTTCGAGAGTTTGTTATTACGAATGCGGTTTGCAATGCCTCACTTCATAAAGGCTTTTATTCGCTTAAAGCGTTCTCAGAAGCTAAAAACGCACAGCTTATCGTGATTCCAACGGTTTATAACTGGCAGCGCAAGGAAGAGGTCAAGCTGCATGATGATGTGACCCCTTATCTGCTCACCAAAGACCTTATTCTTAATAAAAACATAATGATTAAAGCCTCAAATTTGCGCCCTACGCTTGCTAACCCGCTATCGGGAAAGGCTGGTATAGGTGGCACGCGATCATGCGTATTTGGGCATCCTCAGGTTGCTATGGAGATGATCGCTACACCAAAATCAGAGCTTCCTCGAATGCTTCATACTACAGGTGCTTGTACGAATAAATACTACTCAAAAACAGTTCACGGTCAATACACCAATGAAGGCGAAAAGGGTGCACTGCATCACAGTATTGGCGGCCTTTATGTCAAGATTAAAGGCAATAAATTTTGGACACGCGAGCTAATTTGTTCGCCAGATGGGTCATTTATAGACCTTGGCGAAAAGTGGACGCCAGACGGCATGGAGGGCGCAGATAGAGTGCCTTGTCTTGTGCTTGGTGATGTGCACGCTGTTTTTTTGGACGACAAAGAGCGCAAAGCGACCATTGAGCAGATTAAGCGATTAAAGCCTGAGCATATTGTGATACATGATTTGCACGATAATTATGCTGATAGCCATCATCATAAAAATAATTATTGGCTGAATTATCACAAGCAAGTCAATCAATTGGATGGGCTGAGGGCAGAGCTACAGAAAGCGGCTGAATTTGTTGACGAAGTGGCGCAATACGGCAAGCCTGTTCTGGTTCACTCAAATCATCACGACCATCTTGAGCAATGGTTTAATCGTCACAGGCCGAATGGCGATAGACCGCATATCGAAAACGATGCCTTGTGGTCTGAATTGCACACAATCGGAAGAAAGCACATAGATGAGACAGGCCAAACGCCCAATTTATTTAACCTTTATTTGCAAAAATATTGCAAAAACGATTTCGAGGTCACCAGCAGAAATAAGCCGTATATGATCGCAGGTGTTGATGTGTCTCAGCATGGGGACAAAGGCGCGAATGGCGGTAGAGGTCACAGCGGATTTATTAAAAGCGCATTTAAAATGTTCCTTGGCCACAGCCACACGCCCAAAATACAAAAAGGCGCGTGGTGGGTCGGTGTATTGGCGTTGAACATGGGTTATGCGCTAGGTCTATCGAGCTGGTTTGTCACAAATGGCGTGATCAATGAGAACGGCAAACGTCAGTTACTGCACATCATCGATGGAGATACAGGGCTATGAACATTGAAACAAGCCGAGAAGAAGCGAAAGAAGTGCTCACCAACTGGGGCTTATGGTGTCGTGACCACAAGAGCAATCTAGGCTATCCAAAGGTTGAGGCAATGTATAGTCAAGTCGCCAAACACAACACAAAAGCGTATTTTATGACCGATGAAGAAGCAGCCGATGTTGAAGACATTCTATGCCATGTAATGCTTGAGTCTGAGCGTAAAGTCTTGGCTGCGTATTATCGTTGCGGATGGACGGCAAGAGACAAGAGCAAGCACAATTTGTCATACCATACGTTCAGCACAATGCTTAGCGCGGCTGAGGCGACTTTTGCGTTGTTGTGGTCATACAGAAACAAGATTCCTGTCGTTGGAGTTGCAATGCCTGAGGATTAACCGATCATTTTATGCTTGCAATGCTTGCAATGCTTGCAATGCTTGCAATGCTTGAGGCTTGTGCTATTATTCATGTATCGCACCTCTAATAGTTTTGTGGCTATGGTTTTGTGATTTGCAAACAGGACAAGTGGCCGCTTGTCCGTTTGCGCTCCATCTATAACCGCCCTGCAATGCTTGGGTGATTGCTAATCATCAGCCCAGATAATCATAGCTTCAAACCCATTCTCCCTGAGCAATATGTTGCACTAATTCTATCTTGTGCAATCTTGAAGTATTCTTCAACCTTCTCAATTCCAATAAAATCTCTATTGTTTAGCATCGCCATCTTACCAGTGGTGCCACTTCCCATGAACGGATCGAAGACGGTATCCCCTTCGTTACTCCATGAAATTATGTGGTCGTTTGCTAGCTGCTGAGGGAATGGCGCATTATGTAAGGATTTATCGTTTTTCCCTACATCATAGTAAAATATATTTGGAGCTTGTTTTGTATTATTAACGGTTGTCCCTTCCTCACGGCATCTTTCAGCGTATGTTGACTCATTCGACTTACTGTTACCCCTATATCTTTTAGAGCCAGCAGTAATACATGGGACCATTATAGGGTTAAATGTTTTTGGCCTTCCTTTACTAAACACAAACATATATTCAAAACTTTGTTCGTATCTGTTGTGTGTTAATGGCATATAACTATTCTTTGCGTAAATCATCGTATCATGCAAATTAAACCCGCACTCCATAGCCCATAATGCCTGCTTAAAACTGGTGCCTGTTTCGCTACGTTTTATCGTTGCGTCACCTACAACCCACGCAACAACACCGCCATCTTTAGTTATTCGATAAAGCTGCTCTAAAACAGGTTTCCAAACATGCTCGCCCCATTCAAGGCTGTCTTTGTATGTTCTTAAATTATCATACGGTGGCGAAGTTACCGTTAAATCAACACAGCCATCTTCCATTTCTGCCATAGCTTTTAAGCAGTCATCGTTTATTAATTTCAATTTATACTCCTTATTTTTGTGTAGGCGTAATATAACAACGCAAGTCAGCCGGACGCTTGCAGCGCCGCTGCTCGCAAGGTTAGCAGTCGAAAGACTCCAAAGCCTTGCGTATGCCTTCGCTTACATTCCCGTTTCCAATCTCTTTTGCTTTCTCCGCCAGTCGATCAGAAAGCGAAATATTCCGGCGCTTCTGTTCTTCGGCTTCAAGCCTTGGCCTTCCAGCCCCTTCCCTGGGGCCACCTCTGTTTTCTTTTTTCATGCTTCGCGGCTCAGAAGGTTATTCATCCAGTCAATCCATTGCTCTTTGGTTACGCCTTCGTTCAGTCCTTCGTCTTGCTTGGCTACTTCCCATGCTTTGTCCATGTTGCCAGTTTTAGCGATTTCTTTAGCTTCGATCAATGTGGTTTTCATTTCGTTTCTCCGTTGTGTTTGTCTATGTTTGTTATTATACACACATAACCAGAGTAGTCAACAATAAATACACAAATAATCTAAATAAATGCTAACAAGGCAAATTAAAATCGACTCGCTAAAGCTCGCGCTTTATTTGCGAGGTTAATTTCATAATATTACCTTTTTTGTTGGTTAGTTTCGGTTTATGCGTAAAGCTCAGGGACGTAGCGTCGTTTTATCTTGTCTAGGTGCTCACCCCACATTGCGTCCACATCTTCTTGGGAAAAAACAAGCTGCTCGCTTTCGCTGATCTGACAAACAAATGAGCCGTGCGCATCTGTGTTGATATTGTTATGCGGAATGCCGAAAGCATTCGCTAGAAATGTGATTTTTAACTGTTCCATGATATTGCCCCTTGGTTGTAGGCCAAACCGTTTTGAACTGATCGCGTTCTCATCAGTACCCAGCCGCGACACTGGATAGACGCTGACTAAGCCAGCGTTTCGATTCTAAACCGTGGCAGTTATCACCTGTTCAGTCCACCCTCTGCCTTTTCCGCTTGTGTCTATATAGCAATGCTTGATCTCTATCTCATCAACTGCGCCACGTTGTGCAGCTGCGCGTGTAGCGGTTTCCTTTTTCCAAAAACCACTTCTGGATAAATGCACCATATTTTCTTGCAACCAATGAGCTGAAGCCAGACTGCCCTCGTGAGTTGATAGATCAAATTTAGGCTTATTTTTTAGGCGTGTTTTGTAACCAAGAATGTAAGTCGCTTTAGAAAAGTTCATAGTTTCACCTTTTAGTTAGTAGGCCGAGCCAATCTCGACCCTATGAACACTATTATATATATAACGCGCGTTAAGTCAATAGGTTTTATCAGCTTATTTTAAAAATTTTTGATTAGCCAGTCTTTAAGCTTTTCGCGTTTATTTGGATCGTTGTTGAAATTAGTCACAGCGGCATAAAAGTCAGCATCGGCAAGCTCTGCAACTCTTACATCAATTCGCGCTATGTCAGTTTTCTTCTCATAAGCGCGCGAGGCTTTCGCCTGCTTCTGCATTGCAGTTAGTTTCTCTGTCATGATTATCCCCTTAGTTGTGTTTGTGTAGTCTCGATTTGGCGTAAATGCTCTTGTGTCGCCTATATTTTTAGTTGCGCTACATAAAACCCGCCATTATTTACCCTTAGTTTAGTTCTAATCTCACACAAAATTCATCAGGTGCGATTATCGGCTTTTCTGTGCTTTGTCGTTTACAGTTTCGGCCAAGCGTTTGTTCAAGCCCTGCAACCGTGTCCCACATGATTGATCGCGTAAAAAACTCAATGTCTTCAAGTGTTAAAAATTCGCGGCTGAAAACTACGTATAAGATTGACTTATCGCTCATAAATTGATACCTTTGAATTTGCCGCTGCAAAAGCGGTGTTAGTTAGCTGCTGAACAAGCAGGTTAAAGGCTAGGTTTCACCTCCTAGCCTTTTTGTTTACATGTCATCTTTTTTGTGACAGAGCATCTGCACTCGATCAGCTCCATCATAATAGGCAGACAACTCAACTCGGAATCGCTCAGGCTCTCCATGTCGAAGTGATCCAATGTAGTAGTGAGTAACCTTGGCTATGCCCCATCCGCCCTTATATCGAGTTGGTCTATAATCTGGCGCGGCGTACTCATTATGATCAAGCACATAAACTCCATTTTCGCTGTATCCCTGGCTATGCTCATGTAACAGATTAAGCTTTACTAGAGACTCCAGGTGGTTTGTCGCGTCCTGTTTGGTTGCAAAGTTGGTAAATTTCATTTTTTTACTCCTTTTAATTTGGCGCTAGTTTCCCAGCGCCTTTGATAGTTAAGCTTGTTCTGCGCGGTATTTCTTTTTCGGATCGTAGAGCGCCGAAGGATGAAACCATGAACGCAGCGAGTCGATGATTTCGAAAACCTCGAATCGGAGTGACAAGTCAGTACAAAAACCGATCCTGCCAAGACCATTGTCATACTGTAGTTTCACTTTCCAGTGCAGATCAAACTTTTCAGCAAGCGCTCTCGCATCAAAGTGCGGGTTAGCTTGCATAAAGCGTACAACACGGTAGATTTTTTCTTCCGCTTCTTTTTTATCAGCCGCAAACTTCTCCGCAGCCTCTGCTTCCAAAATGTGTGCTGGGATTTCGCTTAAATCATCTAAGTCATATGTGTTCATTTTATTCACCTTGTTAGTTAGTTTCGTTGAATCACCTCGACCCAACACTTACTATTATAATCATAACGCGCGTTATATCAACCCCTTTGAGCAATTATTTTTAATTTTTTTGTTTGCATGTTTTTGCTGTTGTGCTAAATTGACACTGTCGCCTACGGGCGTGGATTGAAACAGTACTACTGTATTAGTAGAAAGGATAAAAGGGCAGCTCTAAGGGGTTGCCCTTTTTTTTTGCTTATCTATAAGAAGTTCTTGACTGATCGATCAAGTTTTTGTACAATGTACCCATGCTGGAAGAAGTATGTTCTACAGCGTTAGTTTTATGTTTTTGGCGTCAAATGGCGCTGTATTTCAAGCCCTGGTCTTAACGGATCGGGGCTTTTTTGTTTCTACCGATTAGGCTGCGTGCTCGCCAGGGTGTGCGGCCTTTTTTATGCGCGTTAAAAATACAATGGGCTTATATAGTACAAAAGCTTGGCAACAACTAAGAGAGCGCGTACTGATGCGAGATGGCTATCAATGTCAGATGTGTAGTAGCTTGCTGGGCAGCGGTCGAGGCGTCCAAGGTCGGGCGTCCAAGCTCGCACTCATGCCCGCGGCTATCGATCACTTAATACCCCATCAGGGCGACCAAGATTTATTCCACGACATCAACAACCTTTGGGCTTTGTGCAGCGTTTGCCATGATTCTGAGTGCGCAGCAATAGAAAGGCGCTACAAGGGCGCTAGAATCGCAATAGAGAAGCGCGACTATAGATTGATAGGGGTGGACGGGCTGAGGGTTAAAACGCTCTCAGATCGACATATAGACAGCGCTGAGTGGGAAAACTGGATAAGGGGGCGGCCAAAAGTCTAATTTTTGCCTGCCGACTGAGCCACCGCGACCAATAATTTTCACACAGAGTAAGTTTCAAATAGGGGTACGGGTTCAATGCGCAAGCCGCCATATTCAATTATTTACAAGTCGTTCGATGCTTGTGATCTGCTGGCTGAAACGGCTAGTCAGGTTTTTGACTCGGTGCGCAATGAGCTAACAGAGCGTGGTGAGTGGACAGAAAGCCGCTCACGAATTGCTGATAGGTTGGCGCGTGAAACAGCTATGTACGAAAGTGAATATGCTTCGGTTGAGTTGCAAGGAGCGGTGAAATCAGGGCCAAATGGTGGCGATGTTTTCAGCATGGAGTGGAGTGCATTAGAGAAGCGGAGAAACCAAATTCTAAAACTGGAAGAAGCGCTCAAGTTAACCGTTCAAAAGCAAGCAGAAGGTAAAAAAGAATCGCCAAAGCCAACAGCGGCTGATTCCTATCTGCAAAGAGCATGAAGTATACAGACGCTGCCAGTGAATACGCCTACAAAGTATTGTCTGGCGATATTATTGCTGGCAAGCATGTTGTCAATGCGTGTGAGCGTCATTTGTCTGATCGAGATTCTGGGCACTTGCGCGGATTGCACTTTGATGAAGAAGCGGCTAATCGGGCTATTGAGTTTTTCCCTGCTATGTTCACGGTTACGGCTGGTGCAAAGGTTGGCCAACCGTTTCACTTATTGGAATATCAGCGGTTTATTGTTGGTAATTTGTTTGGCTGGTACAACGGCTCGAGATTGAGATTTAGAACAGCCTATATCGAAACAGGCAAAGGGCAAGCTAAATCGCCTTTCATGGGTTCGATTGGCTTGTACATGTCAGGCTTTATGGGTGAGCCACGTGCTCAGTCTTATTTATTCGCCTCTAAGCTGGATCAAGCCAAGATTCCATTCAAGGATGCTGTGGCATTGTGTCGGGCTGAAATTCCCGACAAGGGGGATACGCTGGAAGGATTGGGCGTGGTTCAGATTCGAGGCGCGGGTGAAAACGCATGGCGCATTGAGTTTCCCAAGACCAGTTCATTTTTTGAGGCTAAAGCAACTACTGACAGCTTATCGGGTCCACGTCCTAAGTTCGCTGGCGGGGATGAGGTTCACGAATACGCTACACGCAAAGCAATAGACCTCTGGGAAGCTGGTGTTGACAAGATGCCGGGTGACGCACTCTTGATGCTGTGCTCAAACTGTCCTGCACTTGATCAACAAGTTGGAACAGACGTTGCGGATTTGGCGATCAAGATTGCCGATGGCTCAGCGGTTGAAGACGACACGTATTTTTCTTATGTCGCACGCTGTGATGAGGAAGATGATCCGCTTGCCGATGAAAGCGTATGGGTTAAAGCGCTGCCCGCTCTTGGTGTGACATTTGATGCTGAAAACTTGCGCGGGAAAGTCAAGCGAGCGGCTAATGATGCTGCCACCAGATTATCACTATTGCGGCTATATTTCGGCATTCCTGTTGGCTCAAGCAGCCATTGGGTTGATGAGGACGCATGGCTAGCCTGCATTGGTGAAATTGACGAAGATCACGTTAAAGACCAGCCATGTTATCTAGCACTTGACTTGTCTGAAAAGAACGACTTAACAGCTCTCACCACTTTATGGCGTGATGATGACGATTTCCTTACCAGCAGAACGCACTACTGGACAACCAGTCAAGGCCTAGAAAGGCGATCAAGAGAGGATCGCATTGATTATCGCGTTTATGTCGAGGCTGGCGAATTATTCATGCATGATTCAGCCACGATTGACTACGACTTTGTAGCTAAACAAGTGCAGCAACAATGCATTAAATACGATGTTCAATGCATGGCGGTGGATTCGGCCAAATTAGCACTCTTTATTGCTGCCTGTGAGCGCATTAACTTTCCTGTATGGATTTATGCGGGCGAGGATAAGCCGACAGGTGAGGGTCTGAAAATCATTCGCCATGCGCAAGGGACGCGCATTGCATTTGATGACCGAAATTTATGTATGCCGCATTCTATTGATCGATTCACTGACAAGGTTCTAAAAGGTCAGATTTTAATCGAGCGCAACCGACTAACGCAGTATTGCGCAGGTAATACCGTGATCAAACAAGACGCATTTGAAAACAAGATGTTCGATAAATCGCGGCAAAAAGGGCGCATGGACGGCATGGTCACTAACGCAATGGCGGTAGGCGCATCGCGAACAGTAGATAACTCAACAAGCATTGACGATTTTCTGTCAAGCGAAATTATCACAGGTTAATTTATGTCATGGTATAACCCATTTAGCTGGGGCGGTTTCGGGTTTTTCCAAAACTCAGAGTTGCCAGATACTGTATACGAGCTTTCAAGCGGCGGCTCAAATAGCAGTACTAGTGTAACACCAGCAACAGCTATGCAATCACCTGTGATTTGGTCGGCTGTGACGCTAATCTCAGGCACGATGTCAACGCTGCCCTTTAAGCTGTATACAGACTCAGGCGAAACACGAGAAGAAGTCAAAAAGACGTTTATCATGGATCGCCCAAACAAGCTGATGAGCATGTCGAGCTTCATTGAGTCGGCTATGATTTGGGGTATTTTAGAAGGCAACTTTTACGCCGTGATTACGCGCAATTCTCAAGGCCAAGTCATTGCGTTAACACCAGTTGATGGTCAAACCGTAACTCCGTTGATTGAAGATGGCGACCTGATTTACAAGGTCAAGCTGCAAGACGGTAAAACCACGCTTGTTTCACCTGAATACATGATCCACTTCAAGTTCTTTTCTCAAGATGGATACGTTGGGCTTCGTTTTGTGGATTATCTCAGTCAAACGATTGGGAATGCGAATAAAGCACGTGATTACTCATCTGCCTTTTTGGATAACGGCGGATTTTCTGGTGGTCTAGTCATTTTTGACAAAATCCTCACCGAGGAACAGCGCGCACAAGTCAAGAAGCGGTTCCAAAACATCAAACAAGAAGGCGTAAAGGATATATCTAAGCTGGTGGTGCTGGAGGGCGACCCTAAATTTGTTCCCCGCTCGACCAGTAATAAAGACGCACAATTGCTGGATAGCCGAGAGTTTGATGATTTTTCCATTGCTGGAGCGCTAAAAATACCGCCTCACATGGTTGGCCTTGTCTCAAAGACCACCAGTTGGGGCACAGGGATAGAGCAGCAAAATATCGCGTTCGTAACGTACTGTCTGCGCTATTACGCCAACAAAATCGAAGATGAAATGAATCACAAGCTGTTCAAGGGCGAGGATTACAAGTGTGAATTTGTTTTCAATGGCCTCTTGCGCGGCGATTCCGCTTCACGCGCTGATTATTACAAGGCGGCTCTAGGTGGCTCTGGCGGCTCTGGCTGGATGACCACCAACGAAGTACGCAAATTGGAGAATATGGCCCCGATTGAAGGGGGTAATACGATTACACAATGGGAGCAAAACGCAAATGAACAAAGTACAGCTACCGATTGAGGTCAAGAAAGCGGATGACGGCGGCAATTTTAGCGGCTGGGCTTCAACCTTTGGCAATGTAGATCTTGGTAACGATGTTATCGCTAAGGATGCCACAGTAACCGCAAAAACAGGTCAAAATGGGCGTATTAAACTGTTTCTGTATCACGACTACCAAAAACCTGTAGGCACAGCTGAATTTAAGGTGTCATCAGATGGCATTTGGGTTGATGGCAAAATCAACACAAGCGTTACTTACGCTAAAGACGCCTATGAGCTAATGAAGGATGGTGCACTGGATGAAATGAGCATTGGCTTTAACACCACAGACTATCACACAGAAAAGCGCGATGGCGCAGACGTTCGTGTCATTAAGTCGCTGGAGCTATGGGAGGCATCCATTGTTCCTTATGGTATGAATCCACAAGCACAAATTCAATCCGTTAAATCGATTCGAGATTTTGAGGCGCAGCTAAGATCGCTTGGCTACTCTCAAAAGGACGCGAAAACTATCGCGTCTAAAGGCTTCAATGCAATTCAACGAGATGTTGAAAAGAGCACTGCCGAGATGGTGGCGAAGCTTGATGAAACCGCAGTGCTGCATTCATTGCAAGCACTAAGTGAGAAACACAAGGCATAAAGCCACTATCAACAATGAGCACGATAACCAGCCTTGAGCTGGTTTTTTTTGTGCCCAAAATCGGAGAAAATATAATGACTACTGAAGTATTAGACCACATTAAGAAACTGGATGAGAGTCTGGGTGAGCGCTTTTCTGAGCTGGCGGCTAAATCGGACGCTGCAATGGCGGCTATCGAAAAAGGCGAAACGGTGTCTACAAGCTTGAAAACGAGCATTGAAAACACGAAAGGCGAAGTTGAGCGATTAGCTGAGCAAGTTCAAGAGCTACAGCAAAAAGGCGTTCCGTTTGAAGGCAAAACTGGCAAGTCGTTTATCGATATGGTTCAAGAAGATCCATCGGTTCAAAGCTTTAAAAACAACCAGTCGCCTAGCTGGAAAAAAGAGTTTGTTAAGAGCGAACTCGATGCGTTGCTGGACACCAAGGCAGACACAAGCAACCTGCGTAGCGAAACCGTGGACTCATCCATCTTGGTTTCACCTCGCACACAGCTTTCTATTCGTGACTTAATCCCAACTATTCAAATCAGCTCTACGGACTACACCTATTTCAAGGAAAACAGCCACACATTGGCGGCAGGCATGGTTGCTGAGGGCGGCACGAAGCCACAGCAAGACGCTGATTTTGAAGAAATCACGGACACAGTGAAAAAAATTGCTGTATGGCATCGTGTCACAATGGAGCAGTTGCAAGACTATCCACAGGTCGTGTCTTACATTCGTGACCTGCTTAACTACGACATCAAGCTCAAGGAAGAAGAGCAAATCCTCAAAGGCGATGGTACAGGCGCCAACCTAAACGGCCTATTAACTCAAGCGGCAGCGTATGACGCAACCGTTGACGGTGTTAATGGTGCGCAAGCGAGTGACACCAGTATTGATACAATTCGTCGCATGATCTATCAGCTTCGCAAGCAAGATAAATCATCACCAGACGCCATCGTAATGACGGATAAGTCGTGGATGAACATCGAGCTACAAAAAGATAATAACAATGCGTTCTTGTTTGCCAATATTCAAGGTATTGCAACGCCGCTATTGTGGGGTCGTCGTGTCGTTGTTTCTGACGCGCTAGACGACAGCACAGAAGAAGTGATGGTTGCTAACTTTAACCGCGCTGCGCGTATCTATGATCGTATGCAGTACATGGTTAAGGCGGGCTTAATCAATGACGACTTCATCAAAAACCAAAGCGTGATTCTGGCGGAAGAGCGTATTGGTCTAGGTGTATGGCGTCCTAACGCGATTGTTAAACACACACTAGGCGCATAATCCACAGGCCACCTTCGGGTGGCCTTTCTTTTTGGAGTATTGAATGAAAATCAAGGTTTTATGGGGCTGGTCTGGTCAAGAAGGCTTAACACGCAAAGGCCAAGAACTGGACGTTGCAGAAGCACGAGGCAAATTGCTGATTGCTAAAGGTTTGGCAGAGGAAGTTGTTGCTAAAAAGCCAGCACGCACAAAAAAAGCCGAGCCACAAGAGAATAAATAATGAACCTAGCCGAACTCAAGCAACACCTGAATATCGAGCATGACGAAGATGACGCCTTGCTCGCGGCTTATTATGAAGCAGCCAAGGATACGCTTGAAGGTTTTTTGGACTTAGAAATTGTCGATTCTGACCCGACAGAGGGGCAAATTGCCATGACTGCGAATGCCAAAATCGCCATTTATAACATCACGGCAGATTTGTATGACAATCGAGGCGAGCTATCGTCTGATTTTACCAAGCGGATGCATAACCTGACGCTCTCACTGAGGAAGTTCTGATGCGCTCAGGCAAGATGCGCCACAGAGCGTATTTTAAAGGTTTTGGCGCTGGCACTAACGACCTAGGCTTTAACTCGAAATCATCCTCAGAAGTGGTGGATAGACGTTGCGAAGTATTAAGCCTTAAAGCTCAAGAAAAGTACCGCCAGCACACCGATATTGAGCAGGTGGATATTGTTATAAGGGTGCGTCACGACAGCTTAACAGAGCAGATTGATCACCACATGCATTTTGCTCTTTATGGTCAGTCTTACAAGGTTGTGTCGGCCATTAACGACAGGCTTCAAGGCAAAGAGATTGCAATCATGGGGCGCAAGCATGGACGTTAACTTAGAATTTGACGGCGCAAGAGAGTTGCGTGACGCCTTACTAGGGCTGAATGCCAAAACACAAAAGGTGTATGCGCGTGAAGCAGGTAAGGCGGCAATGTCAATTGTGCAAAGGGATATGGCCGAGGCCGCGCCTTACAAGCTGGGCATCCTAAAAGCGCATATCAAAATCAGAACCACCGCTGCTAGGCATAAAGCGAAAAAACGCAAGCATACAGGGATGCAGATTCGAGTTGGTGTTTTTACTCGCAAGGGAACGGTTGCCAGAACGCGCAACCAAGCCGCGCTATCGGCTGAATTTGGTAACTCAAGGCAGCAGGCCAAGCCATTTATTCGTCCTGCGCTTAGACGAAACGCGCAAACGGTTTTAAACACATTTCGCAAGGAATTAGGAACACGGCTGGAGAACCACAATGTCAATAAGCGCTCTCGTTGAGTTTCGACAAATTTTAGAAGAAAAGCTGGTGGGTTCAGCCCTTGAGGGCAATATCGGCATTCCTGAGCAAGATGCGGCATTTATGCGTGAATTGCCTTACGGTGTGTACTTTCGCGTAGACGCCCTGCCGCTTGAATACGACTTGTGCGCTCATTCGCCACTAAATGAAATGCATGTCCAGATGAACGTCTTTTCAGACGAATATGATGCGCAGCTTAGCTATGTTTGCGATGCGCTCGACACCGTAGTTGGTGTTTATCGCAATCAACAGATTCAACGTGTTGTCATCACCAACCGATTCGATGACTACGATGAAGAAGATGGTGTGTATCAATACACCGTTGAATTTTCAATTTACTACAAAACTGGAGAATAACGATGGCTGATCCGATCACCACAACCACAGCAGGCGAAATTAGCGGAGCAGGTAGCTACGCAGAGTTTGAGCTTGATCCAACGGGCAACCCTGATGTCTACACTAGCATCTGCTTTGACGAGCTTCCTGAAGTCTCAGAGCCAGCAGAAACGATTGAAGTGACGCAAGTTTGCGACAAAGTAAAACGCTATGTAGCGGGTGTCTCAGACACATCCGATATTGAATTGATCACTAATGTCGATAACGGCAATGCAGATAAGGCGGCGCTGAAGGCGCTGGCTCTTGCAAAAGCTGTGGTCAAAACGCGCTTTGTTTACGCAAACGGTGATACCGCAGAATTTGACTTGCAGTTGCTGAATTACGGCAAAAGTGCCGCTACGTCTGAGGTCTTAAAAGAAGCCTTTATGGGTAAGATCACAGGCAGCACAACGTTCGGCACGGTGGTGTAAATGGCGCTTAGTTTCAGCGATCTAGTTGCCAAAAAGCCATCAAAACAAGTGGTGGACATTAGCGATCTAGGCGAAATCGAAATTCAGCGCCTCTCACACAGTCAAGCGCTCGAAATGGGCGAAGACAAGAGTGAAGGAAGCTTTACCAAATGGGTGCTCATTGTTCTAGGTGAGAAGCCCACAAAAGAAAATGTCGCGAAAATCGAACAAGCCTTAACCACAGGTCAGATGATCGAAATTCTCGATGCCGCACAGCGATATAAGGACATTGCCGAAGCGGGAAAGTCTTAGAAACCAGCCCTGACCTAGAGCTATTGCTCAAAGTTGGGGCAGGATTAAACAAAAGCCTAGCCGAGATTGGCGAACTTCCCTTTGAGGAAGTGCAGCTATGGAAGGCGTATTTCTTACGAGATAGCGGCGTCCCTATCGGCAATGAAGAAGGGATGCAGCTCTTCAGGATGAATGCTGAAAAAGCACGAAAACAGCAAGCCAAAGCCAAACACAAGGCCATTGTAGACAGCATACGATGGCAAAATTAGCAAGAGGACAGATATGCCAGCTATAGCCAGCATTTATGCTTCGCTTGATCTTAACTCAGCCAAATTCAGGCAGAGCATGGATTCAACGATGAAGTATAGCGATAAGCGCATGCGTGATTTTAAGCGTAGTGTCAAAGATATATCGCGAGGCATAAATACAGCGCTGACCGCTAGCTTTGCAGCAGCTACGGCAGGTTCAGCGGCGCTGGTGGTTGCCACAAAACGCACGCTCGATTACTCACGCGAGATGCAGAATCTAGCTGCCATTTCAGGGGCGACAGCTCAGGCGCTTCAACGGGATAGCTACGCAGTCGCAACCGCGAACATGTCGCAAGAAAAATACGCAGACATTCTAAAGGACACGAATGACAAGATAGGCGACTTCTTGCAGACGGGTGCTGGCCCAATGAAGGACTTTTTTGAAAACATCGCCCCTAAGATTGGCGTCACCGCTGACCAGTTCCGTGGCTTGAGCGGTCGCGAGGGTTTGTTGCTTTATGCATCAAGCCTCGAAAAAGCCAACTTATCACAAGCGGAAACAACGTTTTATATGGAAGCGCTGGCCAGTGACAGCACCGCCTTGCTGCCGTTGTTGCGTGACAATGCCGAAGGATTAAACGCAATCGGTGAAGAAGCTGAAGCCGTCGGCGCTGTGCTAACCGCGCTTGAGATCGCCCAGCTTGAAGCGATGAACCGAGAGATCGACCGAAGCCGCATGCACATGGACGGCTTGCGCAATCAAATTGCGCTCGGTGTTGTGCCGGCGGTTACCGCGCTAACGCAAATGTTCAACGATGCTAGTGCAGCATCGGGTGGCTTCGGCAACATGGCGACCACAGCCTCTGAGGCGGTGGCGACCTCTATCGGTTTTGTGCTGGACGAAGTGCAGTCTCTTAATCGCGCTTGGCTCGAAATCAATTTATCCATTGCTGAAGCCAATGAGTGGATGGCGCGCATAAACAAAAACGCGCCAACATGGTTGCTAGATGGCATTTGGGGTGATGGCGCCGCTGAGCATTTTAAGGCCGAATTTGTCGAGGCTGAGCAAGCCGTTGCCGCCTGGCAAACACGATTAAATGATCTGAATGACAGTGCCTGGTCAGAAACATTTACAGCAAAAATGGAGCAAATCAAACAAGAGCTGAAAGACGTCAGTGACGAGACAGACAACTTGCTCGGCGGCTCAAATGATAAAAATAAAAAGCCCGATGCCGGTGGCAGCGGCCAGGCCCCGCGCTATGACAATTTGAACATGCTCGACCAATTGCGCGAGTATCACATGGGTGAGCTTGACCAGATTAACAAGCATCATCAAGACCGTGTTAATGCTGCATTAGAACTCAACTTATCAGAACAACAAATCGCCCAAGCGGGTTTTGAAAGCCGTGCTGCATTGAATGCCGAAATCATCAAGCTATCAGAGCAACGACGCGATAAAGAGTTTGATATTTTATCGGAAGCCGCTGGCAAGAAATTCACGGATGAAGAAGCGCGTTTGCAACAACAACGCGATATGATGGAGCGCAGTCACAAGGAAATGCTTAACAGCTTCAAAATAAGACGTGCAGATCAACTCGAGGCAGAAGGCAGAATAGCCGAAGCTGGCAAGTTGCGCAGGGAGGCAGAAGTTGAGCAATTGCGGTTGCATCAAGCCAGTAAGCTTGCGGATTTAAAAGCGGCAAAAGATGAAGAGCTGCTAACGACTGAGGAGTACGCACAGCGCAAAGCGGAAATTGAAATTCAATACGCCGAGGAAGTTGCGCGCACCAAAGCGGAATTGGAAGAGCAAGCCACTCGCGCCAAGCTAGAGCAGGTCAACTCACAAGTTGGCGTGATGGGTGATTTTTACGGCAATCTAGCTCAGTTAGCTGGCAAGAACAGCCGCGAGCAGCGTGCACTGATGATTGCTCAAGCTACAGCCGCCGCCATTCAAACAGGGATTAACACGTACAACCAAGCATCGGCAGTGATGCCACCACCTGCACCTGCTATTTTCGCGGGTGTCGCGGTCGCGGCTCAAATGGCAAGCGTTGCCCAGCTCAAAAGCCAGTCCGTGGGTTCGTATGAAGATGGCGGCTTTATCCCTGGCACAAGCTACCGAGGCGATAATCTGGTGGCTAATGTTAACTCAGGTGAGGCTGTGCTTAACGCGGGCCAACAGCGTGAGTTTATGCGCTTGGCTAACGGTGGCGGCACAGCCAATTCAGCCCCTGTATTCAATTTTTACGGCCTACCCGCACAACCAAAAGTCACGCGAAATGAGCAAGGCGGCTATGACTTCGACTTCACGGATGCCTTCCGCGACATGCTGGATTCACCCGAAGGCGACCGAGTGTTTACCTCAGCTGTGAGGAAAGTCTCGTGACAACGATTTTTGAAAATTTTAACAGTGACGCAGGCTGGACTAATTTCAGCGGCACGGACGATTATAATCCGAACTCATTTTTCTTTGGCGGCACTCTGCTGGCAATATCAAGTCAAGTTACTAACGACTTAGACGAACATGTAGCCAAGAAAAATATCACAAGCCCGTTAAATCTTACGCAAAGCGGCAGAATTTCAATCGAGATTATCTTGGAGCGCAGCACCCCTTCGCAGGATGGCGCTTTTGTAGTTCAAGCCGATAATTTCGAGTTTTTCGCGGTTGGGGTGTCTCTTCAGGGTGCTGGCAATGCGGTGATCTGCTACGGGGATGTGTACACATTTCCTGACGTTCAAGAGCAGGCGTTAGTTAAGTACGAGATGATAGTTACAAATGGCAATTACGTCACCAGCCAGTTTGTAGATGGCGCACTCAATCATCAAGTTTCTGGGTCAGCGTCCAGTTGCACGCTTGAGCATTATCGCTTTTCTGTTAACAAAAACGGCAGCGGCGGCGAAACGCGCTATCAGAACTTTTATATATCTGACACTGATGTATTTGACGAACCCGAACCCATCAACATTGAGACCGCTGTTTTTCATCCTGATCAGTATAAATTGAGCGAAACCATCAGCTTTAAAACCGCGATTAACCGCGCTGAATCTGGCGCTGAATATCGCACGGCTTTGTATCCGTATCCAGATCGTGTGTGGCAGTTTACGGCAAGCAATGACCAGCTAAGCATGTTTAACTTTCAGCAAGGGCGCTTAAGTGACTGGTATGTCCCTGCCATGCAATTAGCTGAGGCGATTGATGTGGCGCAGGGCGCGACTAACGTGCCGTTTGATCATTTCGGCTATGTTTATTTGACTAATGGGGTTAACAATCAGTTAACAACCATTTCGGGCAACACGCTAACTGATGCTGCCACACATGACTTTACGCACGTTGCCCCTGTCTATGTTGGCAACCTGATCGAAAACCCTGTGATGCGGCACAATGCGCTGTATGCGCGTAATAGCGTTCAATTTCGGATGCAGATTTATGAAGATCTAGAGTTTACGCCAGAGCACACCTACCAAGGCGATGAGGTGTTTACTGAGTGTACATTGTTGCAGGGCATGAGCACGACCGAATACAGCCAAGAGATTGGCGTGAATGCGACCATCAATAACTATTTCGACATCCATGCCGACACGCAGAGCACGCAGTTTAAGCGCCCGATTAAGTTGCTTTATTATCGAAAGCAACTCAAAAGCCGCTATTCGTGGCTTTTTGACAAACAGGGGCGCTACAAGCCATTCTGGTATCCTTCGTTTGGCAATGAATTTGAAGGGTTCAGCGTTGCAGTACAGGTGATTACCGTGCCAAAAACACACGTTCCAAAGCATGTAGCAATTGAAAAAGAGGGCGCATGGACGTTCTACGCTGTGACAGTGAACGAGCTTGAAAGCACGCTAGAGCTAACACTCGATGCCTTACCACCTGCTGAGCCTTTTAACTTGTATCGCTTAGACCATGTTCGCCTTGATTCTGATTCGGTCACGATCGAACACGGTTATACCTTCGCGCTGGATTTAACCATCACTGAATTGCCATGATTTTTTTATTTAAGATCGATTCCTTGCGATACACCACAGCGCCTAAAGCGCAAGTGCACGAAGGGGAAACCTACGAGCCTCATGCGATCACGGATATACAGCACAAAGGCGAGGGTGACAAGCCAGATGAGCTAACGTTTAAAGTTCGCGGTGATAGCCCTGTGCTTTCTGGAATTAAGCGATCCGTTGAGGTGCTGTGCAATTATAACGGCACGGTGCATCATTTCTTTTCGGGCGAAACGGTTAAGCTGGATCAATCCAGTCGCTACAAGAGCAAAAAAGAACAAGCTAAGGTCACCTGCAACAATGTGTTGCGCATCACTGAGGAGCGCATTCCGTTGTTGCAGGTTCAGAAAACTAGCTGTCCACTCACGCTCGGCCATGCGCGTTGCGGTGTTAACTTGCCAGATTTTACGGTGCTTACAACTATTTCGGCCATTGATGGCAATTCAGTTACTTTAGCCGATGCTGTATCGCTGCACCATAACTATGTGAATGAAGTGTCTCAGACGTTCACACCTGTTTCAGGGTCGGCAATCACGCTGGCTGATGTCAGCGGCTTAGAAATCGGGCAAACGGTAACGATATTGCCATTTTGTGACCACTCAATCGAGGCGTGCGAAAACACGTTTAACAACGTGAACAACTACCAAGGCTGCCCCAACATGCCAGAGAAAAACCCTCATTCAG
>JAXHSS010000170.1:0-2941 GCA_034190675.1 Pseudomonadota bacterium
CCCACATGACCAATATCGATCAGCTCAGAAACCTTGTTTTCAGGTGCATCTGGGTCAACCACTTTCAGCTTTTTGGCATGAATCAGCCCGCCATCCTTGCCCGTTAAGCCTACGGCTTTTCCGCCTGCACTGTTAATCAGGTTAACAATTTCCTTATTCACCATGCCGCCTAGCACCATTTCTACCACACTCATGGTTTCGCGGTCAGTCACGCGCATACCAGCGACAAATTCGGTTTGCTTTCCGATGCGGTTAAGTGCCATACCAATTTGCGGGCCGCCGCCATGAACAACAATCGGGTTGATGCCAACGGCTTTTAATAGCACAACGTCTCGGGCAAAGCTGGCCTTCAACTCGTCTTCTGTCATGGCATTACCGCCATATTTAATAACGATGGTTTTACCAGCAAATTTTTGCAAATACGGCAGCGCTTCAATCAGTGCACGTGCACGAGCTTCCGGGTTAAAACTCGGTTTAACGTCTGTCATAGTGTTCTGTTCCTAGGATAAATTAATGAGAGCCTGTCGAGCCGAAGCCACCTGCGCCACGCTCTGAGTCTTCACCGAACTCGTTCACCACGGCAAAGTCTGCAATAGCTACTGGCACTAAAACATATTGAGCAATGCGCTCACCTGGCTTAACGGTGTAAGGCACCGTGCTTCGGTTCCATAATGAAACCATGAGCTGGCCTTGATAATCTGAATCTATCAACCCGACCAAGTTGCCTAAAACCACGCCATGCTTATGACCCAAACCTGAACGAGGTAAAATCAAGCCTGCAAAATCAGGGTTGCCAATATGGATAGAAATACCTGTCGGGATCAGCTCGCAGGCCCCAGGCTCCAAGGTAATTGGCGAATCGATACAAGCGCCAAGGTCAAAGCCCGCAGCGCCTGCGGTTTTATATGCCGGCATGGGAAATTCATTACCAATGCGCGGATCAAGGATTTTCAATTCTACAGGTTGGTTCATAGGTTTCTTTTTTATCTCATTAATCAGTTAAAGGTTGGGCGGATAGCTGCTGAGCGATAAGCTCAATCAGCTGGTGAGCAACTTGTGTTTTAGAAGCCTGAGCAATCGGAAATTGCGCCTCTTTTGATAAAACCATCAGCGCATTTTGATCACTTGCAAAGCCAATCGCTTGGTCGGATACGTCATTAACCGCGATCAAATCCAGCTGTTTTCGCTCCAACTTGCCACGACCATATTCCAGTACATTGCGAGTTTCAGCGGCAAAGCCTACACAAAACGGACGATCCGCTTTACCTGATACCTCAGCGAGAATATCAGGGTTTCGCTCAAGCTGAATCTGCCAATCACCATCAGACTTTTTGACTTTATCATCAGCGCAACGTTTTGGGCGATAATCGGCAACCGCTGCGGCCGCAATAAACACATCAGCATCCGCAACAGCCGTCATAACCGCCTCATGCATCTCGATTGCAGACTCAACCAAAACCCTAGTAACACGCTCAGGCGCTGCAAGATTCGTCGGTCCAGACACCAGCGTGACATAAGCGCCAGCTTCCTGCGCTGCTTGAGCTAATGCATAACCCATTTTGCCCGTACTATAATTACTCAAAAAGCGAACAGGATCGATTCGCTCCCGAGTAGGGCCTGCCGAAATCACGACCTTTTTGCCAGCTAGCTGGTTTGTTTCAAACTTTGCGGCTAGGCGCTCAACTAACTCATCAACCTCTAATAAGCGACCAAAACCCACATCGCCACAAGCCTGCTCGCCAGCGCCCGGGCCAAAAAACTCATAACCCAATGTCGTTAATTTTTGCGCATTGGCCTGCGTTGCTTCGTGACCCCACATCGCTTGGTTCATCGCAGGCGCCAGAAAAACAGGCGCCTCTGTCGCCAAGCACAAAGTCGATAACAAATCATGGCTCAAACCCTGAGCCAGATTAGCCAACACATTAGCCGATGCCGGTGCAACCAAAATAGCATCCGCCCACTTAGCCAGCTCAATATGGCCCATCGATAGCTCCGCCTCGCTATCCATAATTTCTTTGCGTACCGGCTCGCCGGATAAAGCCTGCATGGTCATGGGCGTAATAAATGACTGCGCATTTTGAGTCATCACCACGATAACCTCGGCACCTGCCTTTTTGAGCAAACGCACGATTTCAGCCGATTTATACGCCGCAATACTGCCTGAAATGCCGACAATAATGCGTCTATTGACGAGACTAAGCATGTTTGATTACACTTTTTAAAGCGCTCATGTTAGCGCTTACTGACACGGAAAGTAAAGTACTGAGAGGGACCATGGCAATTACCGACTGGCCAGAGTTTGAGCGGCCAAGAGAAAAGCTCCTTGCGCATGGCGCAAACCACCTAAGCGATGCAGAACTGCTCGCTATCTTTCTACGCGTTGGCACACGCGGCAAATCCGCTGTTGATCTTGCTCGCGAGCTCATTAGCCACTTTGGCTCCTTACGCGCCCTAGTTAACGCCCCGCTTGAGCAGTTTTGCGAAATTCACGGCATGGGTAGCGCCAAATATGTACAACTTCAGGCCAGTGTAGAGCTATCCAAGCGCTTTTTACTGCAAAACCTACAAGAAGGTGACGCCATCAACAGTGCTCAAGAAGCTAAGCGCTTTTTGCAGCTGCGCATGTCAGCCTATAAAAAAGAGGTCTTTGCGGCTTTGTTCCTCAATTCTCAGCATCATGTTATCAGCTTCAAAGAGCTTTTTTTCGGCTCCATCGACCAAGCGCCCGTCTACACTCGCGACTTAGTCGAAGCCACCATCAAGCAACATGCCGCCGCTTTGATTATTGCCCATAACCACCCCAGCGGCGACCCAAGCCCGAGCCAAGCGGATATTCATATTACCCGCAAAATTAAAAACGCCCTGGAGCTAATCGATGTTAAATTGCTGGATCATTTAATCATCGGCCACAATAAAGTCACGAGTTTGGCAGAATTAGGGC
>JAXHSS010000171.1:0-2904 GCA_034190675.1 Pseudomonadota bacterium
AACTATGTGCTATGGCTTGCTGGCGCTTAATTTTCTGTATTTTCTTTTCTCGGTTTGGGTCTTTCCCGTCATTGAGTAATTTTCTAGCCTTTTGCTTTTTCTCTCGTGCTTCTTTAAGTGGTACCTCTGGATAAACACCCATGCTAAATACTCGCGTTTTGCCATTAAAGCGATAATCTAAGCGCCAGCATTTAGTACCGTTTTTTTTGACGAGTAGATAAAGTCCTTCGCCATCAGATAAGCGCAAGTCTTTATTAGCTAGTGGCTTGGCATTCTTAATGGCTGTGTTATTTAGTTTCATGCCTTAATCGTTAAGTTTGAATCGAAGGATTAAGGCAACAATAGGGGCGATTAAGGCGGATGTCAACACACGATAAAAAACGTTACAGAACGCTATTATTGATTAAAGCCTTGTTTTTAAAGGCTTTCTGTGCTTTTTCGAACGTTGGTGAACTTAGAATTGGTGGAGGCGGCGGGAATCGAACCCGCGTCCGCCAGTACTCGGCTAGTGGATCTACATGCTTAGTTTAGTCTATTAATTTGGCGCTAGGCAGCCCGACTATCAGGACGCAAAAGCGCGAGCTCACTAAAGTTTAACTCTCAGTCAGTAAGCGCGACCTCAAGCGGTTCTGTGTTTATATAACACACTTTTTGACGCCCACAGACAGGCTTCTCAAGCGTGTAGCAGACTTAAGCTGCTAGTTGGTAAGATTCGTCGTTTGCAACTATCTTTAAATTCCACAAGGTATTTACGAGCATTGCGAAACTACTCGGCATGCACCAAGAGCGTTGTCTCTGCCGTCGAAGCCAGGTCGCCCCCAATTTGGTGATCTATTATTTTCTCATCTTAGAGAGTAATATCAAGCTTTAGTTCACATGATGGCAAAATAACCACGCAGACAGGAGGTGCGAGTGATTACTTTTTCTGAGGTTGAGGACAGGGTGATAGAAGCGCATGGTAGCGTTGAGCATTTGCCTTATGAGTTAGCTAAGCCATTGACGCGTCAGGATATTTTATCTCTTGATGACGAGGTTTTTTTATCCGCATTGTCGAAAGTGGTGTTTCAGGTTGGGTTTAATTGGTCGGTGATTGAAAAAAAGTGGCCAGATTTTGAGCGACATTTTTTTGGTTTTAACTTAAATCGTTGCGCGATGATTTCAGATGAGGAGCTTGAGTCGATCATGGCGACAGGCGAGACGATGAAGCATTGGAAGAAGATGAGTAGTGTGGTGAACAATGCGCAGTGGCTTAAACAGCGCCGAGATGAGCATGGCAGCTTAGGTGCGTTTTTTGGCGCGATAAAGCCGGACGCTTATTTTGAGAACGTGGTGCAATTACAAAAGCAGGGTGATCGAACGGGGGCAAAAACTGTCCAGCTATGGCTGCGCCGAATTGGTGTTGATTCAGTGGTATTGTCTCAGGATGTAGTTGATGCATTGCTTCGTTATGGAGTTGTTGATAAACCGCCTAGCTCAGTGACATCTTTGCGCGCGCTTCAAGCGCCTTTTGATCAATGGCGCGAGGAGACGGGCGAAAGCTTGACTTACCTGAGCCAGATGTTGGCTTTTTCTTTGGGGCCTAAGCGCTGATCAGACGCTTATAAAATGGGCCAATCGGCGGCATCTAGTGAGTCTAGTGGCTCATCGGCATGGGCATTACCTTGCCAGCGCAGGATAAATTCGCGCTTGGGGTCATATTGCTGAGTTTGTTTGGCAAGATCAAAATGTCGTCCACCTCGTGGGTCTGCACCCACGCCAGCAATGTATTGCCAGTTGCCCCAATTGCTGGCGACATCATAATCAATCAGCTTTTCTTCGAAGTATTTTGCTCCGTAGCGCCAGTCGATACCTAAGTCGTAGATAAGGCAGCTAGCGGCAATTTGTCGGCCCCGGTTGCTCATATAGCCTGTGGCGTTGAGCTGGTTCATCAAGGCATTGACCAAAGGGTAGGGTGTGGCGCCTTGGCTCCAGCGTTTAAACCGCTCGGGATAGAAGCAGCAACGAACGGGAGCTTTGTTGAGGCCTCTGGCGGTGAATACATGTTTGCCATGAGCGAGCGCATACCATTGAAAATACTCTCGCCAAAGAAGTTCAAAAAATAGCCAGTAGGTGGAGTCATTTGCGCCGTGGTTTTGCTCATATTGTTTGAGCTGTTGCATCAGCTGAATGGGTGAAAGATTGCCATGACTTAGCCATGCCGACCATTTAGAAGATAGCGTCTGACCCTCAAGTGCATTGCGCGTTTCCTTGTAGTGGCTTGGTGCACTACTCGAAAAATAGCGCTGAATATGCTCATGAGCAGCGGGTTCTCCGCCTTTATGCCAGCCCGAGTTTTCGCTCAGACTGTCGTTGGGTAGGTGCTGGTTAATGGGTAAAACGAGTTCTATGGATGGCGTATGATCCAGTGCAAGCGGCAAATAGCTTGGCTGAGCTAAGGGCTTACGCAGGCTCAGTGTTTCGAGCTGTTTGCGAAATGACGTGAAGTGTTTAGGCAACTCGCTCAGTGCAAAGGGAAGATCGTCATAATGCCAAAGCGTATGCGTGAAAGTTTGGTCGCATTGTACCTTGGGGTGTTGTTGTTTTAGGGTTTGCCATTGTCTGTTTTCGTGGAGGCCGACGGTTTGGCTGCGCAGTATATGGGTGATGTCATGCTGAGTTATGAGCCGATCAATTTCCTCTAAGGGATCACCGCAGAGAATCACGATGCGCTGCTCGTAGGCTTTTAGTCGTTGGTTTAGGGCGTGCAAGCTATCCAAGATGAATTGGCAGCGATATTGGCCTAAAGTGGGAGCCTCATGGCGTGGCGATGAGCCGCGAAACCAAGCTGAGTCAAAGATATAAACGATCAATAATTCATCAAGCTGCTGGCCCACTTGGTGAAAGATTTCATTATCTTCTAGTCGC
>JAXHSS010000172.1:0-2893 GCA_034190675.1 Pseudomonadota bacterium
ATAGGCATCAATGCGTCGATCACGAAAAAACGGCCATATTTGGCGCGTATGTTTGGCCTTGGCGGCATTTAATTCACAGAGCAGCACGGTTTCCGCGCTGTCATCGCAGGGTGTGAGAAGCTCGCCTTGAGGACCGGTAATAAAGCTATGTCCCCAAAACTCAATGCCCGTTTCATGCTCAGGATTTTCTTCAAAACCGCTGCGGTTGGCCACAAGCACAGGTAAGTGGTTCGCTACGGCATGACTGCGTTGAATGGTGACCCAAGCTTCGCGTTGCCGAGTTTTTTCTTCAATCGTGTCTTCGGGGTCGTAACCAATGGCCGTCGGGTAAATCAGCACGTCAGCGCCTTTTAGTGCCATGATTCTGGCGGCTTCTGGATACCACTGATCCCAGCACACTAAAACGCCGAGTTTACCTAAGCTGGTTTGAATGGGCTCAAACCCCTGCTTGCCAGTATTGGTTTGCGCATCGCCTGGAGTGAAATAAAACTTCTCGTAAAACCCTGGATCATCGGGGATATGCATTTTACGATAGATGCCAGCCTGCGAGCCATCACGATCAAACACCACGGAGGTATTGTGATAGGTGATGTTATTTCGATTTTCAAAGAGCGAGCCGACGATTACGATGCCTAGGTCGCTGGCGGCTTGGCTTAATTGCGTGACGGTTTCGCCATTGTGAATATCCTCAGCCAGATCAAAAAAGCCCGTATCTTCAACTTGGCAAAAATAAGGAGTGGCGTGAAGCTCTGGCAATACGATCAGGTTAGCCCCTTGCTGCGCGGCCTCGCTGGCCAGCTCAACACTTTTGGCGAGATTGTGTTGCTTGTTGTCGGTCATGCTGTGTTGGATAACAGCGGCAATAATTTGGCTCATAGGGATTGTAACCGTTCAAAGTTGAGGGCATGTTTAGGCAGCTGCATCGTGGCACAATGTAGGCTGCCATGTTGTTCGATCAATACGCGGCAGTCTACGCCAACGACAGGCTTTTTTGTCACTTGATGCAGAACTTCGATGGCCTGTTGGTCTGTTTCTGCTCGATAAGTCGGCATAAGAATAGCCGAATTCAAGATTAAAAAATTAGCGTACGTTGCCGGTAGTCGATGACCATCTTCGGCAAAAATGGCCGGCGCAAATGGCAAAGACACTAATTGGTAGGGTTGGCCTTCAGGTGTTCTGAAAGCTTTGAGTTGTTGCTCCATGGCTTGCAGGGCAAGATAGTGCTCGTCATTAGGGTCTTGGCATTGAACATAGGCAATGGTATTGGGGTCGATAAACCTTGCTAAAGTATCAATATGCGCATCTGTGTCATCGCCCGCAAGATGCCCCTCAGTTAACCAAAGGAAGTGGTCAAAACCGAAAACGGCGGTTAATTTGGCTTCGATTTGATTTTGGCTCAAGTCGGGATAGCGCTGTTTGAGGCAAAAATAGGTGGCTAGCAAAACGCCTTGGCCATTGCTTTCCATACTGCCGTCTTCAAATGTGAGGTTCGTGGATTTTACCTCGCAGTTAAAGAGCTCGAGCTGCGCCATACGCTGATTAATTTGGTTGTCGAGATTGGCTTCGAACTTGTCGCCCCAGGCGTTAAATTGACAGTCAACCAGCGTTAATTGTTGATCTTGTTGGGTTGCTATGGGCCCATAATCACGCGTCCACGTGTCATTATAGGGTAGCGGAATGTAGCGGATATTTCGCATCAGCGCTTTATAAGCAAGATAGTCATGTATTTGGGTTTGATGCGCGCGATCTTGGCAGAGAATGAGGCAAGGCTGATAGCGCGAAATCGCAGCGGCAAGTCGTGTATAGCACTGATACGCTTCTTCTAGGTAAGGTGCCCAGTCTGTGGATTTATGCGGCCAAGCAATTAAAACGGCATCTTGTGGTTGCCATTCTGCAAAGGTTTTAATCATAGTTGAAAAACCATTGAATTAATGATGGATCAATCGGGAAATTATCCAATAATTCAGGGCGCAATGGATAGTGGTTTTTTTGTTTCTGACAAGATATTCACGATTGCAGACACGTTCTTGTATGAATCGGCAAAGTTTTTGCTTTAAATAGAAAAGCTGAGCAGCCATGGTACTGCCCAGCGAGATGGTTAACGCATAGGCGTATTTAGCTCATATATTGCACACCACGATAGGCATGCTGGCCGATGTTGTGCTTAACCTTAGGTAGCTTGAAATAGCTCGCAGCACGATATACCTTTTCGATGTGATCGGTATTAATCGCTTTAGCACGAGTTTCAGCCTGCTGGTTAGCATTTTTGGTGTAAACAACACCGCGATAGATATAAGTTGATTGAGTTTTCATAACACTTCTCCAATGAGAGAGTATCGAGAGAAATTTGCAGGTGTTTAAGATTGAAAATTGTGCTTAACTTTTGTGTGTGATTTCTTTGTTTGATTTCAGAGCGAATTCAGCACATTTTATGAAAGAATAGTTAGCTTAAATTTAGCAAATAAAAGAGTCGATACGTTTGGAATAGCGGTCTTGTAACGCATGATCAATGCGTGGCGAGTGACGTTCGCCATGACGTACTTACATAGTAAACATAAACAGAAAGTATGGTCAATAGTTTTTCTTTTAAGAATATTTTTCTACCGAGCGAGTTGGATCATCTGGTCCAACAGTTTCATTTTTTCGCAACGGATCAAGAGCAACGTCAGGCACTGAATGACGCATTACATGAGGCTTTCTCTGATTATCTTTTTAATGCACTTTACGAGATAAGTGGTGATGTGGACGAACGTCGGCAAATGTATATTGAAGCGAGTTTTCATCTTAAAAAGGCACAAAAGTTACTTCAAGGTATGCCGCACCCTGCGGGTAAAATGGCGTATCGAATTGAAAAAATGACACAAACGTTAGAAAAACTAGTTGAAGGAAACGA
>JAXHSS010000173.1:0-2881 GCA_034190675.1 Pseudomonadota bacterium
ATCAAGCTAAAGCTCAGGTGGCCAAAACATTGGCTGATATTGACGCTAACCTTAAACAATTTTCTGAGCAAGCCAATGGTATTCAAGAGCAATTAGACGGGCTACTCGCTGGTGTGCCGAATTTGCCACAGGCCGATGTGCCAGCAGGCAAAGATGAAAACGATAATGTCGAGATCAGCCGTTGGGGCGAGCCACGCGTGTTTGATTTCGAGGTTAAAGACCATGTTGATTTGGGTGAGGCCTTAAATGCGCAGGGTGGTCCTCAGCTTGATTTTGAGAAAGCCGCTTATTTGTCGGGTGCACGTTTTGCTGTGATGCGCGGCGGTTTAGCGCGTCTTCACCGAGCGCTGGCGCAGTTCATGTTGGATAAACATACGGCGGAAAATGGCTATTCTGAAGTTTATGTGCCGTACTTGGTAGGACAAGATGCCTTGATGGGCACGGGGCAGTTGCCTAAGTTTGAGGAAGACTTGTTTAAGCTGCGCGGTGAACGTGAATTGTATCTGATTCCAACGGCTGAAGTACCAGTAACTAACTTAGTCGCACAAAGCATTCAAGAGGCATCAAATCTGCCGATCAAATGCGTTGCACATACGCCATGTTTTCGCTCGGAGGCAGGCTCTCATGGTCGCGATACGCGCGGCATGATTCGTCAGCATCAGTTTGAAAAAGTTGAGCTTGTGCAGGTAGTGGAGCCTGAGCAGTCCGAAAAGGCATTGGAAGAATTAACAGGGCATGCGGAGAAGATTTTGCAAGCGCTGGGTTTGCCGTATCGTAAAATGCTGCTATGTGCGGGTGACATGGGCTTCTCTGCTGCAAAAACTTATGATTTAGAAGTTTGGATACCTTCTCAGGAAACCTATCGCGAGATTTCGTCTTGCTCAAATACGCAGGATTTTCAAGCACGTCGCATGCAGGCGCGCTATCGCAAAGAAGGCGAAAAGCGTCCACAGCTGTTGCATACCTTAAATGGCTCAGGTTTGGCAGTAGGCCGAACGTTGGTGGCTATTTTGGAAAACTATCAAAATGCAGACAGCACGATTACCGTACCCGAGGCATTACGAAGCTATATGGGTGGAGCTGAACTCATTTAGCGGCCATTTGATTAGCCACTCTTGTGCTTATGGAGTGGTTTGAGGCGGATCAGCGCTTTGTTGATCCGCTTTTTAGTTAGGTTTTTAACCCTATTGCAATAGCACCTAGGCGCGATCTATTTTTTGTTAAAAAGGTGTTTAATGATGAAATCATTGTTTTTTTGTTGTCGTGTTTGCTTTTAGTGGGCTGTGGAGAGCTTGGCCAGGAGTTGCTGAGCTTAAAATCATCCGTTGATGGCGAAAAACAGTGGGTTTTTGTGCAATTGAGTGTCGATGAGCACGATATTGGCCAGCCCAGAAGCTATTACTACTACGGCAAAGTCTCGAGCTCGATGTTTGAAGCGATAGCCAGCAATTCGCTTCAGGACGGTTTTTTATTTCTTGAGCAAGTCATGTATTGGGGTAATGATGACCTGATTCATGAGTATGAGGATGCGCAATACTCGGGCGATCTTATTTTCCGCGTGGCGGATGTGGTCAAAGTTGAAGGCATAAAACAAGCACCAGTGGCCGGTGTGGGTTATGAGCAATTTGAAGGGCTTGAGCCGTTCAAAACCCAAGAAGCCAGCGCATTATAAACCTTAGCATTTCTAATCCAGCTCAGACTAAAGCCTGTCTGCTAACGAGATAAATGCAGTGAGCAGGCTTTATATAACGGCTAAATTAGCTTTTGTTTTCGCCTTGATAGGGGAAAACGTCATAGCCAAAGGTTTCGCGTAATGCCACCGCGGCATTGGCGCTTCGGATGCCTCTAGAGCACACCAGCTGATAGCATTGATCGTCTTCCAGATAATCTTGCGGGTGAGCCATTAATACGCTCATGGGAATGCATTGATCAGTAAAGCTATAGGGCATTTCAGCGACCTCATGTGCTTCTCGAATATCAATGATAATCGCTGAATCTCTGCCGCTCCCTGAGTCTGGTTGCTCAAACTGTGCCTGATAAAGCGCATGTCGGTCTTGAATTTGCTCCCAAGTGAGCTGATGTTCGCAGTCAGGGGCTTTATTTAGCGCTAACTTGTGGTAGCGATGCTGTTGAAAGTCAAAATGTAAAAATGTATTGCGCAAAGACGCTTCTATTTCCGCCAATATTTTGAGCGCCTCGAGTGCTTGTAAACAGCCCAATGCACCAGGCACAGGCCCTAATACGCCGATGCCATCGCAGGTCGCGCCATCTTGGTCGCTTTCTGGCCAAAGACAGCGCAAGCAGGCATTGTCTTGCTCAGGGATGAGGTTAAATAGCTGGCCATTTAACGCCGCAGCATTGGCAAAAACCACAGAGGTCTTGGTATGCCAAGCGATATCATTAAATACATAGCCAGCGGCAATATCGTCGGTGCAATCAAGCACGAGATCGTGTTGCTCAAACAGTGTGCGTATTTGCGCAAGGTCGGCTTTTTCCGTAATGGCGTTAATACTGGCCGCTGGGTTTTGCTGAAGAGCAAACTGGGTGGCCATTAAGGCTTTTTTTTGTCCAATATCACTTGGGCGATAAAGAATTTGACGGTGTAGGTTGCTGGCTTCGATATGATCCGGGTCAATCACGGTGATATGTCCAATACCCGCGGCGGTTAAATAACTGATGGCTGTAACGCCCAAGCCTCCGGCACCAAAAATGGCCACTTTCGCTTGTTCAATTTGAGTTTGCTTTTCGGCGCTCATACCTGCGACTTTGATTTGACGACTGAAATCCAAAATTGAGGTGAAATCTTTGCTCATGCTAGCGTAGTGCGGCTTAAAACTTGTTAGAATATCGGTTTTTATTCGTTGTTGCTATTTGCTCTATG
>JAXHSS010000174.1:0-2863 GCA_034190675.1 Pseudomonadota bacterium
CTTTGAGATGCCGGTAATCTCAAAGTCTGGAAACAGCTGACGGTTTAATGATGTTAGCGCGAACGTACCTAAGATAAAGGCAAGGATCATTAACAAATTCGCAGCCACCTTATGGCGGGCAAAAATCGCGATCACGCCTCGGTATTCAGTTGACTCGCTCACGATTTATTCTACCGTGCCGTTTTCAAAGACAGGGATAACCAACGCACCCTTTGCTGCGTCTAGCATTTGCGTGGTCATGATCACCAAACCCGATTGCAGCTCTGGGCTTTGAATCACCAGTTGCTTTTCACCTGATGGCGAAACCGCTTCACCCATCACATTGACATAAATTCCTTTAAGGCGATTTTGCGAATCAATGAGGTAAACACGATCACCTGAATGTAGTGTTCTAGCGGGCACTAACATGCTGTCGGACAAAGATGGCATCTCAACAATCAAGCCGATCTGCTCACCGAGCTTAAGGTTGGTCACCTCGCCAA
Source organism: Pseudomonadota bacterium (assembly GCA_034190675.1). Lineage (GTDB taxonomy): Bacteria > Pseudomonadota > Gammaproteobacteria > Pseudomonadales > JAXHSS01 > JAXHSS01. Next base: position 483 of record JAXHSS010000174.1, read on the forward strand.
TAATTGAAAAATAGGCATTAACCGTACCGGTTTGATTCACCTGATTACCTAGACGGCTCAGTAGTAAACGAATTTCTGCTTGTTGCTCAACGCGGGCATAAACCGGCACTTCATCGTTGAGTGATTTTTGCATGGCTTTTAAGTGTTTGCTTGGCACTTTAGCAACCACTTCAATACGGTCAGGCTGGTAAGCCGTTAATAACGGTTGACCTGTTGCGGCCTGCTCTTGCTCAACAGCAAACACCTCGCCGATCAGCAACGGCTCTTCTGCGCGAACCACTGCGCGATCCATATTGAGCTTAATCTGGTCAATGCCTGCTTGTGCTTGTTCTTTTTGAGCGCGAATGTTGCGCAAATTATCTAGATGCGTGCCAAGCAAAGTTTCACGACCTTGAACAGCGACCTCTAGTTGCAGCACTTGCTGCTGCGCTGTTTGGTAATCAAGGCGCGAACCCAAGTCTTTTTCGTATAAGGTTCGAGCTCGGTACTCATTTTCTCTAGCAATCTCAAGCTGCTGCTTCTCTCGCTCAAGCGCTTGTTTATTGTTCTTGCCACTAGCTTGTTCTTTTCTGTAGAGAGAGTTTAAGCTGTCTAACTGAGCTTCACTGGATTGCAGCTGCAAGCTAATATCTGCAAGATCCATTTTAATCAACAAATCGCCCTGGGCAGCTTGAGCACCTGATCGCACAGCGACTTCTTCAATATAGCCAGCAATTGGCGCTCTAAATGTGATGGCATTTGGCGACTGGACCTGGGCAAGTAAACTCACTTCTGGCGAATGTGATTGCAATTCAACTAATTTCGCGCTGACACGCTTAGTATTATCTACATTTTCAACCTTTGGCGGTTCTTCGCTGGTGACATTAAAAAGTAAAACTAGAGCCACAAATCCAAGAAAAATCCACATGGCTGGCATGAGCAGAATACGCTTTATTATTTTTATAATGACGTTCATAAAATCAATCACTTAGGTTTATATAAGAAGAAAGCCCCTCATATCTTAAGGAATGACACGCGGTAAATCCAGCAAAGCTAGCTAACTGTTTTCTTTGTTACCGTTTGCGATTTAGGGAAAATACATCGAAAAGCGGCGCCTTTATTTAATTCGCTACTCACTTCTAATGTGGCCTGATGGCGTCTCAGTACATGCTTAACAATCGCCAAGCCGATGCCTGATCCGCCGGTATCTGAGTTTCGACTCTCTTCAACACGGAAAAAACGCTCGGTTAATCGCGGAATATGCATCGCATCAATTCCTTGGCCATCATCACTTACCGAGATAACAAAGTTTCCTTTTTCGTCGTACTGAGCCTCAATATGAACCTCAGCTTGCTCACCCGCATATTTCAATGCATTAACGACCAAATTATTGAACGCACTATATAGCTCTTCTTCATTGCCCAGAATTTGCACCTCATCATCAAGTGCGAGCGTCAGCTTTTGCGAGGCTTTGATCAGTGGCTCGACATGCTGAGCAATAGAACGCAAAACACTAGCGGCAGTCACTGGCGTTTTAGACAACTTCAAATCCGTGGTTTCAAGGTTCGACAACAGCAATAAGTTATTCACCAGGCTGGCCATGCGGTCTGATTGATGCTGCATTTTGTCGTATATCTTAATCTGCGTTGAGCTGATTTCGGGCTGAGAAGCGAGCATTTCTAGGTAGCCCGAAATGACTGTCAGTGGCGTTTTCAACTCATGCGACACATTCGCAATAAACTCTTTACGCATCTGCTGAAGTCGATGTATACGGGTAATGTCTCGCACAGTCATCAGCGATTCGCCCTCACCAAAAGGCGTAATATTAATGGCCACCTGACAATCAGACAGCACGGGTGATCTCATTTCCAGCGTCTTTTCAAAGTCCGCTTTGCTAATAAACTCAACAAAGTCGCGCGCGCGCAGCAAATGCGTCATCGGCGTACCCTTGTCTGTCGGCCACTTAAAGCCCAGCATCTTCTCAGCTGCTTCATTCCACCATTCGATCTGGTGCTCATGATTGATCAGCACGACACCATCGTTCAGTGCAGCCAGTGAGGTCCGAGCTCGTGCAATAATGGCTTCCATTTGTTGGCGGGCTTCTCGCTTTTTACGGTTCGAGCGCGCAATATGATAGGCAATGGTTTCTAGCGAGTTTGGTAAATAGCCAATTTCACCTTCAGATCCAGCCTTTACCCAACGCAGCAAACGAAACAAAAAGACTAAGTAATACCATAAAGCGCCGGCGAAAATCACTATCCCACAGAGAAAGTAATCACCTACTAACCAGCCTGTAGCGAGTGTTAAAACACAAAGCAGTAGCACTATCCTTAGCGCATGAAGAATCATCATAGGTTGTTACGCATTAACTGTCGGAGAAAAGCGGTAGCCCAAGCCTCGCA
>JAXHSS010000175.1:0-2836 GCA_034190675.1 Pseudomonadota bacterium
GTGACCAACGATAAACACCGCCGTACCCGTTTGTTTGGCAAAGCGGGTAAGCGCAGCGGCTGCCTCGCGCACCTGGGTGACTGTGCCTGGCGCCGAACTGAGTTCAGTGAGCTGCATCACTTGGATTGAGTCGATCACCAATACTTTGGGTTTTAGCTTCTGTGCTTCATGAAGAATGAGTTCGATATCCGTTTCAGCAAGTAGGCTCAGCTGATCAGATACCTCGCCAAGACGATGCGCCCGAGCGGCAACTTGTTGGGGCGACTCTTCGCCAGTGACATACAAGCACTCCTGCGTTTGCGCAAGGTGGTTCATGACCTGTAATAAGATCGTACTTTTGCCAGCGCCCGGATGCCCGCCCAAAAGCACCACACTGCCAGAGACAATGCCGCCACCTAATACGCGATCAAATTCACTAAAGCCCGATGAGATTCTTGGCTGCTCGGCAAGGTCGATATCCTTGATTTTTTTGACGCTGCTGGCTGTTCCTGCATAGCTGCTAGAGCTTCTTGATACGCTGCTGGTCTTGCTGCTGCGGGCTTTGCTGCCCGCATGAGGTTTAAACTCTTGCAGCGTATTCCACTGGCCGCAATTGCTACACTGCCCCAGCCACTTGGTGAAATCCTCGCCGCACTCGGTGCAAACGTAAAGCGTTTTGGCCTTGGCCATTTATGGAAGCTCAGGCTCGGTCGCTAAACCTTGATAAATATCGCCGACATTTTCAGGCAGGGTGCCACGGACAATCTTCGAGACGTCGCCGCGCTCGTCAATCACGAGTTGAATATCGCGCAATAAGGCATACTGCTCCCGAGCTAAAGCCGCCGCAGCACCGCCAGTGCGGATAATGGTCGGCTTGATGAAGACCAGCAAGTTGGCTTTTTCACGGGAAGTATTTTTAGAGCGGAAAAATGCGCCGAGCACAGGAATATCTCCAAGCAAAGGCACCTTGCTAACAGATTCAACACTTTGGTCTTTGATCAATCCGCCAAGCATCACGGTTTGGCCATTGTCTACCAGAATCGTGGTATCGATCTCTCGCTTAGTCGTGACGACATCTACTGTTTGCGCAGTAGTTTGCTGGTCGATCTGGTTGGCTTCCTGAGTGACTTCAAGGCGAACGGTGTTTTCCTCTGTAATGCTAGGCAGCACTTTTAACGTCACGCCCACGTCTTCGCGCTCCACCGAAACGAAAGGATTCGTGTTATTACTGGTGCTTGCTTGTGTTTGCGAAATAAAAGGAACACTGGAGCCGACAATAATAGAAGCTTCCTCGTTATCTAGGGTCATTAAACGTGGGGTAGAGAGGATATTCGTTTTGGCTACCGAAGAGAGCGCCTGAACTAGACCTGCAATTTGAACATCGCCGTTGCTATCAGTGATGCCGCCAATCAGCGTAATCCCGTTGGATAACGTGCCAACACCAGTGGTCACGGCGGTCAAAACGCTATTGACTGAATTACCAACATTATCAAAATTAGTGGCAGCGCCACCTATTTCTGGGTCGCCAGCAAACCATTGAACACCCAGGGCTTTGGCATCGTTGGCATTGACTTCTAAAATAGCCGCCTCGATCAATATCTGCGCCTTGCGCTGATCCAGCTGCTCAATAATTGACTTGATCTCGTTCATGTCTCGGCTGTCAGCGCGGATCACCAAGGAATTGGTCGATTCATCGGCTTGAATGCTCAGGTCGGTGGTTTTGGGCTTCTCTTTATCGTCTTTGCCACCGCTGGCGCTATCCATCGTGCGCTTTAGCAGGTCGGCAACATCCTCGGCCTTGCTATAATTAAGTCGAATGACCTCAGCGCCGCGAGACTGCTCGCCAGGGACATCTAGATCTGCAATAAATTGCTTAATCTGTTCACGGGCGCGGCTTTCACCGAGAATGAAAATTCGGTTCGTACGCTCATCGGCGACTACATTGACCATGCTCTCGCCCTTGTCTTTGCCCGCATCAAATAGCACGGGAATGACTTTTTCAATCTGGGCAATCACGTCACCTGACCAAGCATTTGATAGGGTGACAGAATCCATGCTTTTGCTTTTCTTTTGATCTAACGCCGCAATGATGCGCTCCAGAACGCGGATATTTTGCGCATGATCGATAACAATCAGAGCATTTGCCGAGTTTGCTGCCGCAAGGTGTCCATAGCTAGGAACCATCGGGCGAAGCACAGAGACAAGCTCAACGGCGGGTGTGTTTTCGATGGGAATCACTTTGGTGATCAGCTCTTGTCCATCACGGCTGCTACCCATGGGCACAGCTTGTTGTTTTGCTAAAGCATTTTGAACAATTTTGATGACGCCATTTTTATCATCGCTGGGTACAGCAACAAAGCCATAGACCTGCAAAACGCTTAAAAAGAGGTTGTAGACTTCTTCTTTAGGTAGGTTTTTGCTAGAAACAATGGTGACTTTTCCTCGAACACGGTCGTCTACGACAAAGGTTTTCCCCGTGATTTTGGCGACTTGTTCAATAAAGTTATTAATATCGACATCCTTGGCGGTGATATTAAACCCCTGCGCTAGACTCAGCTGAGTCAGCAGGCTGACGATGAAAATAAGAATGAGCTTCTTCATGATAGCACCTAAAACACAATCGGTATGGAAACCGTAGTTAACTGGTTGCCCCGCTGAATTTGCACGGTGGCTTCTTTACTGGTTTTGATTTCTTGGATGATTTGCACATCCTCACTGGGGTTGCCAACGGGTTTGCCATTAACAGAAATAATTCGATCGCCCGGCTGTAGGCCATAAGACTGAGCGATTTCAGCAGGTACCACCGTTGAAACCTCATAGCCACCTTCGGCAGAAGGAGTAAGGCCGATGTCCTTCA
>JAXHSS010000176.1:0-1522 GCA_034190675.1 Pseudomonadota bacterium
TCCCCGACCCCACCGACCCAGTAGATGGTTACTACCTTTCTCTTCAAAATGGTGGTTTTTATTCCACCAGTGGTGTTGAAGGCGAAATCACTTACAGGCCAAGTCAGTACAATATGTATAAATTCTGGTTCAATAAGGCTAAAGACCTAGACTTGGGTCAAAAAAATATGGAGCAAGCATTCTTGCTTAACTCGCCAGAAAAAACACCCGATAATGCGCTTGGTGTCATGGGATCGTGTGAGATAAATCAATTTAGGCTGAGCACAATGGGTTTTTATATCGACCGACTGAACTGGGATAATAGCAGCGAAACCGTTAACCCATACTTCAGGTTGGATGCGAATGTCAGCCGCACTTTTTCTATCGCGGGACAGATCAAAGCCACGATCAAGCTTGGCGGGCAAAGCCTAACAGGCTCATACAACGAATATTCAGATCAGTTTGAGGTTGACCCTCATTACTATGTTTCAGCAAAAATGGAAGAATTTCAAATGCCAAGAGGTTTAGCAAAAAATGAACAAAAACAACGCCATGCAGTTCCTCTGCGTCAATCTGGCAGATAATCTAAAAAGAAATAAGGCACCGTATGGACACATGGAACCCGCTGCATATCAGAGACAATATCTGCTGCGTGCTTTCTTAACTCGCACCGCCCGACAAGTCGTCAGCTTTATGCTGGTGACCACCTCTACAATGGTTTTATTACCCACACCAATATTTGCCTTAGAGGATGAGTGGGGCTTGGATGAACCATCGATGGTGATCAGCGCAACGCGAATTAACCAGTCAGTCCTCTCAGCACCCAATGCAGTTACTATCATTGATGCGGCAATGATCAAAGCCTCTGGTTATACCAATTTAGCTGACGTTTTCCGCCTCGTTCCTGGCATGAATGTGGCGCATGTTAACGGCAGGAAATACGCTGTCTCTTACCATGGTGGCAGTTGGAGTGACACCAACTGGATGCAGGTACTTATTAATGGTCGCTCACTTTTCATGCCGACATTATCCGTCATTGACTGGGATACGATTGGTGTGCAAATTGAAGATATTGAAAAAATCGAAGTAATCCGCGGCCCTTCCGCTTCAGCTTATGGTTCAAACTCCTTTTCCGCTGCCATTAATATCATTACTAAACCGATTGCACTGGACTCAGACTGGCAGATTAACAGCCGTCTTGGAACTCAAGGCGAACAAAGACACTATGCTAAAGTAACCAGCAAACTTAAAGAAGCGGATGTTCGTGTCAGTGTCAACTCAATAGAAAGTGATGGTTTTGATCATCAAAATGATTTCAAGCATATCAGCTCAGCTAACTTTGGCTATGAAAACCAACTGAACCATCGAAATGCGATCAAAGGCTATCTCGCCTTCAGCGAGGGCGATACTGGCTCACTGGAAAACACCTACATTCCCGATAATAATCGACACCGTGATATAGAGGCATATTCTGGGCATGTTATTTGGGAGCACGAACTCAAAGCTGGCAATGCATTTCAGGCTCAGATTTATCACAACGCCC
>JAXHSS010000176.1:1622-2818 GCA_034190675.1 Pseudomonadota bacterium
GGTCGCGCCAAACCTGAAAAGGTCACTCATTTTGAAGTTGGCTATTCTGGTCGATCTCGTCAGAACCATGTTGACTGGAATTTTTCTGCCTATCATATGCGTTATGAGGACATCATATGGTTTAATGTGGTCCCAGACCCGAGTGATCCTTCGGATAATTTTTACCTATCACCAAGAAACTCCGGTTATTACACCGTCAGTGGCGTAGAAGGTGAAGTGATCTATCGTCTGGGGCAGTATCACTTTTATAGAATACTGTTTAATATGGCCCACGATGATGATCTGCATCACAACGCTGTGGAGCCAAAAAATGTTATCAAGTCACGTGATAAAACCCCCTCGGCCACTATTGGAGCGGTTGGATCATGGCAATGGCGGTCAATAAATTGCGGCCTTAATGCGTTTTATGTGGACACGATGAACTGGAGTAATCAGAGCGATACTGTCAATGCCAACTTTCGTTTGGATACGCACCTTGGCACCCAGCTATCACTTAACTCGCAAACTTATCTTTCATTGCGCATCGGTGCCCAAAATATCAACGGCACATACCAAGAGTTCGATAACGATATTGATATCGAGCCCCGTTACTACATCTCAGCCAGTTTAGAAGGGTTCTAACCGTGTTGCGTAGTTTACTGACCCTCACGCTAATGCTATTGAGCTCTTTACAGCTCAGCCTAGCCAATGAAATCAATATCCTGTACCCAGGTGACAGCTTTTCGCACCATAAACTGTCTTTGGCGCTTGAAGAACAGCTGCTAGCGCTTGATCCAAAAGCCAAACCCTTGTTTGTGTATCAGGATGAGGACCCAAGCTTTATCGGTATTGATAAGCAAAAACCGACCGTCATGTTTGGTAATGAGCTCGCCAAGCTCAGTTTTGGCAATTCAAAGCATATTCATAGCTTCTTATATCCAGAGCACTATCAACAAGTCCAGCAGGCAAAAACTGTCGCGAATTTCCCCTCTCAGCAGGCGCTACTAAACTTTGCTAATGAAATTGCGCAGCTCAATTATATTGACCATATAGTCATCCCTACCACCAAGGAATATCTCAAAAGTTTTCCCGTTTTAAGTGACGAAAAAGCGCTCAATGAAAAAATCACCCTGGTGGCCATTAAGCCCAATCAATCGGTGATTAAAGTGATCGAGCCGTGGCTTTACAAAAACTCCTTGATCCTCGCGCTCCCTAAT
>JAXHSS010000177.1:0-2815 GCA_034190675.1 Pseudomonadota bacterium
CCGCAGGCTCTGGTAAAACGATTCTGGCCTTAGCCGCCGCAATTGAAATGGTGATTGAGCATAAACGCTATAATAAAATTATTGCGACGCGAAGTACGCCAGCGCTTGCTGAGGATCACGGCTTTTTGCCGGGCACTGAGGAAGAGAAGATGAACCCTTGGCTGGGTGCAATTTCAGATAATATTGAAGCGCTGCACCAAACGGATGATAACCCTGCGGCTAGCATTCAGTATGTTAAGGAGCGGGCGAATATCCAGTTTAAGGCGCTGAATTACATTCGTGGTCGCAGTTTTCAGAAAAGCTTTATTCTGATTGATGAATGCCAAAACCTGACGCCTCACCAAATGAAGGCGATCATCACCCGTGCAGGTGAAGGTAGTAAGGTGATTTGTTTAGGAAATTTGCAACAGATTGACACGCCATATTTAAATACTCTAAGCTCAGGTTTAACGTATTTGATGGAGCGTTTTAAATCCTTTTCTCATGGCGGTAATGTCGCCTTGCAGGGGATTCCTCGCTCTGAGTTGGCTCAATATGCCAGCGAACATTTGTAAACCAACCTTCAACTTTAAGGTGAAAAATGAAAATAGGCGTGTTTATTGTGGCTTGCTGCTTTGCCAGTATTGCCTCGGCTGGGTTATATAAGTGGGTGGATGAAAATGGCCGAGTGAATTACTCGGACTCACCACCAGCGCATGTTAAAGCAGAAACGCTGGATAAAATGAAAACTCAGATCGTAGGCGGTAGCAATCTTGAAGATGCTGAGGAAGAAGCGGTTGAAGAAAACCAGCGTGAACTATGCAGCAATGCGGTGCAAAGCATTTCCGGTACGTATAACGACTGGGTTGTTGATATTGAAAACCAGCGCCAAGCGGGCAAGGTGACGCAAAACCAATATCAAGAAGTGACTCTGATGCTCGAAGAGCTAAAGTCGATGGCCAATATGGATAATTGCTTGAAAGCTGATGAAGAAGCACTTGATCAGTATCAATGCTTGTTGAAGGCAAAAACGGTTAATGAGTGCTTGTAAAAGCTTGTTTATAAACGGTTTTTAAAAAACTTATTCTAGATAACAACGTAGCGCCTCAGCGACATTGGGTCGTTGAGGCGTTTTTTATGCGTTTTTAAACTGTGCTGGTCTGTTTTAAAGTGGTTTAGCCACAAAGTAGATAAGCCGCCATTGGAGGGCGGATGATTTATTGGGCGAAACGGATTTTCCAGCAATAGTGAATCGGTGGTGGCTTGCGCTCAAAATCAAGCGGTATGGATGCTTGCGTGACATCCTTGATGTCAAATTGCTCAGCCAAGGTTTCATCTAAGCTGAATTTGCGCGAATTAGTTGAAAAGTACAGCACTCCGCCCGGCTCTAAGCGTTTCATCGCAAGCTCAATGAGTTCTTTATGGTCGCGTTGAACATCAAAAATAGCTTGGCGAGATTTTGAGTTCGAGAATGTCGGTGGATCAACGAAAATAACATCGTACTGGTTTTTATCTTTATGCAAGAAATCCATGCAGTTAGCGCGAACACGCTGGTGCGATAATTCGCTGAAGCCATTAGCGAGCAGATTGCGCTTGGCCCAGTTCAAATAGGTGTTTGAGGTATCTACGCTCACGCTAGATTTGGCGCCTCCTTTGGCGGCATGAACCGTGACAGAACCCGTGTAGCAAAACAGGTTTAGGAACCGCTTGTTTTGGCAGCTAGCCTGAACCCAAGTACGGGCTGGGCGGTGGTCTAGGAAAAGACCCGTGTCTAAGTAGCGCGATAAGTTGATTTGTAGGTTTGCACCAAATTCTTGTACATCTTGCCAGGTGTCTTTTTGGCTTTGGACATTGTACTGTGCTTTGCCTTTTTGCTGCTGGCGGGTTTTCACGTAGATATAGCGCTTAGCTGTGGTGAAAATTTGGCTTAGCGTATCGATGGCCGCATTAAGGCGTTGAGCCGCAACTTCAGGCTCAATCTTCTTCGGCGCTGCATATTCTTGAACGTGCCAGTAACCGTGGTACCAATCGATCGCTAATTTGTAATCTGGCAGATCCGCATCATAAAGTCGGAAGCAGTCGATCGATTCGCGCTCTAGCCATTTTTTGCGCTTTTGGAAGTTCTTTTTCAGGCGGTTGGCAAAATCAGCAACTACCTGTCCTGGATCAACGTTGTTAGACAGTTTGGGCAAAAATAAGCGCTCGGGCAAAGCTTCGGGGATTACACCTGAGCGAAGATAGCAATTCAGGTTACCGTTTTTGACTTTCTGGGTTTGTGGCTCTTGAAGCCCTAAAGCGTCGACTTTCTCAACGTGGTCAGAAATTAATGCGCAAAAGGCACCTGGAGCGATTTTGGCCAGTTGTTTTTGCATGAATTGGTAGAGCGGGAAGATTGTATCTTGCTCATCCAGTCGCTCGCCGTAGGGTGGGTTCGTGGCGATGGCGATCGGGCTGCTGTCGTGAATGCGCTTATGAACATGGCCAAACTCGACGCGCTCAATATGCACCAAATGCGCTAAACCCAGTCGCTCGGCATTTTCTAGTGTGTTGCTGATCGCTCGGCTATCGGCATCGAAGCCTTTGATACTAAAGGGCTTTTGCGCTTGGTTATCTAGGCGTTGTTTGCTCGCTTCTTGACGCAGTGCTTGCCAGCGGTCGTCTTGGTGTTTTTTCCAGCCTTGGAAGCCAAACTTCCTGCGCAACAAGCCCGGGGCTATTTGATAGGCCATCAAGGCGCCTTCGATCAAGACTGTGCCAGCGCCACAGAAAGGGTCGATAAGCTGGCTGCCTTGCGGTGCTTTGTGCCAGTTCGCGGCGTAAAGCAGACCAGCAGCAA
>JAXHSS010000178.1:0-2812 GCA_034190675.1 Pseudomonadota bacterium
GTGATATTCGAAGCGTTCTAAAACGCCGCGCACCTTGGGTTGAGCTTATTATTTACCCCTGTGCGGTTCAAGGCGAGCAAGCTAAACATGAGTTAGCTCACAGTTTAGAAGTGGCAAATTTTCGTCGTGAATGTGACTTGCTAATCGTCGCCCGCGGCGGCGGTTCATTAGAAGATTTATGGCCATTTAATGAAGAGATCGTTGCTCGAGCCATTGCTCAAAGCCAGCTGCCTGTGATCAGCGCCGTTGGACACCAAACCGATGTGACTATCGCTGATTTTGTCGCCGACATGCGCGCCGCCACCCCCAGCGAGGCTGCTGAAAAAGCCGCACCGGATGCCGAGCTATTGCGCACCAAACTCAACCAACAACAGCGCCGATTACAGTTTTCTTACCAGCAGACACTCAACCGTTGCAAACAACAATTAAACGCGGAGCAGCGCCGCCTTCGCTCGCCGCAATCATTAATCGCTGATGCGCAACAAAAACTGGATCAAAAAACCAACCAATTAGAGCGCCAGCTAAAGCATGAGCTTGCACTGAAGCGAAGCCAAATTCGACAATTACATACCGCCATTAATAGTCAATCGCCGTTTCGCCAGCTCAAACAGGCTCAACAACAACTGAACCAGCAACAACAACAGCTCGAGCGCTCCATGCTTTGGCGACATCAGCAAGCTCAGCAACGTGTTGAACGGCTAAACGAGCGGCTAAATCTGGTTAACCCCAAGCGCATTCTCACCAGTGGTTACTCCATTACGCTAGACGAAAGCGGCCGACCAATCAAAGCTTCAAGCGAAGTGAGTTCAGGCTCTCGACTTAAAACTTTACTGGCCGATGGCGAAGTCAACAGCACGGCAGACTAGCCCGCGTTAGTCACCAACTCAGCGTGCAAAAATTGTAATTAGCCATGGGCAATGGCGCCATGGCTCAAGTATGCTAGAGTTTTAATGTCTGGCGAGTAAATTATGGATTTTTATCACCTGCGTGGCCTTGACGCCTACCAACAAGCCTGCGATCAAGCAAAAGCTAATCCAAGCGCCTTCTGGGAGGCCATCGCCAGCCAACATTTTCAATGGCAAAAGCCTTGGCGGCAAGTCGTCGATTTTGATTTTTCGACGGCAAGCTTCCGCTGGTTCGATGGTGCTCAGCTCAATATTACCGAAAACTGTATTGATCGACACCTTGTTGATAAAGCTCAGCAAACCGCCCTGTTATTTGAGCCCAATGACCCCAACGAAGGCAGTCAAGCCATAAGCTATAAGCAACTTCATGCCGAAGTCTGCAAGATGGCCAATGTGCTGAAAAGCCAAGGGGTGAAAAAAGGTGATCGCGTCTGTCTTTACATGCCTATGATCCTCGAACTTGCCTATGCAGTGCTTGCCTGTGCTCGAATTGGCGCGATTCATTCCGTGGTTTTTGCTGGTTTTTCAGCCAGCGCCTTAGCCTCCCGTATCAATGATTGCGGCAGCGAGCTGCTCATCACTGCCGACGGAGGCTTCCGCGGTAGCAAGGTGCTGGACCTGAAATCCATCGTGGATGAGGCCTTAACGGACTGCCCTAAAGTCAGCACTGTTTTAGTGGCAAAGCGCACCAACAACCCCATCACCATGCAACCCGAGCGAGACCTGTGGCTGGCTGAACTGATTGAACAAGCCGACAGCAACTGCCCAGCCGAGCCGATGGAGGCAGAGGATCCACTGTTCATTTTGTATACCTCAGGCTCAACAGGCCAACCCAAGGGCATGGTCCATAGCTGCGCGGGCTATATGGTGTATACCGCGTATAGTTTTAAGAATGTGTTTCAATATACCAGCGGCGATGTCTATTGGTGTACAGCCGATATTGGCTGGATTACTGGTCACAGCTATATCGTTTACGGGCCTTTAGCGAATGGCGCTACAACTGTCATGTTTGAAGGTGTTCCTTCTTATCCTGATTATGATCGATTCTGGCAGATTATCGAAAAACATGGCGTTAACCAGTTTTATACCGCGCCAACCGCCATTCGTGCATTAGCCAAACATGGTGGAGGCATTGACCAATATGACTTAAGCTCACTGAAGGTTTTGGGCACCGTCGGCGAGCCTATCAATGAAGAAGCTTGGCAGTGGTATTTCAATAAAGTCGGCGGTGGTCGCTGCCCGATTGTTGATACCTGGTGGCAAACAGAAACCGGCGGCATCATGATTTCGACGCTGGCGGGTATCACTGACTATAAACCCACCTTTGCGACTCAGCCACTTCCGGGCATTCAGCCCGCATTGATGGATGATCAAGGCCCTGTCAAAGGCAACCCCGCTAAAGGCAAACTGTGTTTTACCTACCCGTGGCCGTCTATGGCAAGAACCATTTGGGGCAACCATCAGCGCTATATCGACACCTATTTTAGCGACTTTGATCAGGCCTATTTTTCTGGTGATGGCGCACTGCGTGATGAGCAAGGCCATTATCGAATCACTGGTCGTGTTGACGATGTCGTGATTGTTTCGGGGCATAACTTAGGCACCGCTGAGATTGAGGATGCCATCAATACTCATGATGAAATCGCCGAATGTGCGATTGTTGGCGTTGCCCACGAGATTAAAGGACAAGCACTCTATGGCTTTATCACTGTTGCCAAAGATGCACAACTCGATGCTGGCGAGGTTCAGCAAGAGATCAACCAATTAATTACCGAGCGTGTTGGCGCTATTGCTAAGCTTGAGTGGATTCAACTCGTAACGGATTTGCCGAAAACCCGAAGTGGCAAAATCATGCGCCGTATTTTGCGTAAAATTGCTGAAGGTCAGCGGGATGATTTTGGTGATGT
>JAXHSS010000179.1:0-2757 GCA_034190675.1 Pseudomonadota bacterium
ATTTCCACGCAAAGTGAATCAGTTTCCCCGCCAAGCCAGAATAAGCCTCTTGCTGCGCCCGCTCTAAAAAGCGCCTGATGGGCTGGCCCAGCTCAAAAACCAACCAAGGTATCAGCAAAGCGAACAGGATCAGCAGCCATAGCATGATCGACGAGCCCAAAAATCGATACAGCACAACCACCAGTGCAAAAACGCCTAAAGCATGCAAATCCAACATACGCATCCATAACAAACCTGCTGCCGTTCGACTCATGGGTAAGGCAAATTCTGTTTTCGTCAAAACAGGAAAGCTGACCTCTCCTGAGCGAAAAGGTAATAATGAGTTTAGAAAATTATGCGTTTGCGACACGCTAAATAAGCGTAAAAACGTGCCAAGACCTCGATCAGGCATGTCATGCAAAAAGAAATGATAAAAGCGAAAGCCTCGAATCAGATGGGTCAATAGCATCAACACCACCGAAACGCCTAAGATCGACCAGCCAACAGACTGCCAACGATCGAATAATACTGACCATGACCAAACCTGCTCAATGACAATCCCATAAGCCAAAATAGCAAGTACGCTGAGCAGTGGAAGAAGGGCTTTTTTTGACACGGCAAGTAAAACGTAAATTTTTGCGCATGTTAGCATAAAATACGCACGAAACCTGCAAAATCAGTATAATGCAGGCACATGTCAGTTCACTCAATTGGTTATGAAAACAACGTATCGCACCCCTTTATCTGTCGTCATCCCTCTCTATAATGAACAAGATAGCGTCCATGCCTTAGTCAAACGGCTCGAAGAAGCGCTGCTGACAGCGTTTGATCACGTTGAGGTGATTTTGGTGGATGATGGTAGCCAAGATGAAACGGTGGAACGCACCCAAATTCTGATCGATCAATCCCCAATGGACATTAAATTAGTCGCGCTGCAACGCAATTTTGGTCAGACGGCGGCAATGCAAGCCGGAATCGATCAAGCACAAGGAGAGCTCATTGCCACTTTAGATGGCGATCTGCAAAATGACCCGATAGACATTCCAATGATGGTCAAAGAGCTCAAAGAAAAGGACCTCGACTTACTTGTTGGCTGGCGAAAAAAGCGCAAAGACGGTTTATTTTTGCGCAAAATTCCTTCAAAAATCGCTAATCGCTTGATCGGAAAAATCACAGGGGTTCAGCTTCATGACTATGGTTGTAGCCTAAAAATTTATCGCAGTAAAGTGATCAAACAAGTCAAACTACTCGGCGAAATGCACCGCTTTATTCCAGCCTGGACAGCCGTGGTCACTTCCAGCAAACGAATTGGCGAGATTCCTGTTAGCCATCATGCCCGCCAGTTTGGCGAATCGAAATACGGCATTTCACGCACCTTCCGTGTGTTGATTGATCTTTTATCGGTCATGTTTTTTATGCGCTACCGAAATCGTCCTGGGCACTTTTTCGGCTCGATCGGCCTATTCCTGGGTGCAGTTGGTGGCCTCATGCTTACCTATCTCGGTTTTGACAAATTCATTTTAGGCCATGATATCGGCACTCGGCCTATGCTATTGATTGGCGTGCTGTTTATCATGGGCGCTATTCAAATGCTCAGCACTGGGATCATTGCCGAAATTTTAACTCGAAGTCATCATGCCACATCTGATCAAAAGCAAAGTTATGTGATCGGCGCGATTCATAGTAAAGACCAAGGCGATCCTATCGCCAATTCAGCTGATACTCACTCTTCGAATGCAAACAAGGACAATACCTAGACGAGCCACTAAGATGAATCTACGCCGCCAACTCGACCACGCCTTAACGGCATGTATAGAACATCCTGCTTTCATCATCTCTTTGCTGTTTATTGCTTTTTTTCTGGGGCTTGGGGCTATTCCACTGGTGGACTTAGATGAAGGTGCTTTTGGCGCAGCTACGATGGAAATGCTGATTCGCCAAGATTTTATCACCACTTACTTAGGCGGCGAGCTACGTTTTGATAAGCCCATCTTAATCTACTGGCTACAAGCAGCAAGTGTTTCTATCTTCGGCCTCAATGAGTTTGGCCTGCGACTGCCATCAGCCATTATGGCCAGCCTTTGGGCGCTCGCCATATACTTTTTCACTCGCCAACACTGTGATAAGAAATCAGCCATTGTCGCTCTAACGGCCATGGCAACCAGTGCCTATATTATTGTTGTCGGGCGCGCAGCCGTGGCCGACGCCCTGCTCAATTTTTGGCTTTGTATGACCATGTTATCAGGCTATAAATTCTTCGAGACAGGCGAGAAAAAATACAGCTATTGGGGCTATGCTTTCATCGGCCTTGGGCTCTTAACTAAAGGCCCTATAGCCGTCTTAGTGCCGGGTGCTGTGACCTTAATTTATACCTTGATGATGCGATCATGGCCGCGTTTTTGGCGCTTGGCCTTCAACCCTGTTGGCTGGATGATCACACTGGCCATCGCTTTGCCTTGGTATGTTCTTGAATATCTTGATCAAGGCATGTTGTTCATTGATGGCTTTATTTTTAAGCACAATGTTGAGCGCTTTTCCGAGACGATGGAGCAGCATGGCGGCTCAATTTTTTACTACCTTTTACTTTTGCCGCTGATTTTATTGCCCCTGACTGGGCTGTTCCTTAACACGCTTCGTCGATTACGCACCCTATTTCACCGCAAAGCCTTTGATACATGGATGTGGCTGTGGTTTATTTTTGTGTTTGTCTTTTTTAGCCTTTCGGGCACTCAGCTGCCTCATTACGTGCTGTATGGAGCGACGCCGCTGTTTATTCTT
>JAXHSS010000018.1:0-18951 GCA_034190675.1 Pseudomonadota bacterium
CTTTATGTTAACGGTATTGCCACTGCCGTTTTGGAGTTAAAAAATAGCCGTAAAGATTTATCGGAAGGCATTCGCCAAAACATTACCAATCAGCAAGACCAATTTATTCAACAGTTTTTTACCACCATACAATTTGTTTTTGCGGGTAATGATTCACAAGGTTTACGCTACGGCACCATTGGTACGGGTGAAAAATACTTCCTCAGCTGGAAGGAAGACGAAGCCGATAATACTGGGTACAAGATCGATAAATACCTAAAGAAAATGTGCAACAAAGAACGGCTTATCGAACTAATGTTTGATTTTGTTCTCTTTGATGGCGGTGTAAAGAAATTGCCACGAGTGCATCAGTATTTTGGTATTAAGAAAGCGCAAGACCATATCCGTCGTATGGAAGGCGGTATTATTTGGCATACACAAGGCAGTGGTAAAAGTATCACTATGGTGCTGCTAGCCAAATGGATTTTAGAAAACAATGCCAATGCGCGTGTATTAATTGTTACCGATAGAGATGAGCTAGACAAACAAATTGAGCGTGTTTTTAAAGATGCTGGCGAATCGATTCACCGCACCTCAAGTGGTCGGGATTTAATGAAGCAATTAGGTGAACCCGCACCTCGCTTACTCTGCTCGCTAGTACACAAGTTTGGCCCGAAAGATAAAAAGCTAAAAGAGAAAAAGTACTTCGACGCATTTATTAAAGATTTAGAAAACTCGCCAGGCCATGCCATGGGCGAATTATTTGTCTTTGTGGATGAGTGCCACCGCACCCAAAGTGGTCGTTTACACAAAGTGATGAAGGCGATGCTACCAAGCGCACTATTTGTAGGTTTTACCGGTACACCACTGCTAAAAAAAGACAAATCCACCAGTCTCGAAGTGTTTGGCAAGTATATCCATACCTACAAATTTAATGAGGCTGTCGAAGACGGCGTAGTGCTCGACCTAGTTTACGAGGCGCGTGACATAGATCAGCGTATAAGCTCTCAGCAGCGTATCGATAAGTGGTTTGCCGCAGCCACTAAAGATTTAAACGAATTTCAGCAGGCCGAGCTAAAAAAGAAATGGGGCACCATGCAGAATGTGCTCAGCTCCAAATCACGCATGAGCAAAGTGGTTGCCGATATCATTTTTGATTTTGCCGATAAACCGCGCTTAAGCAGTATGGCCGGCAACGCCATTCTGGTCGCCTCCAGTATTTTTGAGGCCTGCAAGTATTACGAGCTTTTTCAGACAACCAATCTTAAGGGAAAGTGTGCGGTCGTCACCTCTTACAATCCACAAACTAAAGATATTAGTACTGAAGATACTGGCGCCAACACTGAAACCGACAAAGAGTATATCTACAAAACTTATACCGAGCTTCTACAGGGTGTTCGCCCTAAGCCGAATATGACCAAGACAGAAACCTATGAGGAACAGGTAAAGCAACAGTTCACTGATGAACCCGCCAACATGAAATTACTCATCGTTGTTGACAAGTTGTTAACAGGGTTTGATGCACCAAGTTGCACCTATTTATACATAGATAAGTCCATGCAAGACCATGGATTGTTTCAAGCAATTTGCCGTGTAAACCGACTAGATGGCGATGACAAAGAGTTCGGTTTTATTGTCGACTACAAAGACCTTTTCAAGAAAGTTGAAAACGCTGTCGCCGTATACACAAGCGAACTAGATTATGATGACTTTAATTCCGAAGACTGCGACATCCTTCTTAAAGATCGGCTAGAAGCCGGAAGAGAACGTCTCGACAATGCTCTTGAAGAATTGGAATTACTTTGCGAACCCGTAGAATCTCCTAAAGGAGACCTCGAGCATATCCACTACTTTTGTGGCAACACTGAAATACCCGAAGAGCTTAAAGCTCGTGAATTAGTTCGTCATACGCTTTATAAAGCTATCGTTTCCTTAATTCGGGCTTACGCAAATATTGCAGATGAGCTTAGCGATGCAGGTTACAGTGAGTCAGAAATAGAGCATATTGATAAGCGGCTAGATCACTACTTAAAACTTCGGGAAATCATCAAAAACGCTAGTGGCGAAACAATCGATTTGAAAGCTTATGAAGCCGATATGCGGCACCTTATCGACAGCTACATTCAGGCGGATGATTCAGTGGTTATATCTCCGTTTGGAGATATGCCATTGATTGACGTTATTGTTAATAGCGGAATTGCCGAAGCAATTAGTGGCCTGCCTGGAGGCATAAAAGGCAACAAAGAGGCTGTAGCAGAGACGATTGAAAACAATGTAAGAAGTAAAATCATCAAGGATCACCTTCTAGATCCGGCATATTTCGATGAGATGTCAAAATTGCTTGATGAAATTATCAAGCAACGAAAGCAGAACGCAATTGGTTATGAAGAGTATCTCAAGAAAGTTGCTGAATTAGCGAAGAAAGTTGCAGCCGGAAAAGAAGATTCGACACCTGATGCTCTTGATACACCCGCTAAACGAGCGCTGTGGAACAATCTTGGCAAAGATGAATCACTCGCGATAAAAGTAGACACCGCAATCCTGGTCAGTAGAAGTGATGGCTGGAGAGGTAATTCTGCAAAAGAAAACTTGATAAAACAGGCAATTTATAAGGTACTAAATGACATTGCTGAAGTTGAAAGAATTTTCAATATTGCAAAACAGCAAGCCGACTATTAGCCCTAAAACAGCCACTGTGATAGCAGAAAAGATAAATAGGAAACATTAAATGTCGACATTACAGTTGGGCGATATACCTGTTGAAGTCATTCACAAGGATATTAAAAATGTCCACCTCAGCGTGTATCCGCCCAATGGGAAGGTAAAGGTTTCAGCTCCTTTGAGTATGGAGCTTGATACCATCAGAATATTTGTTGTTTCGAAGCTATCATGGATTAAACAGCAGCAAAAAAAGCTTAGAAATCAGGAACGAGAAGCTCCCAGAGATTTTGTAGAGCGTGAAAGCCACTATTTCAATGGTAAGCGGTATCAACTTAGGGTAATTGAATCGGAGGCAAGACCTCAAGTTGAGCTAAGCCACAAGTACCTTACTCTGCACGTCCGCCCAAACACTGATACCGATAAGCGATTAGACCTATTAAATACTTGGTACCGCAATCAATTGAAAGCGATAATTCCAGAGTTGATCAAAAAGTACGAACCACTGATGAAGGTTAAGGTCAACGAGTTTGGAGTAAAGCGCATGAAAACAAAATGGGGAACGTGCAACCCTTCAGCTCAGCGAATATGGGTAAATCTAGAGCTTGCCAAAAAGCCGCCAGAATGCCTCGAATATATTGTTGTACACGAGATGACCCACTTATTAGAACCCACTCATAACCAAAGATTTGTATCTTTGATGGATCTGTTTTTACCGAAATGGCGACTGTATAAAGATGAACTTAATAAACTTCCGGTCAGGCACGAAAACTGGTCTTATTAAGGATGATCCCCTCCAACAAAAGGGAACAGGGAAAACACCACCCTGATAATCTGCAACTTTTATTAAAGGCGCATAATGCCTCTAAAAATAATACGGATTGGGTACGCTTCACTTTTGAAGAGCAGGTTGACTACATTAAGTCGGCGATTCACTTACAGAGCTTGATTGCTGGGCGTATGGGGATTGAAATTGATAGCTCCGTTTTGGATTCACTGTTTGTTCGATTGAAGCAGATTTATTGAAGGGCTTCCCCGCTTCTTAATGGGTAATTAAGGTCTCTCTCACTCAATTGCTTGTCGTTGATATAGCGCTGTTAGCCTTTTTATTGCTTTTGCTATTGAAACACCACGAGCAATTGATGACGTATCTTCCGACATAACAAAAGATTGAAAGCTACTAGTCCAAACTATCGAAAACGTTGACCAAGCTGACGCGCTGGGTGAAGTGTGGAATAATGCGCTTTTGTTTTTTGATGAGGTGCGAGATGACGTGGACGGTCTATTTATCAGGTGAAATTCATACCGATTGGCGCGAGCAGGTTATCAGTGGCTGTAAGGCGGCGGGTTTGGATATGCGCTTTACGTCGGCCAATACGCACCACGAGTCGAGCGATGCAGCGGGTGATGTATTAGCCCCTGAGTCGGAAGGCTTTTGGCGTGACCATAAATCCGCTAAGGTGAATGCAATGCGTATTCAAACGCTCATCAAACAATGCGACATTGCGGTGATTCGCTTTGGTGACAAATACAAGCAGTGGAACGCGGCCTTTGATGCGGGGCAATGTGCGGCTCTGGGCAAGCCTTATATCACGCTGCACGATGAGTCGATTATCCACCCGCTCAAGGAAGTCGATGGCGCGGCACATGCGTGGGCGCAAAGCCCAGAGCAAGTGGTCGAGGTGTTGAAATACATCAGCGCGTAACAAGCTCACATCAGGCGTTGCACTCAGGCTTCGCCTTTCTTTTTTGCGCCGCTTTGCTTGGTGCTATTTCTCTTCATTCTTAGCTTTTCTTTTTCGGCAGCGGCAGCTCTGCCATACTCTTTTGCTTGTCATGGCGCTGTGACAAAGCTGTGGCATACTAGATGCGTTATTTCATTTTGCTGTGTTGCTACTAGGAGAATGCGCTATGTCCTCTGTTTTTAATCGCTCGTTATCTCGCCGTGCTTTTGGTCGAGGCTTAATTCAATCAGCGGCGTCTTTGGCTATTGGCGGCTCTTTGTTGCAAACCAGCCAGCTAGTTGCGGCCAGCGCCAGCCCTATTAGTATTGGCCCATTGGGCGAGCCTGATGCAAACGGACTTCGCTTGCCTGAGGGTTTTAGCTCTCGGGTGGTGGCGACCAGCGGACGCCGTGTAGCGAACTCGCTTTATCGCTGGCATACCTTTCCTGATGGCGGCGCGACGTTTGCCACTGACGATGGCGGCTGGGTTTATGTCTCCAATAGTGAGGTGCCCGTCAGGGGTGGTGTCGGCGCGTTGCGCTTTAATGCCGCTGGTGAAATTGTCGATGCCTATCCTATTTTGCGCGGCACCAATATTAACTGTGCAGGCGGGCCAACGCCCTGGGGTACGTGGATTTCCTGCGAGGAATTCGAGCGTGGTTATGCTTGGGAATGTGATCCTCTTGGCCAGCTAAAAGCCATTAAGCGCCCTGCCCTAGGCATGTTTAAGCATGAGGCGGTGGCGATTGACCCGATCTTAGGCCATGTGTATTTAACGGAAGATGAGCCTGACGGTAATTTTTATCGTTTTATCGCCGCTGGACATATCGGTGAGCGCTTGAACTTAGATGAAGGCCAACTGCAAGTCGCCAGCGTGGATGCCAGCGGTTATGTGAACTGGATTGATGTTCCAAACCCTGAGCCAAAGCTGCTTTTGGGCGAAAGCGCGACAAGACACCAAGTGGCGGATGCTACAGTGTTTAAGGGCGGTGAAGGCATTTGGTATCATCAAGGGCTGGTGTATTTCACGACCAAGGGCGATAATCGCGTATGGGAGCTAGATACACAGAGCCAGCAATTAGCGATTATTTATGATGACGATGTGTCGCCAACGCCGATTTTAACCGGGGTTGATAACGTCACGGTGTCTGAGCGCGGCAGCGTGCTGGTTGGCGAAGATGGCGGTGATATGCAGATTGTGGTGCTCACAGCTGATCGCTCCGTTTCGCCTTTGGTGCAAGTGGTTGGGCAAGATGGTTCGGAGATCACGGGTCCAGCGCTGAGCCCTGATGGCTCGCGGCTGTATTTCAGCTCGCAACGCGGTACTTTATCGCGCCGTGCCACAAGCGGACGAGGCATTACCTATGAGGTGACAGGGCCGTTTAATTCAATTCTTTAAGGAGCAAATGCGATGAACAATGCGATCGGTTGGTTTGAAATTTATGTCGATAATATGCCGCGTGCAAAAGCGTTTTACGAGGCGGTTTTTGACATCGAGTTAAGTGTCCTTGATATGAGCCACATGGAAGGTATGGGCATGGAAATGCTCGGCTATCCTTCAGATATGGAAGCCTATGGCGCCTCGGGTGCGCTGGTGCAAATGCCGGGCGTTGCAGCAGGCGTTGGCGGAACCTTAGTCTACTTTTCCTGTAATGATTGCGCCATTGAGCAAGCAAGAGTTGAGGCCGCTGGTGGCAAGGTGGAACATGAGAAATTCCCCATAGGCGAGCATGGCTTTATCTCGATGGTTTATGACACCGAAGGCAATATGATCGGGCTTCATTCGATGGCCTAAGCTCATCAGCACATGAGCGGTTTGTTGGCTTTACAAACCGCTCACTTAAAAGACGAGACAATAATTTTTTTGCTTATTTAAGATTCCATGACTCAACTCACCAAAAAGCTGAAATGGCTCGCACTTTTTTTGTTCGCCTTGGGCGGCTTGTCATTGCTGGGTATTTCCAGCTGCTCATTGCTTACCCCACTTCCTGAGCCACAGAGCTTACAGCAGCGCTTGGAGGGTTTTAGCCAGATCCCGACGCCACAGCTTGAGCAGCCTGTCGAGGTGTTATGGAATGACTATGGCGTGCCTTTTATTATCGCCAACACGGATCAAGACGCCGCCTTTATGCTGGGCATGGTGCAAGCGCACTTGCGCCTGAACCTTATGGAAGTCGGCAAGCGAATTGCCTATGGCCGTTTGTCAGAAATGGCCGGGCCTGTGGCCAATGAGGTTGATCTGGCCTTGCGCACGCTAGACTTCACTCAGGCCATACCCGAATCACTTGCGCTCATGGCCGAACAACAGCCAAGCACTTTGAGCTGGCTAAACGCCTTTGCCGACGGGGTAAACCATTACAAGGCCAATATGCCCGAGCGAACTCACACCATGAAAGTGCTCGGCATGGAAAACGAGCCTTGGACAGCGGCAGACACTTTGGCGCTAACGCATTTGGGTGGCACCGATGTCAACTGGCTCGGCTTAGCCAATTTGCTACCTGCCGTTGGCACCGATGGCTGGCCGCAAACCCTGCAGCGCATTCAACAAACCCAGCAGCAAACCAAGGCAAGCTTTACTGAAAACGCGGCGGCAAACGTAAGCGATCCTTCAGCTAAAACACAAATTCACGACCAGCAGCAAAAAGCCCACTCAGCAGAGAAGCTCGCCATTTTAGAAACTGCGCTGCTGATGTTTGCCCGCAGTGGCAGTAACTCATTTGCGATCAGCGCAGATAAAAGCGCCAGCGGTGCGCCCTTGATTGCCAGCGACCCGCATTTGGGCTTCAGTATTCCTAATATTTGGCTGATCGCTGGGCTGAAATCACCCAGCTTTCATTATGTGGGCATGATGCCCTCGGGCGTACCAGTGATCGCCTTTGGCCGAAACCAATATTTGGCTTGGGGCGGCACGAATATGCGCCAAGAGGCCTCCGACTTTGTGCAACTTTCTGAGCAAGAGCTGCCAAAAATCACCTACGAGCAGCACGATATCCAAACGCGCTTCTGGCTAGACTCAAACGAAACATCAAGAGCACATCCTGTGTACGGGCCGATCGTCTCTGACCTTGAGCTGTTTGATTTTCCTGAAGAGCAGACTATCGCTCTGCGCTGGGTGGGCCACCAGCCGAGTGATGAAATGACCGCCATGCTCAATATGGCTCAAGCGCAAAACTGGCAAGCCTTAGTGAATGCGGCCAAGCCGTTTTCACTGCCGGGTCAAAACTTTGTTTTTGCAACAAAAAGCGGGGATATCGGCCAGTTTTTAGCAACGCACATCCCGACGCGCCATGAAGCCTTCCCTGAACAGCTCTTTGTCACGCCCAAGCAAAGCGATGCGTATTTTAGCCAGATGCAAGATGCCACCACACTGCCCTATTCGCTTAACCCAGCAAGTGGCCGCATTGCATCGTCAAACAATAAGCCCTATACCGATGACCTAGGCCCACGTATTTCTTGGCTGTTTCCTGCCGATGATCGCATAGAGCGGATTTACCAACTTCTGGATGAAAAACCACTTCATAGCGTTGAAGACATGCAGCTCTACCAGCGCGATGCGTATGCACCTAGGCACCACGCTTTGGCGCAGTTTTTGAGCTCATCTGCTGCAAGTCTTGAAGGCTTAAGCGAGCAAACACAGGCGATTATTCAGCGCTTTGCACAATGGGATGGTCAGTTCAGTCACGGCTCTGAGGCCGCTGTTTGGTATAACAGCTATTTTGTGGCGCTTGAGCAAACCGCGTATGACCCACAAGCGGCAATCACCGAATCAGCTGCGCTTGAGGGCTGGCTTGAGTGGGCTAAGTCCAGCGGCTATGCACCTGAGCAGTTAATCCAAGACATCTCGGCGTTATCGAGCCAAGCTCAGGCTAAGCTACTGAACCAAACCAGCGAACTCGCGCAAACGCAAATCAACGAGCTAATGCAAGACAAAGACCCATCCAAGCCGCTTCGGTGGGGTGATGTTCACCAAATGCAGGTTCAGCACGTTTTGGGTAATTTGCCGCTACTGGGTAGCCGTTATCAGTTTCAGCGCTTTGGGGTTGATGGACATAACCAGACGGTGATGAAAACATCCGCAGGTGTCATCGCCGAGCCGCATACCGTTCGTTATGGCTCGCAATCTCGCCATGTCTCTGATTTGGGTGATATCAATGCGAACCATTTTGTGCTCTACGGTGGGCAAGATGGTCAGCTATTGTCTGAAAACGCGCTGGATCAGGTGCCGATGTGGCAAGAAGGTCGTTATATTCAGGTGCCGCTCGAGCTAGATCAGATTCGAGCTGCATTTACTCGCAAGACACTGTTTTCGCCACGATAAACTTGGCCTCGTTGCTTTAAAATGCGCTTTTGTTCAAAGCCCGTTTGCATAAAAAAAGGCATGGCGTTTGTACACCATGCCTTTTTTCTGCTGTATTTAGTGAGCAATTTAGCTGATTGACAGCAATTCCACTTCAAATACCAGTGCTTGGTTCGGGCCAATAGTTGGGCCAGCGCCTTGATCACCGTAAGCAAGATCCGCAGGGATAAAGAAACGAAATTTCTCGCCCACTTTCATTAGCTGAACGCCTTCTGTCCAACCTTTGATCACCTGGTTTAGACTAAATGTGGCTGGCTGACCGCGCTCTACTGAGCTATCAAACACTGTGCCGTCTGGAAGCATACCGTGGTAATGAACAGTCACTTGCGTTGTTGCGCTTGGCGAGTCGCCTTCAAACTTAGCTTGCAATACTTCGTATAAAATACCGCTTTCGGTTTGGCGAACGCCATCTTTTTGAGCCTTTTCTGCAAGGAATGCCGCGCTCGATTTTGTGTTTTCTTCGCCTGCTTTTTGCATTTTTTCCATTTGCTCTTGCTGCGCTTTCATTTGCGCGGCTTGGATTAGCTGCTGCATGGCTTCAGGTGGAACGCTAGGTTGCTCGCCTGAAAGGACGTCAGACAAACCTTTCGTAATTCCGTCAATTGGTATTGAGCCAAAATCTGAACGCAGTTGGCTGCCAATATTAAAACCTAGGCTATAGCCTAAATCGTAAGCATCGTTACTCATAAAACACTCTTTTTTTCAATGAGTTGGCTATGCTACTTGTTTATAGTCAGTTTGCAAGTCTCGATTAAGCGCGTCTTGTAAGCGCATTTGAGCGTCAGAACAAAAACTAACCTAATTTTTACGCCGTCTACGTTATTATCGATGTTTCATTTAAAACAAAGGAAACATTTTCCCATGAAAAAATTATTACTCGTTGCTACTGCTACAGCATTTTGTGCATCAGCATTTGCCGAGCACCATATGGCGTCGGCTGAAATGGCTAAAGAAGAGGGCATTCAAGCGGCTCAAACCGTGCAGAGCAAGGTAAAAGACACCATTGAGGGTGAGATCGGCGATAAGAAAAAGCTATCTTTCGAAATGGCAGAAGAAATGCAAGACGAAGCTCATGGAATGGGTGATCACAGCGAGCATGATTTGCACCATAAGCACGACAAATAACCATCAATTTAAACAAAACCATTTAAAAAAACAAAAAAGCTGGGTAGATTTCCAGCTTTTCTTGTGTTGAACGTTTGATCGTTTCGTCTTATTTGCGCTTTTTTAGAAAAAAGCTAGTGCGCTTACAAAAGCTTAGGCGGTGTCAGGAACTAACAGGAAAGTATAGATTTAGCCATGAGAACTGCAACACCGCACTTTTTATAAAACCACTGGTCGACATAAATATATGTGAGGATTACAGTGGCTTTATTTTTAGAAAAGCGACGACGTTTTTCCAGTCTTCGAGCTGCTTTTTCACGCTCAAAAGCTGTCTTGTCTCACCTTCACTGGCGCCAAAACGACGATAATCGAACACTAGGCAGGCATAACTTGGGGCGCAAAATCGCTCGGTAAAGATTTCGAGCCACATAGTGCGGCCACCAAAGCCATGCGCCATCGCTAGAATAGGCGCTGATGTTTTTCAACGCCTATTGTGATGATCGCCTTAGCTAGCCTTCATATCAATGACAAATCGATAATGCACGTCTGAGTTTTCCAGCCGCTCTAACGCCTCGTTGATTTGATCAGGTGTGATCATCTCGACTTGTGGGTAGATTGATTTTTCAGCACAAAAATCAATCACTTCTTGGGTTTGTTTAACGCCACCAATCAGCGAGCCACTGATCGATTTTCGGCTGAATACTAAAGGCCCGGTATTAATTTCAGGGACAGAGCCAATGTGGCCGACAATAACCGCGGCACCATCGACATCAAGCAGGTCGACATATGGCGTGAGATCATGGTTTACGGGAACGGTATCAATGATTAAATCAAACTGCGAGTGTGCTGCCTTCATCGCCGCTTTATCCGTCGATAAGAGTGACTCATGTGCGCCAAAGGTTTTGGCTTCCTCGCCTTTTTCTTCGCTGCGAGTAATCGCTGTTACCTTAGCACCTAGGCCTACTGCCAGCTGCACAGCCATGTGACCAAGCCCACCGATGCCCACCACGGCAACACGACTACCTTCTTTGATGCCCCAGTTTTTGAGCGGCGAAAAGGTGGTGATACCTGCGCAAACAAGTGGCGGCACTTTGCTTAATTCCATTGACTCAGGAACGTTTAAGACAAAATGCTCGCGAACCACAATATGAGTTGAAAAACCGCCATAGGTGTAGCCGCCAGAAATCAGGTCTTCAGAGCTGTAGGTTTGCGTCATGCCTTCACGGCAGTATTGCTCCTCGCCGTGGTCGCATTGGTCACAGGACAAGCAGCTATCGACCATACAACCCACTGCTGCAGCGTCGCCTTCTTTAAAACGGCTGACATCTTTGCCCACGCGTGTCACACGACCGACAATCTCATGGCCTGGGACTAACGGGTAGTTTGCCATACCCCAGTCGTTGTTGATTTGATGCAGGTCAGTGTGGCAGATACCTGAATATAGAATTTCGATTTCGACATCGTTAGCTCGAAGATCGCGCCGTTCGATGGTGAGTGGCTCGACTGTTTTTCCCGCCTTTTTTGCGCCATACGCCGTTACTTGCATAATAACCTCCTTAGAAAAATTTTAGTATAGCGCTGACTCAGTGAATTTCGGGTGATTTTTTTGCATTTCCTGCGCAGCGCTTGGAGCAGTATTTAACATTCTCCCAGTCGCGAGCCCACTTTTTTCGCCAGCTAAAAGGGCGCTTGCAAACTGGGCATTGTTTGGTCGGTAAGTGTGTTTTTTTGTGCATTTTCTTGCTTTAGCCTTCAATTTTCTGGATGACTAACACCGACTCGATAACTTACACCGTCTCGCCGCTTGCCAAGGCTTTGAAAAAAATCTGGCTATCACGCTTTATTTGCTCGCGCTTGTCATTGGATGTTTTCTGCGCATTTCGGATCACCAGGTTCATACGCGGGTTTTTGCTTAGCATGGACTGATGCTCAAAAATAAAATTCCAATACAGATAATTAAATGGGCAGGCCGTTGCTCCTTGTTTTTCCTTCACGTTGTAGTGGCAGCTTTGGCAATAATTGGACATTTTGTGGATATACGAGCCACTGGCTGCATAGGGCTTGCTGGCCAAAATGCCCCCGTCGGCAAAGAGAATCATGCCCGACACATTAGGCAGCTCCACCCATTCATAAGCATCGGCATAAACCAGCAGATACCATTCATTGACTTGCTTTGGCTCGATGCCTGCCAGCAACATGAAATTACCTAGTACCATCAGGCGCTGAATATGGTGGGCATAGGCGTTGTCGATGGTGTTTTGAACACAGTGCTTAAGGCAGTTCATTTCGGTTTTGGCTGTCCAGAAAAACTCGGGCAGATCTCGCTTGGCATTGAGTGCGTTATTTTGAGCGTAGTCTGGCATCAGGTGCCAATAGAGGCCGCGAACATATTCGCGCCACCCGAGCACTTGACGAATAAAGCCCTCAACGGCGTTAATGCGAGCATGGCCAATATGATAAGCATGCTCGGCAAGGTCGATCACTTCTTGAGGGTTTAACAGGCCGCAGTTGAGATAAAAGCTAATATGCGAATGAAACAGCCATGGGTCTTGTTCGCTCATGGCATCTTGGTAGTCACCAAACCAAGGTAGTCGGTTTTCTATAAACTCATCGAGCACTTGCAAAGCCTGCTCTCGAGTGACGGCAAAATAAAATGGTTCAAGAGCGCCAAAATGATCAGCAAATTCCTTTTCCACCAGTGCCATCACTTCTTGGCTGATGCTATCAGGAGTAAAGATTTTGGGGGCGGTAATGTCGATATCCTCAGGCAAGGCTTGACGATTGCTCTTGTCAAAATTCCACTGTCCACCTACAGGCTCACCATCCTCCATCAACACGTGATGGCGCTTGCGCATTTCTCGGTAGAAATACTCCATTCGAAGTTGTTTGCGCCCTTTTGCCCATTGAGCAAAAAAGCTTGTATCTGTCAAAAAACGCTGGTCCGTGCAAAGCTTTACAGGTAGATCAACGTCATTTTGCCAGCCTTCAAATTCCGCTTTGAGGCGATATTCACCTGGCTCCGTGACGACAATTTCACCAAGCTCATAGCGCGACTGGGCATACTCAACGGCGGCTTTTAAACTCTTTAGACCTTGCTCATACTGGCAATACTCTACGGTGTAGCCCTGCTCTTTTAGCTGTTGAGCAAAATGGCGCATGGCGGAAAAAAGAAAGGCGATTTTCTTCTTGTGATGCTTCACATATTGAGCTTCAGCTGCAACTTCGGCCATAAGAACGATGATGCTTCCTTTTGCAATGCCATTATCTTTCGCGTACTGAAGGCTGCTGATGTCTTTGCTGAGTTGATCACCCAGGATAAGGCACAGCGTTTTGCCTTGGTTTTTTGAAGAGGTTTGTTCGCTTGTTAAAGTAGAAGTTTCGGTCATGAGTCATCGCTTGCTGGCGAAAACTATGCATTATAAAAAGGCCTTTGTGAGCACTGTGTCAATCATAAAACCAATCACAAAAGCAGTCACCCAAGCTCATCCTTAAGCTTGGGTTGGATAATTAAAAGTAGCGGGAGTCTTCGTCTTCAGAGGATTCTGGCTTTGTAAAATCGACACTCATCTGAACACCAGTGTCAGAAAAAATGTCTTTGTAGCTGACATATTGGATTAAAAACGTAATCGGCAAGAAAGCAAATAACGCCGCACCAAACGTCAAAGACACCGTAAACAGCATTACAAGCGCAAGCAGAACATAGCAAAGTCCGAAGACCAACCAAGCTGCAATGTTTTTATACCCGCCTTCAATGGCTAACTTGATGGATTCGCCAACCGCTCGGTCCTGCAAAACGGTCAGGGGCAAGGCGTAATAATAAAGCCAATAAACTGGCATCAGCACAACAGACAAAAGCAATAACACGCCCAACAAATCAGCCAGGTGAGGCTTTAACAGTGCTATCATCGCTTGCGCTGCACCCTCTGTATCTGTTTTTTGCTGATTAGCGATCACTTCAAGCTCGCCAATATTGTCACCAAACTGGCTCACTAAATAATAGCCAACACCTAGCATAAGAACGAAGAAGATACCCGTGATAATCAGCGCGACCGAAAAAGCGCGCCCTATTCGGCCGTTATCAGTAAATGAACGCCAAACCGCACCGAGTTGAATTTGTTGACCAGCGGCTTGCTGCTCCGCTGCAATCATGGCGTAGCCAATCCCGACAAAAGCGATCATATTAGCCAGCAAACTGCCGATAAGCCCTGGCAATAACAGCTGTGGCAGCACCACGACTGATAAATAAAAAGCGCCAATCAATAACCAACGTAACCATGATTCAAAGAACAGGCTTATTCCGTCTGATATCCACTGCAACCCAGATGAGGGAGGTCGTTTCTTGATCATATTTTTCACTTCGCATTTATAAAATGATGATCCGAAGCGTAGTGAATTCAGTTGCTTTTTGCAATGCAATTAACCACAACCCATGCCCAAAAAACAAGAAGCTTAAGTGTTCACTTCCAAAAGTAAATTTCAGGGATTGACAGCATCCATTGTAATAGAGATACTGATTCACGAGTGGTAGTTTTTTTCTCCTGAGCGGCTAAAATTTAGATTCAAGAGGTACACGGCCATGAAAAAAGAGGCATCTCCTATCCGTCGAGATATGAAGTTTAAGGTTGACCCAAGCAAAGTGATGAACTGGGTTGGCGACGATCCATTCACTAACTACCTGCTTAACGTTGGTAGCATGAGCTTCCCTAAGGGCGAGCGCTTTTTCATTGACACTATGCGTGCCCACAGCGAATTTGTAGCAGACGACCCTAAGCTGAAAAAAGATATGAGCGCCTTTATCGGCCAAGAAGCAATGCATGGTCGTGAGCATGATATCTATAATGAAGCGCATGAAATTCAAAATCCTAAGGCTGCCGCTTTTCAACATAAAACGACTGATTTGATGATCAACACTATCAAACGTTTTCCTCGTCGCTACTGGTTACTTTCATCGGCTGCACTTGAGCACCTTACAGCAATTTTTGGTGGTGCCTATCTTGAAATGCACGACACAATCACACCTGATGATCGTTGCGACCCTGATTACAAAGCCATGTGGATGTGGCATGCCCTCGAAGAAACTGAACACAAAGCCGTAGTTTTTGATGTGTACCAAAAAGCGTATGGCGATGACAGCAAGCTGTCTAACTACCTACTTCGTTGCTTTTTCCTAATTACCTCAACGATTTTATACATGGGCTCTTTGTTTAGCTCGTTGTTCTACCTGATTTACACTCGCGGTGAACTCACCGACCGAAAAGCCTGGGGAAAATTTTACCTTGGCGCATTAAAGCCTATCATCGTTCGCATTTCAGGTGACTGGCTTGACTGGTTCAAGCGCGGCTTCCACCCTTGGGAGCATGATAACATCATAAAACTGAAAGAGTTTGAAGACTATTTAGGTGGCGTTCCTTCACCCTTCACCATTGAGCCCCCAACAGCCCAATAACTATTTAAACTTTTTTGCAATTTGTAGTATTCAAATTATCCGCTAACAGCATCAAATTGTGAACACGCCAGCTTTGAGAGCATTAAGCAAGTCCTTCAATTTCACACAAAATTGAAGGCCATCTAGTTTTAGAAGTACATCGCATAATTTTTTCCTCATTTATCCCTATCTGAAACTGCTCTTTTTCGAACTAAAATAAAAGCGCCAAGTCACAGTGGCTTCATTTCGCTTTGCTCGCTATGAACAAAATGATCTAACGATGTCCATGTGTTGCCTAATAACTCATAAAAAATGGGGAATATTTTGTCGATTGGGTTGTCAAATTGGGTTGTTAAAAGAACCATTTGTTATAACTAGAAAAAGCGTTATAACGCCAACAGCGGGGAAACCAGAAAACGCCTATTCTCACTGTCTTAGAAACGACATCAATTACAAAAAGTTACCAATAATAATTAAATGTTAACTATTGCAAAATAAAATGTTTCAATTTAACATCAATTAAATCGCCTATATAACCATCTTTAAAAAAAGAAGCTTTGATATGAACACTACAGCATCAATATCTCCCGTTCGTCGCGACATTAAATTCAATGTCGATCCAGAAAAAGTTTTAAGCTGGCATCCGAACAATCCTTTCATGGTTTACTTACTCAATGTTGCAAGCATCACCTTCCCGGATGGTGAGCGTTTCTTCATTGACGCTGTTCGTGCCCACCTCGATGTTGCTAAAGACAAACCAGAGCTTGAGAAGGACATTCGTGCTTTTATTGGTCAAGAAGCCATGCACGGTCGTGAGCATGAAATCTATAACGAATACTACGAAAACAAAGTTGGTTCATTATTTACCCATCAGCTGCGTTTCAATATGTGGATCATTCAGCGCATTAAAAAAAATTTGCCGAAACGCTACTGGCTTTTGGCTACCGTTGCTCTTGAGCACCTTACCGCCATCGGTGGAGCAACATTACTTGAAAACCAAGAAATAATTGAAGAAGCCGATGAGGCCTACAAAGGCATTTGGATGTGGCATGCCCTTGAAGAAACAGAGCATAAAGCAGTTGCTTTTGATGTTTATCAAGAAGCCTATGGCAAAGATGATAACTTCTCAGCGTACATCAGCCGCTGTGTTGCACTTTTGGTCATGACCACTCTTTATTTCATTGAAATTATTCCTTTTTTCCTTGCTTTGGCATTCAAACAGAAGAAACTGTTTAGCTTTACGGCATGGAAAACTTTTGGCAAAATCGTTTTACGCATTATGGGTAAAGATCTGATTCCTGACTGGTTAGATTGGTTCAAGCGCGGCTTCCACCCTTGGGAGCACGATAACATCATAAAGCTGAAAGAGTTTGAAGACTATCTAGGTGGCGTTCCTTCACCATTCACAATGAAAGTAGATGCCTCAAACCATGAAGCGAAACCCGTTTAATGTATGTTAGTGATGAACGCTCATCGCTAACATACATTAAAACTTTCTAATTGTGTAAAGCAGAGCTTAGGCTCTGCTTTTTTTGCGATACGAAAAAGTTAACGCTGCTACTGACGAGCTGAAAACTGGCGCACATAACGTGTATCCAGCCATTTCTTCCAATGCCAAACCCACCGTCCTGAAAAACTGATGTTCCCCCATGAGCCTAGTGCATACTGATCACCGCAGGATAGTAGATACAATTGACGAGCCTTTGGGTGGTAAGCTCTGAGCCCAAATGGGGTTTGTGTGAGCACCTGATGCAGGTTATTGGCTAAAACAGGAATTTGCCGAACTGCATGAACCCCAGATTTGGCCAAGCTGATGTCTTGGCGAGTAGCACAATCACCCACAGCAAACACATTCGCTTGACCCACACACTGATGGTTTTTATCCACCAGAAAATACCCGTCCTTACAGGTTTTTAAGTGTGTTTTTGATTGCCAAGGATGAGCTTTTGCTCCGATCGCGAGCAAACTTGGCTGCGATTGTGGCGTATGAGAGCATTCAATCCCTTTTTCTTGAAGCTGCTTAAATGCCTTTTGACGCAGAGCATGCGCAAACATAGGTAATAAACCACGATCATTGACAACCCAGCGCGTTGACCTTGATCTATCACGACAGGCAATCGCCATGACCAGCTCAAAACCTCCCGCTCCACCGCCGATCACTTGTTTGATCATCGGGTGCTGAGCTTCGCTTCCTCGCGCTGAGGTAGCTGATAGTGACTGGACAAAAAGCGACAGCGGTTTGATGGTTTGAATGGAAAAATTAGCGGCTTGGTCTAACTCGCGAGAACTGGAGCCGACATCAATAGACAAGAGGCCATACGCTTGTCGGCCGCCTTCATAGATTACTGCCTGCTTTTGAACGTTGATGTCGTAAACCGCCGTTTGGATAAACTGAATACCCATGCGCTGACAAAAAGTAGTAACATCAATACAGCAATCTTCCAGCGAATAATGTCCAGCAACCCAACTTGGGATCATGCCTGAGTAATACTGAAAACGAGAAGCCGAGATCAAGACCGTGCTTTTAGGCAACTGTTGTCGTTTCTTTAATGCCTTAATTGTGCCTAAATGCGTATGCCCTGCCCCAATAAATACTAAGGGTTTCATGCATTAAAGTCGTTAAAACCTGAT
Organism: Pseudomonadota bacterium; assembly: GCA_034190675.1. Lineage (GTDB taxonomy): Bacteria > Pseudomonadota > Gammaproteobacteria > Pseudomonadales > JAXHSS01 > JAXHSS01. Next base: position 17,879 of record JAXHSS010000018.1, read on the forward strand.
TGTTTTAGCGTGACTAATAACAGGGTAACCAGAAATAAAACCGAGCATACTGTTGGGTGATGTTTATTATTAGACATTCTATGTTTGCGCGAAAATCGCTAGAGGGCGCATAGATTGGAGGTTCTTCATAAAACAACCTTTAATTTAATTAACATTCAATTTTAGACGAATTCTGGTATTTTTTCAGTGAAAAATCAAATTTAATCTGTGTTAATGAGTATTTAATAAGCGTTTTAATAATGATTAATTTGTGTTTTTCCTGTAAAACTAGACAATAAAGTTGTTGTTTTGGTTAGATATTCCCCGAATGCCAACGGTTTGCTTTTCACCATCTGACTTCAGGGGTTAGTAGTACAACAACATTTTTAGCCAGCAACTTGTAGCTGGCTTTCTTATTTCAGCTCACCCTGCATAACTCCATAGTGGCTTAATTTCAAATTTTTGAGTTGAGCAACACATACCCCAAAAAAATTAACTCATGGTAATTGATAATGATAACTTCGATGAGACGATCACAGCGTTATTTATGAATCAAGTTCAAACACTGTAACTTATCATTTTGAGTGATGCTCGGTAGCAGATACGAATAGAAATGTTTTTGCCATGCGTTTACTCGTTAAACTACCGAGCGATAACCATAAGGATAGTCCTTAGGTATTGACTAGAAGTTCGCCGTTACTCCTAATTGGAACTGGCGCCCCAATAAAGGCGATTGCTCCTTGATGAACGAGCTGTGATCCTGTGCGTACTGATCCAACAGATTATTGGCCTTAACCCACACTGAGGTGTTGATTGGCTCAATATTATACGATGCACCAGCAAAAACGAGCTCGTAGCCTGGAGTCTCTTCCTCACTGTCTGCCACATAGACCGAGCGCAACACTTGCTCAAGACCCACATAGGCATCAAAACCACCCGAGCCATACTGCAACTCATGACGAAGGCGAACAGGCGCTGTACGTGGCAAATCATCACCACCAGCTGCCAATCGACGCACAACTTCAGCTTGAGTCTGGATCGTCCATGCGTCCGTCAGCGCATAGCCTAATTGAACCGCACCGCCGTAGATATGC
>JAXHSS010000180.1:0-2732 GCA_034190675.1 Pseudomonadota bacterium
CAGCCTTGGGCTTTAACGGCTTTTCTTACCTGTTGAAAGCCTTCTTGTAAGGCGTCTTTCTCATTATGAGCTTGTCGGTTTTCGTCGAGTACGATCCCGGTAAACTCTAAGGCTTCAGGCTCAACGACTAATTCGCTTTCAGGCGTAATGGCATAGCCGAGAGACTCGCTGGGGTGGAGTTTACCCTGCTCGTCGAGTTCGGTCGTGACAAAGGCAATTTCCAATAAGGCGTTGTTTTTGGGTTCAAAACCACCCGTTTCGACATCAACGATGACCGGTAGAAATCCTCGGAAGCGTTGTTTCATCAGGTAAGTCATTGGCTCTGTTCATTAAAATTCAAAAGGCGTACAATACCAGCCTTTCGTTTAATTTTCTTGGTTTTTCGTCTATGAGCTCAATCAATAAAGTCGTGCTAGCGTATTCAGGTGGTTTGGATACGTCGATTATCGTCAAATGGCTGCAAAACGAGTACAACTGCGAAGTTGTGACGTTTACAGCGGATATCGGCCAAGGTGAGGAGGTCGAACCTGCTCGTGCCAAGGCTGAGCAAATGGGCGTTAAGGAAATTTATATTGAAGATTTGCGCGAAGAGTTTGTTCGTGATTATGTCTTCCCAATGTTCCGCGCCAATGCCATTTATGAAGGCGAGTATTTGCTGGGCACTTCTATTGCACGCCCATTGATTGCCAAGCGCTTGGTCGAGATTGCTCAAGAAACGGGCGCCGATGCTATTTCACATGGCGCGACGGGTAAGGGTAATGACCAAGTACGTTTTGAATTAGGCGCTTATGCTCTCGCTCCTGGTATTCAAGTGATTGCACCGTGGCGTGACTGGGACTTGAACTCTCGCGAATCACTGATGAAATATGCCGAAGAAAATGGCATTCCGATCGAGATGAAGCGTGGCAAAAAATCCCCGTATTCGATGGACGCTAACCTGTTGCATATCTCTTACGAGGGCGGCATTTTGGAAGATCCTTGGGCAGAAGCTGAAGAAGACATGTGGCGCTGGAGTGTTGCTCCTGAAGCGGCGCCAGATGCCCCTGAGTATCTTGAGCTGACCTATAAAAAAGGTGATGTGGTCGCGATTGATGGTCAAGCAATGTCGCCAGCAGAAGTGCTTGAGTTTCTTAATAAGAAAGGCGGCGAGCACGGTGTGGGCCGTTTGGATATCGTTGAAAATCGCTATGTGGGTATGAAATCACGTGGTTGTTATGAAACTCCGGGTGGCACAATTTTGCTAAAAGCGCATCGTGGTATCGAGTCGTTGACATTGGATCGCGAGTTGGCTCACCTTAAAGATGAGCTAATGCCAAAATATGCAAGCTTGGTTTATAACGGATATTGGTGGTCGCCTGAGCGCAAAGCGTTGCAGACACTGATCGATGAAAGCCAAGAAAACGTAAACGGTGTGGTACGCGTGAAGCTCTATAAAGGCAGCGTCAGCGTAGTGGGTCGTCAGTCTGAAGATAGCTTGTTCGATGAAAGCATCGCGACATTTGAAGACGACGAAGGCGCTTATAACCAAAAAGATGCGGAAGGCTTCATCAAGCTGAACGCGCTTCGTTTGCGATTAGCAGCGGGCAAAGGCCGCAAGCTGTCTTGAGGCAGCTTGGGTCGATATCGTAGCGGCGAACAGAAGGAAAATTTATGAATCCGAACTGGTTAGAATTCGAACAGCCCATCGCGGATCTTCAAGCAAAAATTGAAGAGCTACATCAGATGGAGGTCAACCAAGAAGTCAGCTTGGCTGATGAGGTTCAAAAGCTCGAAGAAAAAAGCCAGAAACTGACGGAGAAAATTTTCTCAAAACTGAGCCCTTGGCAGATCACTCAGATCGCTCGTCATATTCAACGCCCACATGCAAAAGATTATATCGAGCGCATTGTTGATGATTTTAAAGAGCTGCATGGTGATCGTCAGTTCAAAGATGACGGTGCGACCATTGCAGGAATCGGCAAGATCGGTGGCCATCCTGTAGCGATTATTGGTCAAGAAAAAGGCCGTGATACCGAAGACAAAGTGCGCTGTAATTTTGGTATGCCGCGCCCTGAAGGTTACCGAAAAGCGCGCCGAATTATGGAAATGGCGGAACGCTTTAAGCTGCCCGTTATCACCTTGGTGGATACTCCGGGCGCCTATCCAGGCATTAATGCAGAAGAACGCGGCCAAGGCGTTGCCATCGCGGAAAACCTTGCCGTTATGTCACGCTTGGAAGTGCCGATCATCAGCACAGTTATTGGTGAAGGCGGCTCTGGTGGCGCATTGGCTATCAGCGTAGCAGACCAGTTGATGATGCTTCAATACAGCGTGTATTCGGTGATTTCACCTGAAGGGTGCGCCTCTATCTTATGGAAAGATGCCAAATACGCTGAACAAGCCGCCGAAGCCATGGGGCTTAATGCCGAGCGCTTGTTTGAGCTTGGTCTCATCCATGAAGTTATTCCCGAGCCACTCGGAGGCGCCCATCGTGCGGCCGATGAAATGGCCGAAACACTCAAAGCAAAGCTTATCAAGCATATCGAGCGCCTAAAACAAGTGCCTATCGGCGAGTTAGTTGAACAGCGCTACGAACAGCTAAAATCCATCTCTACCGTCTAATTAAGGCATTAGCTATGGCACTTCAATACAGCATCGTTCCTGTAACCCCATTCGAGCAAAACTGCTCTGTGCTTTGGTGTGACGAAACTCACGAAGGCATTGTTGTTGATGCGGGTGGCGATATTCCCAAA
>JAXHSS010000181.1:0-2716 GCA_034190675.1 Pseudomonadota bacterium
CAATCCGCATAAGCTGGCGATGAAGCAAACCATAGCAACGCTGCTTGAGCTTGATCTTAGCGCGGTTAACCTGAAGGCAACTACGACCGAACAGCTGGGCTTTATTGGCCGAAAAGAGGGTGTTGCGACCCATGCGGTGGCGCTAATTCAGCGTGCACATGATGTCTGAGGCATTTCTCGGGCATTACTTTTTTCCTGATCCATCTAAGAATTTATGAATGAATTAAATTTGCATTGGCAGAGGCCTGCCTTCGGTAAAGCGGTTTTTCGTGCTGAGCCTGAGGATTTTTTTGTTGAAGAAATACTCGGACATGAACCCGATGGCGAAGGTGAGTTTTTATTATTATTTATTGAAAAGCGCCTTCAAAACACGCATTGGGTAGCTGAGCAATTAGTAAAGAAACTCGGTTTGCCGGCTAAGGCGGCAACATTTAGCGGCCGAAAAGACCGCCATGCCGTCACACGCCAGTGGATATGTTTGCATTTGATCAACAAGCCAACGCCTGATGAGTGGTTAGGACAAGAGGTTTTAACAGGCTGTACCGTGCTTTCAATGGCAAGGCATCGACGTAAACTGAGACTAGGCCAACATAAAAAAAACCGTTTCCGCATTCGTTTGCGAAAGATTGAAGGGGTTAATGAATCCAAAATAGTTGAGCAAATTGAGCAAAAGTTAATGCAGTTAAAGGCGCATGGCATGCCTAACTATTTTGGTGAGCAGCGTTTTGGCCATGAGGGAGCTAACCTACGACGTGCGCTGAATTGGCTGCAGACGGACAAAAGACCAAGAGGGCGCACAGCACAAAGCATGGCTTTGTCCTCGCTTCGATCGTGGTTGTTTAATGAATGGTTGGCTAAACGCGTGTCGATTAAGCCCTATTATGAGGCCATAGAAGGCGAGTGCTTTATTCTTGATGGCGCTAATAGCAGCTTTGTCTGGGAGCAGCGTGGTAACCAACAGGTGCTTAATGAGCGTTTGCAAACGGGGGATATTCACCCAAGCCTGCCATTAGTAGGAGAGGCTGAGCCAGAGGCAGATTTTTCAACTAAAGCAACATTGGCTGCTAAGCAGTTTGAGCAAACGGTTTTTGAAGAGCTATTGGCGCAGTGGCCACTCTTGCAGGCGTTGCCGAGTTTTTTTGCCAAGCAGCGCGTTAGCCCCGCTCGCCGAGCCACCCGCGTGAATGTGGATAATTTTAGCTGGCAGTGGCAAAATGGCGGGCAATTAGAACTATATTTCGAACTGGCGACGGGAAGCTTTGCAACCGCCTTACTCGGTGAATGTTTTGAGTTAGTGGATGCCAGTCACACCTGAGGAAATTGTATGCCCAACCCGCTATTTGCGCGTGATGATTATATTTTACTGAGTAATGACGATGGTTTTTTTGCACCGGGACTCAAGTTGCTCGAAAAAATTGTTAAAGAACAGTCGGATTACGCGATTTTTGCGCCGAATGTTAACCGAAGCGGGGCGAGCAGTGCGCTGAGTTTGCAAAACCCGATTACCATCACCGCCGTTGAAGACAATATCTTTGCTGTGGTGGGCACCCCAGCTGACTGCGTACATGTAGCGCTCAATGGCTTGGTGGAGCATATACCCAAGAAGGTGCTGACGGGTATCAATGCTGGCGCCAATTTGGGCGATGATGTGCTCTACTCAGGTACGGTTGCCGCCGCGCTTGAAGCACGCTTTTTGCCAACGTCCAATATCGCTTTTTCGATTACCAACCACCACCCCAAGCATTGGGAAACAGCTGAATATGCCGTTCGCGAGGTGTTGAAACGTACCGCAGATTTATCCTTGCCACAGCGCACGATTTTAAACGTCAATATTCCAGACGTGAGCTTGGATGAGTTGAAAGGTTTTCGCATCACTCGCTTAGGCCAGCGAACACAAAGTGATGACTTGCATGAGCTGATTAACCCGCGTGGCACTTGTAATTACTGGATCGGATTATCGGGTAATCATTGCAAAGATGATGATCAGGGAACCGACTTCCAAGCGATTGCAGAGGGCTATGTATCGATCACCCCGATCCATGTGGATATGACTCAGTTTGCGGTGATGGATCAAGTGAGCGAGCTCTTCTGAAATGACTAATTTCGATCTGAATGGCATCGGGATGACCTCTCAGCGCACACGGCGCCGAATGGTTGAACGGCTGGCAGATCGAGGAATTAACGATGTTCGGGTGCTTCAGGCGATGTCTGAAGTGCCGCGCCATATTTTTGTTCAAGAGGCCTTTCAGTCCCGCGCCTATGAGGACTTTGCCTTATCAATTGGTGAAGGGCAGACCATCTCAAAGCCGTACACGGTAGCCTTGATGTGTCAGATCATGATGGCCGTTGAGCCCCAAAAGGTGTTGGAAATCGGCACAGGTTGTGGCTATCAGGCGCAGGTGCTCAGTTTATTAGTGCCGAAGGTCTACTCAATAGAGCGGATCGAGTCATTGTATAAAAAAGCTCGCACAACTTTATTGCACCTTAAAAGCAAAGCACATTTGCGCTTTGGTGATGGCTACCAAGGCATGCCAATTCAAGCGCCATTTGATGCTATTTTATTAGCCGCAGCGCCACTCTCCATTCCTGAGCCTTTACTTGATCAGCTCGCGCCAGAAGGCATACTCCTTGCACCTGAGGGCAAACAAAAACAAGTCCAGCAATTAGTGTGTTATCAAAAAAAGAGTCATGGCATTGAGCGTCATGTCGTTGGTGA